>JBKCUU010000066.1:0-30333 GCA_046318155.1 Bdellovibrio sp. | reverse complement strand
GCTGGCTGCGGCTGGGAATGACAAATTTGCTTTGAGTTCGGATTCAAAGCAAAAGAGGCAGGCTTCGCGCGATTATATCGACAAGCGCATTTCGTCGGGTGAAGTCATGTACGGTGTGAACACCGGCTTTGGCGCGTTTTCATCGGTTCGAATCAGCGATTCAGAAATCGAAGAGCTTCAGCGCAACCTCATCCGCTCGCACTCGGCGGGCATCGGCGAACCTTTTACTAAACAACAGACCCGCGCCATGATGCTTTTGCGCGCCAATGCCTTGGCGCGTGGACACAGCGGGATCCGTCCTGCCGTTGTCGAAAAGATTCTTGATTTTTTAAATCATGACATTATTCCCGTGATCCCCTCGCAAGGATCGGTGGGCGCCAGTGGTGATTTGGCTCCGCTGTCTCACTTAGCGCTTGCACTGATAGGTGAGGGTGAGTGCTGGAGTGATGACGGCCGGCGTGTCGCTGTCCAAGACGTTTTGCAAAAAAAGAATCTTCACCCACTGGTTTTAAAAGCCAAAGAGGGCCTCTCGTTGATCAATGGTTGTCAGGTGATGACGGCTGTCGGCATGTTAGCGGCGGGCGAAGCCCGCGAGATTGTCTTGGCCGCCGATGTCATTGGCGCGCTCTCGCTCGAGACTTTGATGGGCTCACGCAAAGCCTTTGATCCTTTGATCTCGGCCACCCGGGCCCACCCCGGCGAAGCCAAGACCGCGCGCAACCTCATGAAGATTTTGGGCGAGACCTCGGCCATTGCCGAAAGTCACCGCGATTGCAATCGTGTGCAAGACGCCTATTCACTGCGCTGTATGCCCGCTGTGCATGGGGCTGTGAAAGACACCCTGGCCCACGTCTGGCGTGTGCTCGAGACCGAGGCCAATTCTTCGACCGATAATCCCCTGGTGTTTGCGACTGAGAATAAAGTTCTGTCCTGCGGAAACTTTCACGGCATGCCCGTGGCCTTCTCGATGGATTTTGCCGGTATTTGTTTTTCGTCGTTGGCCAGTATCAGTGAGCAGCGGATTGCCAAACTCATCAACCCGGCGATGAGTGCACTCCCTGCGTTTTTGACGGTTGATGGTGGACTCAATTCAGGCCACATGATCGTGCAGGTCGCCGCCGCAAGTTTAGTGAGCGAGAACAAAGTTTTAGCTCATCCTGCGAGTGTGGATTCGATTCCAACCAGTGCAGATAAAGAAGATCATGTGAGTATGGGCACAATTGCCGCGCGCAAGTTTCGAACGATTTTGACCCATGCTCGCCATGTGCTGGGCATGGAGCTTTTAAGTGCTTCGCAGGCGCTCGATATCTTGCGCCCTTTGAAAACAACGCCCGCTCTTGAAGCCTTACACTCCCTTGTTCGTGAGAAAGCTCCCTACGCTAAAAAAGACCGGGTGTTTGCGTTGGACATGCAAGCGTGTTCCTCGCTGATCGAGTCTCGCGCCATCTCGAAGCTGGTTGAAAAACACACGGGCTCGCTCGAGTGGTAGTTTTTTAAAATTTTGAAGGAGATCGCTGCCAATGAGAATAATCAAAGCGCCAACTGGAACCAAACTCAATTGCAAAGGCTGGCAACAAGAAGCTGCGTACCGCATGCTGCAAAACAATTTGGACCCGATGGTTGCCGAAAATCCTGATCAACTGATTGTCTACGGCGGCATCGGAAAAGCGGCCCGCAACTGGGAGTGCTTTGATAAAATTTTGTCGGCTCTTAAAACTCTCGAGAATGATGAAACTCTATTGATTCAAAGCGGAAAACCGATTGGCATTTTGCGCACCCACACAGATGCCCCCCGAGTTTTGATTGCCAACTCCAATTTGGTTCCGAAGTGGGCGACGTGGGAGCATTTTAATGAGCTCGACCGCAAAGGCTTGATGATGTTCGGCCAGATGACGGCGGGCTCTTGGATTTACATTGGCACCCAAGGAATTATTCAAGGTACCTATGAAACGTTTGTTGAAGCCGGTCGCCAAGCTTTTGGTGAAGCGGGTCTTTCAGGCCGCGTGATCTTGACCGCCGGTCTTGGCGGGATGGGCGGCGCCCAGCCACTGGCCGGTGTTTTTGCGGGCGCCACCGTTTTGGCCGTTGAAGTTGATCCCGAGAGCATTCAAAAGCGATTGAAAACGGGCTACGTCGACGAGGTCGCAACCGATCTTGATGATGCCCTTGCGCGCGTCCGCAAATATACGGCGGCCAAAGAAGCCAAGTCGATTGCGCTTTTGGGCAACATGTCTGAAGTGATTTGGCAGATGATTGAGAAAAACTTTACTCCCGATCTTTTAACGGATCAGACCTCAGCGCATGATCCACTGGTGGGGTATATTCCGGTTGGTTACAGCGTTGAGAAGGCCAAGCAGTTTCGTGAAGAGAACGAGAAAGCTTATTTAGACAAAGTTTACGACAGCATGGCCCACCATGTGCGCGGGATGCTCGAGATGAAAAAACGCGGCGCCATCACTTTTGATTACGGCAACAATTTGCGTGCTCGAGCTCAGGAGTGGGGAGTCCAAGAGGCCTTTGATTTTCCGGGATTTGTGCCGGCCTACATTCGCCCCTTGTTCTGCAAAGGAAGTGGTCCGTTCCGTTGGGTGGCCTTGAGCGGGGATCCGGCGGATATCAAAGTCACTGACGATGCGCTTCGCGAGTTGTTTCCGTATAAAAAAGATCTCTTGCGTTGGCTCGAGATGGCAGAAAAGCGCATTCACTTTCAAGGCTTGCCGGCACGCATTTGCTGGCTCGAGTATGGCGAGCGCGCCAAAGCGGGTTTGCTCTTTAACGAACTCGTTCGAACCAGAAAGGTAAAAGCTCCCATCGTCATTGGCCGCGATCATTTGGATTGCGGAAGCGTGGCTTCGCCCAACCGTGAAACGGAGGCGATGAAGGATGGCTCTGATGCTGTTAGTGATTGGCCTTTGTTGAATGCGATGGTGAACACGGCTTGCGGCGCGACCTGGGTGTCTTTACACCATGGCGGCGGTGTGGGCATGGGTTACAGTCAGCACTCGGGTCAAGTCATCCTAGCTGACGGAACTCCCGAGGCCGCCAAGCGGCTTGAGCGGGTGCTCACGGCGGATCCGGCAATGGGTGTGTTTCGTCACCTCGATGCGGGGTATGAAGCTGCCAAAGAGGTCGCGCAAGAGCGCGGGGTAAAATCACTCTGGCTTGAATAGAAAAATGGCTTCAGAAGCCCAAACCGCGCTTTCGTCAGCGGTGGCATCCGTTCTAATTTTTTCACGGGGAACGCGCGAGGTTCAGGCGTGGGATCGAGCCTCCTTGAGACGAATAACCAGCTATTGACGCGTAGCGCATAAGCTGCTTATACCCGGTAGGTCTCTGGGCGCCTTCTGGCGTCTTTCGAGTGATGGGGTGTGCCCCGTCTCAACTGTTTGGAGATGCGATGTTGAAAACAGTCCTTCTTTTTGTTTTCGGTTTTTCGGCTGTTGCCGTCGGAGCCGAGTGCCCGCGGAGGCCTGAGGCGATTCGCATCTCTTCGGTGGGGGATATTCTCGTGCACCGAGGATTGTACGAGGCCGCCATTTCATCGAGCGAAAGATTTCGGACTCTTTGGCGTCCCCTCATTCCGCTTTTGAATGAAGCCGATTTCGCGACCGCGAACCTTGAGGCGCCGACCGCTCCGGGTGTCGCGGCGGGAGGCCGTGCCGTTCGTGATCCTGGCTTCGTGTATGACGAGCAGGTGTATTCGGGCGGAAATTTTGTTTTTAATTATCATCCTGTCATTATTGAGGACTTAAAATTGAGCGGTGTGGATTTGGTGACGACGGCGAACAACCACTCCCTGGACCGCGGCGCGCTCGGCGTTGACCGCACTGTTCAAGAGCTACAAAACCGGGGGCTTGATTTTGTCGGCACCCGTGAGCGCGGATCCGCGGAGCCGCGCTCACGGGTTGTCAGAGTTAAAGACCGCAAGATCGGCGTGATTGCGTGCACTGAAATGACCAACGGCATGCGCGATTCTTCAAATCAAGTGTTGATGTGCAACAGCCGCGAAGTCGTCGATGAGATCAGCCGGCTCAAAGTGCAAACGGACGCTGTTTTGGTGTTTCCACACTGGGGCGATGAGTACCAGTCTCGGCCCAATCAAAAGCAAAAGCAGTGGGCCCGGAGCTGGGTGGAGGCGGGGGCTCGTGCGATCATCGGGAGTCATCCCCATGTTTTGCAAACAACCGAGTGGCTGGCCAGTCCTGATGGCAGACCGGCCTTGGTGATTTATTCGCTCGGTAACTTTGTTGCGCTCCAAGGGATGATGGAGAAGCGAGTCTCCGCGATGGCTCACATCGACTTGGCGCCAACCGCTGCCGGGTTAGAAATTGCGCAGTACTCGTACACGGCTTTTGTTCGCCGATCGGGATCTGTCGTCATGACCGTCTTGCCAGGATCGGCGAAAGGCATTGAAAATGAGCACGCCAAAAAGCAAATGGGTGCCATCCGCTGCAAGCCCTAGACGAACATCACCCGGACTCAACGTCTAAAATTGTTCCCACCTCGGGGGCGGCACTTTCTGACGGTCCTTGTCCCAAATTTGGACTCAATTAAAACCATTTTAAAGCTGATAAGTGCTCTGATCCGCAGGGGGTTTTTTGAATCGGTTTGGTTTTCTTTTTGTGATGGTTTTTGTAGCGGCGTCGATCGCGACGGCTTTGCTGTACCATCGTTGGCAAAAAGGAAGCTTGGCAGGACCGAACTCGGTTTCATCTGAGCCGCCTTTACTGGAGCAAGTTCGAGATCTTTTTCGTCGTGGTCAGGACCAATCGGTCGAGAGTGATTCGCAGATCTTTGAGTTTGAGACAGCGGCCGATTGCGACCCAGATCGCAATTATCTCAGCAGCGAAGTCGACAAGTTTCCGCCCATTTATAGAGATGTGCGAGCTCGCGCGGCGGCAGACTTTCCAAGAGCCTGCTTGACTTACATGATGAAGCGTCAAGCACTGACGTGGGGACCCGAGAGTGGACGGACTGAGTTCGCGCAATGTGCAAATGCAAGCAGTGTCGCGAAGCCAGGCTTGCACAAGCCCTGTGTGTCCGAGAACTACGTGAATGTGGTTTACAATTTGTTTGGTGATGTGACCTCATGTTTTGAGATTCCACAAAAAGAGTTCTTACCTAAATTATTTGCCGAGTCCGGATTTCACCTGAATGCGATGAGCGCAGGATTTAGCGCGGGGATCGGGCATCTATCTCCTGCTGAAATCCAGAATGCAAATGTGAGCTTTGATCAAATTAAAACGCGTGTTCAAAATTCTGACCTTGAGAGCTGTAAGCGTCTGCGCCCTTATTTAGACAAGATCCAGGCTTTGCCGATTCAGACTTCCGAGAAAGCGGGCAAGGGCGTTTGCAGTGTGATGGCGCCGCCTCAAAATCCGCTTCGGAATTTGATTTACCTTGCGATCAAGTATGAACAGCACGCCGTCGTGGTTCGTGAAGGGCTCAAACAATATGAGATCATTTCTCTTCTTCAGCAGGCGGGGCTCAAGCGAGTGGAATCCGAGCAGCTACAACAGCTTTTGATCACGCTGGGCTTTGATGCGGGACCGCGCTCAGCTGTCTTGTATTTGAAAAACTTCATCGAGTCCCGCTTAGCGGCGATGAAGCAGGGTTTAGGGCGGCCGGTTGAAGAAGGTGATTTTCGTTTTGAACCCGATTTGCTGCAACAGCGCGGGCTTGCGTCGGTTGAAATCGGGAGCATGAGTTTTGCGCAATACTTGATGATGTACCAGAGTTCAGGTTCCAAGGATTTTCTTCCCCGGGTGATGGCACACGCCAAAGTTTTAAACAGCACTTTTAAGGAGGGCACATGCGTCTCGGACTCATATCTGTCATTGTCCTCGTCGTACTAGGTTTGCTTTCGCCTAGCGCTTTGTTAGGACAAAAAGCGGTGGACCGCGGAAGCCTGAATGTTCGCCAAAAGGTCGAGAACGAAGTTTTGAATTTACAGCGCAACATGGAGCGCGCCAAAAAAAATAGTGATCTGTTTCGGCTCCTTAAGAAAACTGAAGCTGAAGTCGCGCGCGTTCGCAAGAAGGAGTCCCGTCAAGCCGAGTCCGATGAAATCTATATGGATCAGCTGGCCGCCGTTTTGAGTGAGATTCCGCGGGACGGGCGCTTTAAGAAAGAGAATTGCTTTGATTATCGAACGACTTTGATTTCAAACTTCGAGCCTAAAGCAATGAGCGAGGTGAAAAATCCGGCACTCAAATCCGGCCTCGAAATCCTGACCGAACTTTGCCGTCAGGCAAGATAAGAAAAGATAAGATAAGATAAGAGTTTTACATCCGTAGCGGTGGTGGTTTTACATCCGTAGCGGTGGTGGGTGGCGGATTGGATTTCTCCTTGATTTGAGCTGTGAATGGCTCTATTCCCAAAGAGAATCCTCCACGATCCGGGATTCGAAGGGTTTAAGCATGACAGATTCGAAAAGCCGTCTTCTCTCAGATCCAAGTGGCGTCGGTGTTCGCAATGGGCAGTTTATGGGTCTTGAATGCGCCGCCAGCGAAGCCCGTGTCGTCATGTTCCCCATCCCTTGGGATGTGACCACCTCGTACCGGCCCGGCACCGTCAACGGTCCCGAATCTATTCTGAATGCCTCGTACCAGCTTGATTTGTACTCACCCTATATGGACGAGATTTGGAAGATGCCTTTGCATACACTCGAGATGGACCTGAGCTGGTTGACCAAAAGCCAAAAGCTTCGCGCCAAATCCGAGAAGTACATCGAATTCTTAGAAGAAGGCGGCGACGTCAGCACTTCA
This sequence comes from Bdellovibrio sp., assembly GCA_046318155.1. Taxonomy (GTDB): domain Bacteria; phylum Bdellovibrionota; class Bdellovibrionia; order Bdellovibrionales; family Bdellovibrionaceae; genus JAHBUS01. Next base: position 23,566 of record JBKCUU010000066.1, on the reverse strand, counting down.
CCCGAAATGCAGCAAATCCTCAAAGAGGCCAATGCCGGGTGCCGCGATTTGCATCAATGGAGTGAAAGTGTCGCACGCGAACAACTGAGAGCCGGCAAATGGGTTTTGTCTTTTGGCGGTGACCACAGCGTAAGCCTTGGTCCCATCCGCGCGGCGGCAGACCATTTTGATGGCGTCAGCGTTTTGCACTTTGATGCGCACGCCGATTTGCGTGAGGCCTACGAGGGCTTTGAAGATTCACACGCCTCGATCATGTTCAATGTGCTCAAGCACCCCAAAGTCAGCAAGCTCGTTCAAGTTGGCATCCGAGATGTTTCGGCCATCGAAACCAAAATGATTAAAGCCGATCCTCGCATTGAGACCTACTTTGATTGGGATGTTCAGACTCGCAAACTCAGCGGCGAGTCTTGGAAATCAATTTGCCAAGAAATTGTGTCTCACCTTGGACCCAAAGTTTATATCAGTTTTGATATCGATGGACTGGACCCCAAACTTTGCCCCAACACCGGCACGCCAGTTCCGGGTGGTCTGGAGCTTTTTGAAACAACAATGCTCATTCAAGAAGTCGTCAAATCGGGCCGCCAAGTGGTCGGTGCCGATCTCGTTGAAGTCGCTCCTGGCCAAGAAGGAGACGAGTGGGACGGCAATGTCGGCGCCCGTGCTCTGTTTCAACTGGCCGTGGCGATGACGCAGTCTTTGAAGCTCGCCAAGTCAGAATCCCCGATTCCTACATCTGGCGGGCGCGTTTAGACACGGCAAGTGCTGCTTCGCGAACGACTTCGTTCAAGGTGGGATGGGCGTGAAAACTTCGCGCCAAATCCTCACTTGAGCCACCGAACTCCATCGCAACCACAATTTCACCCAGCAACTCAGAGGCGCGGGGACCAACGATATGTCCACCGATGATTTTGTCCGAGTTGCTATCGGCGATAATCTTAACTAGGCCGTCGGTTTGGTTTAAGGCTTTGGCTCTGCCATTGGCCATGAAAGGAAAGGTCCCGACAGAGTACTGAAGCCCACGCTCTTTGCACTGTTCTTCAGTTAGGCCCACGCTCGCCACCTCGGGGAAGGTGTAGATCACCGAAGGAACGGTGTCGTAATTGACGTGGCCCGCCTGACCGGCCAGACATTCGGCAATGGCAACGCCCTCATCTTCAGCTTTGTGCGCAAGCATCGGTCCCGGAATAAGATCCCCCACTGCATAGATGCCCGGAACATTGGTTTGCCAATGTTTATCCACGGTCACAAAACCACGTTGGTCCTTTTGCACACCAACGGTTTCTAAACCCAGACCTTCAGAGTAAGGTTTGCGGCCCGTTGAAACGAGGACGACATCGCCGTCCAAAGTTTGAGATGACTTGTCGTTCATGTCTTCATACGTGATCGTGACGTTGTCACCCTTGACGCTTGAGCCGATGACTTTGGCACTGGTGATAAACTTCATGCCTTGTTTTTCCATCGATTTGCGCAAAACAGTGACCGCTTGTTGGTCCATGAACGGGCAGATCTTGTCGGCGTACTCAACAACCGTCACTTGCGCGCCTAAGCGCAACCAAACCGAACCCAGCTCAAGTCCAATCACGCCCCCACCAACAACGATCAAATGCCTTGGGACCTTCTCGAGCGCGAGCGCTCCTGTTGACGAGACAATTTTTTTTTCGTCAAATTTTAGAAAAGGAAGCTCCGTCGGGATCGATCCCGTTGCGCAAACAATGTGTTTGGCATTGAGAATGGTTTTTCCGTCAGCGCCATGGACCTCAACTTTACCGACGGCCAAAATTTGACCGGTCCCTTTGAAGGTTTCCACTTTGTTCTTTTTGAACAAAAAAGAAATTCCATTCGTCAGATCTTTAACGATCTTGTCTTTGCGCGCGAGCATTTTGGCGAGGTCCAATTTGACGCTGCTGATTTGAATCCCATGAGCTTCGCTGTCATGCCCTGCCATGTGAAACAACTCAGAACTCTCAAGTAAAGCCTTCGAGGGAATGCAGCCCACGTTTAAACAAGTACCGCCAAAAGTCTTATCTTTTTCGACGACGGCTGTTTTGAGACCCAACTGCGCGGCCCGAATAGCGCAAATATACCCGGCGGGACCCGAACCGATGATGACCAAATCAAATTGATGCTCTGCCATGCTTTATCCTTACTGTGCTTGACTGTCGCTTTAGATCTCGAGGAGCAAACGCTCTGGATCTTCGATGCCTTCTTTAACTTTGACCAAGAAGCTGACCGCCTCTTTGCCGTCGATCACGCGGTGATCGTAAGAGAGCGCCAAGTACATCATCGGACGGACTTCGACTTTGCCATTGATCACAACCGCGCGCTCTTCGATTTTATGAAGTCCTAAGATTCCAGATTGCGGAGGATTTAAAATCGGCGTCGACATCAGCGAGCCGTAAACCCCGCCATTGGTAATCGTAAAGGTTCCGCCGTTTAAATCATCAATCGCAATTTTGCCTTCACGTGCTTTGACGGCGTAGTCACGAATCGCGGCTTCAACACCCGCGATACTCAAGTTGTCGGCGTCTTTGACAACAGGAACGATCAGGCCCTTTTCTGTGCCGACGGCCATTCCGACATTGTAGTAGTTGTTATAAACAAGCTCGGTGCCTTCGATAAACGCGTTGACCGCAGGGTACGCCTTGAGCGCTTCGATCGAAGCCTTCACAAAAAAGCCCATGAAGCCAAGACCCACGCCGTAGCGCTCTTTAAATTTATCTTTGTACTTGGCGCGCAAGTCCATCACGCGAGTCATGTCGACTTCGTTAAAAGTCGTGAGCGTGGCCGTTGTTTGTTGAGACTGAACGAGGCGCTCGGCAATCCGTTTACGGATGGTTGTCATCGGCACGCGTTTTTGATCACCTTGTTTTGAGGGACCTTTGGCAGCGATGGGGGCCGGTGCAGGAGCCGATTTGGCTGGAGCACTCAGGACGTCGCCTTTTGTCAGGCGGCCATCTCGGCCCGTGCCTGGAATCGTGCTGGCATCAAGACCGCGTTCGGTCACAATTTTAGCAACGGCAGGGGATTGGTGGTTCCTCAGATCAGGATGAATGGCGGTGCCCAACGAGGCGCTGGCGCCTGCTGCCGGCTGCGGAGCCACGGCGGGTTTGCTGTCTTTCGCAGGCAAGGGAGCTGCTGCCGCCTTGCCATCGCCATCAATCGAACCAACCACAGAACCGATGGGAACAGTCTTGCCGGCTTCAGCAACAATTGTGAGTACACCGTCTTGTTCGGCAACAACTTCAACCGAGGCTTTATCCGTATCAATCGACAAGAGAATATCATTGCGGCTCACGGCTTCGCCGCTTTTTTTCATCCACGCACCAATGGTGGCTTCTGTGATGGATTCGCCGACGGTGGGGATTTTGATTTCGTATTTCACGTTGCAGCTCCTCGCAGGAGGCCCCCGCAAAGAGGCCCGGTTTCGACTCTAAAAACTTTAAATGGTAAAACAGTTTTTCACGATTTCGGCTTGCTCCACCTTGTGGCGGTAGATCGAGCCCGTCGCTGGTGATGAACGTTCGCCGCGGCCCACATAGTGAAGGGCTAAGCGCGTGAGGCCTTCTTTCATGAAAATCTCAGACAGTTTAAAATAAAAAAACTGATAAGCGCCCATGTTCTTTGGCTCTTCTTGCACCCAAATCACGTTTTTCAAATTGGGGTAAGACTTCATCACCGCCGCAATTTGTTTAGCCGGCGTGGGGTAGAGCTGCTCAACCCGAACCAGCGCCGTGCGCTCGGACTTAAGCTTCTCGCGCTCTTCAAGAAGTTCATAGTAGATCTTGCCCGAGCACAAAGCCACGGTCTCAACTTTTTTAGGATCTTTGAGAAGTGAATCGGGGATGACCTCTTGGAAAGAGCCCCTTGCAAGTTCTTCCATGCTCGACACCGCACGCGGGTGGCGCAGCAAAGATTTGGGCGACATAACAATCAAAGGTTTGCGGAAAGGCCGTTTGATCTGCCGACGAAGCACGTGAAAGATCTGTGCGGGCGTCGTGAGGTTCGCAATCTGTGCATTGTTCTGCGCGCTCATCTGCAAAAAGCGCTCAAGCCGAGCTGAGCTGTGCTCGGGGCCCTGGCCTTCGTAGCCATGCGGGAGCAAAAGCACCAGGCCGTTCATCTGCTGCCACTTGGATTCGCCCGACATCAAGAACTGATCGATGATGATTTGCGCGCCATTACCGAAATCGCCAAACTGCGCTTCCCACAAAGTCAAAAATGTGGGGTCACAAATCGCGTTGCCGTACTCAAAGCCCATCACGCCGTACTCAGATAAGATCGAGTCGTAAACACAAAACTCAACTTTATCGCCGTTGATGTGATCGAGCGCCATGTAGGGCTCGCCGGTTCTAACGTCATAAAGACCCGAGTGACGGTGCGTGAAGGTCCCGCGCACGCAGTCTTGTCCGGTCAACCGTACGCTGGTGCCTTCATTCAGCAGCGAGCCGTAGCTCAAGAGCTCGGCCATACCCCAATCAAGCGGGACTTTACCGGCGGCCATGTCTTTGCGGGTTTCAAGAAGCTTGATCAATTTAGGATGAGGCGTGAAGCCTCCGGGAACTTGGGCAATCGCTGTTCCGATTTTGCGCAAGGCTTCGAGGTCACAGGTCGTGTCCCAGGCTTTTTCGAAATCTTCGGCTTTGCCTTTGCGCAAACCCTTCCAGAAACCGTCAAATTTAAACGGCTCAATTTTGGGGGGCGTGGCTTTGGTCGATTCAAAGATCTTTTGCAAAGAGTCCATCCGCGCGGTCATCGCGTTGTCGGCGAACTGAGCGTCGACGACGTTTTCGCTTTGCAATTTTTTGCTGTAGATTTCGCGAAGTGTGGGGTGCTTGCGGATCAACTCGTACATCAAGGGTTGAGTAAACGCGGGCTCGTCACCTTCGTTGTGACCATAGCGGCGGTAGCAGATGATGTTGACGACGATATCGCGCTTCCACTCTTGGCGAAAGCGCATCGCGATATCCATCGCACGTACGCAAGATTCGGCGTCATCACCATTGACGTGCAGAACAGGGGTGTGCAGAACTTTCGAGGCGTCCGAGCAGTAGTGTGAGCTGCGCGCGTTCTCGGGGCTGGTCGTAAAGCCCACTTGATTGTCGATGGCTAAGTGGATCGTTCCGCCGATGGTGTAGCCTTTGACCTGCGACATTTGGAAGGTTTCAAGGACGATCCCTTGCGCAGCAAACGCCGCATCACCGTGAATAAGAACGGGGACAACGGCCTTGCGTTCCTTCGTGTCACCCCGGCGGCGCTGAGCTGCACGAGCCATCCCAAGAACAACTGGGTTCACGGCTTCAAGGTGCGACGGATTAAAGGCCAAGTTCACGCGCATGGGGCCGTGCGGCCCTTGTTTGTCGCTTTGATAACCCAAATGGTATTTCACATCGCCGTCAAAATCATCGATGGGAATCGCGGTCTCGGTCGGGCCGTTAAAGTCAGCAAAGATGTACTCGGTGCCTTTACCCATGAAATTGGCCAAAATATTCACGCGCCCGCGGTGAGCCATGCCGATCATGATCTCTTGAATGCCTTTGGTGGGACCGTAAGTCGCCAGCCACTCCATCATGGGCATCAGGGCATCGCCGCCCTCGATCGAAAAGCGTTTTGATCCCACGTAGCGGGTATTGATAAATTTTTCGAGACTCTCGGTGCGAGTCAACGAATGAAGGATTTCTTTTTTCTGATCACTCGAAAGTTTGAAGGTCTCTTTGTGCTGCTCAAATTCGCGGATGAACCAGTTGCGAATCTCGGGCAAGGCTTCGGCCACTTGCACAGTTAACTTACCGCAGTAGCAAGCACGCATGTGGGCAATGATCTCGCGCAAGCTTGAGCCGGGCTTGCCGATGATGCCGCTAATTTGAAACGTCTGATCGAGATCGGCTTCGGTCAGATTAAAGCGCGAGAGCGCCAATTGATCCGAAGGCGCACGCGTGTTGGTCAAAGGGTCGAGGTCCGCTTCGAAGTGACCGTAATTGCGGTACGCCGTGATCAGATGATAGACATCCAATTCTTTTTCAGAGATCCCGCCGCCGGTGATGGCAGAGCTTCCGCTCAGGCTTTTTCGGTTGCTAGTTCCTTGAGAGGCGAACTCAACACCTTCAAAAAATTTGCGCCATTCCACCGAAACAGAATTGGGGTTTTGTTGATATTGATTCCAAAGTTGGTCGATATAGTCGGCGTTGTCCCGAGTCGCATACTGTGCCACGAAAAAACCTCGCTTTTCACTCGTCAAGATGAACGGCTTCATGATAGCCCTGATACCTAAGGAGTTCAAATGCATAAGCTGGTCCTGATCAGGCACGGAGAGAGCACCTGGAACCAAGAAAATCGATTCACCGGATGGCAGGACGTTGATCTCACAGAAAAAGGTCGAGCAGAAGCTCGAGCCTCCGGTCAAACTCTTAAAAAGTTGGGATTTCAGTTTGATGCGTCCTACACCTCGGTGCTCAAACGCGCGATCCGTACGCACTGGTTGGTGCTCGAAGAAATGGATATGCTTTGGCTTTCGGTGTCGCGAAGTTGGCGGCTGAATGAGAGACACTACGGCGGTCTTCAAGGTTTGAATAAATCCGAGACTGCGGCCCGTCATGGCGAAGAGCAGGTCAAAATTTGGCGCCGAAGCTATGACACGCCTCCTCCGATGATGCCCAAAGAAGATGCACGCCATCCGATGCATGATCCTCGTTACCGTCATGTGAGTCCATCTGAACTCCCGAGTGGTGAATCACTCAAAGACACCGTCGCCCGCTTTCTTCCTTTGTGGAAACAAGAGCTCGCTCCGCGCATTCAAAAGGGCGAGCGTCTTTTGCTCGTGGCCCACGGCAATAGCTTACGAGCCTTGATTCAGTATCTTGAAGGCCTCACGTCCGAGCAAATCATGGAAGTGAATGTCCCCACGGGGATTCCGCTTCTTTATGAATTGGATGGGGATTTAAAAGTGATCAAAAAAGAATATCTCGGCGACGCCGAGATGGTGAAGGCGGCCATGGAGACGGTTTCAAACCAAGGCAAAGCCAAGCCAAAATGACAAAAGCCTCGGCCTCATCTGCAGCCAAAAATCGGGCAGCCAAAAATCGGGCAGCTAAAAATCGATTCGAGCAAAAGCTCACCCTCTTTCATGGCATCAAAGAGTTGGTGACGATGGCGGGCGTGGCGCAAAAGCAAGGTCGGTCAATTCAAGATGCGGATGTAGGGCTCATCAACAACGGGGCCTTGCTCATTCAAGGAGGCCGTCTGGTTTGGGCTGGTGCTGAAAGCAAAATTCCGCGCGAGCTGCAGAAACGGATTCGCAAAAAAATTGATTTGAAGGCCGCAGCCGTTGTTCCTGGATTTGTTGAGTGCCACACGCATCTTGTTTTTGCGGGTGAACGCGCCTCTGAATTTGAAGAGCGCAACCGCGGGGTGAGTTATCAAGAGATCTCGGCACGTGGGGGCGGGATCTTGGCAACGATGAAGGCGACGCGCTCGGCTTCAAAAGCCGCACTTTTGAAGCTTGCCCAGTTGCGGGCTGATCGCTTCATGGGCCAAGGTGTCACCACCTTAGAGGTTAAAACGGGATACGCGCTGAATGAAAAAGATGAACTCAAAACTTTACAGGTCCAGCAGGCGATTCAGGGGCCCCGAATCATCTCGACGTTTTTGGGTGCGCACGCACTGCCGCCCGAGTTTAAGACGCCGGCAGCCTACTTGCAGTTTTTAACGACGCTTCTACCGAAAATTAAAAAAAAGAAACTCGCTCAGCGCGTGGATATTTTTATCGAAAAAGGTTTCTTCACCGCCGAGATGGCGGCGCCTTTTTTGGCAAAAGCGCAGGCACTCGGCTTTGATCTCACGATCCATGCCGATCAATTGTCGCTTTCGGGCGGAACAAGTTTGGCTGTCGAGCTAGGGGCTTGCAGTGCCGACCACGTGATTCAGTTGGATCCAAAGCAAATTCAAAACCTGGCTCAAAGTTCAACCACCGCCGTTTGTTTGCCGGCCGCGGATCTGTATATGCGATGCGCTTATCCCCCAGCTCGGGCTTTGCTCGACGCGGGCGGGAGGGTGGCTCTTGCCACTGACTTTAATCCTGGCACCTCGCCGACTCAGGACCTCTCTCTGGTGGGTTTGCTGGCTCGGCTCGAAATGAAAATGACACTCCCTGAAGTCTGGGCCGCGCTGACTTACAACGCCGCTTGCGCTTTAAAACTTCAAGCTGAAATTGGGTCACTCGAGGCGGGGAAGTTTGCCGACTTTGTCGTCCTCGCTGAAGATTGGCGCTCGCTTTTTTATTCGATCGGCCATCACCCGGTCACAAGTGTTTGGCGCGAAGGACGACTTATCTGTGGCGCGTCAGGAATTCATTAGAAATCTGTCATTTCCTTAAAAATGTCTTTGATTTCTGCCTCGGAGCGTTTCTAGTCTAAGTCTGTGACTCGAGGGGGGACGGCGATGAAGGCCAGCTATTCGAATTTGATGCAATCCAGATTTTTTAGTCCAGCATTTAACTCGGCTATCTTTGATGGACCGGTTCGAATCTACTTCTCGCAAATGCACGAGTCTTTGGCCTTGAAGATTTACTTCAGCCTTCAGCAAAAATATCCAGATATGTTGGCAAAGGCGAAAGAACTTCACAAGAGCTTTGGGATGAATCTGCTGGTCCTGATCTACCCCTCAACAGATTCATTTCAAATGTCGTTTGAGGGCTCACAAGAGTTTGTTATTGAAGATCAGCTCGGAGACGATACACTTTTAGGTATCAACGGACCTTTTGATGACGAGCAACTGATCGGCGTTCTCAATGAGGTGGTTCGTTGTCTGAATCACTGGGAGACTGTCGTTGCCGCTCGAACCGAAGCCAATCTCGTGCGCGCCGAACTCTAAGGCTCCCTTGGGCGCGCGCCGCTCGCAATCAGGTCAAGTGATCATCGAGTATGTTTTGCTTTTGGTCGTCGCCTTGGGTCTTGCTTCAATTGTTATGAAAACCGTTGTGAGCCGCGACCCTTCGAGTCCCGGCTTCTTGATGAAAAAGTGGCAATCTTTATTGGAAGAGGTCGGCGAGGACGATCCCAATAAAAGGAGCAACTGATGCTCGGCACTCACTTATCTGGAGTGCCTTGCACTTGATTGCTCGAGTGCTTAATGGATTCATTAAAGTGATCGGGACTAAGTTGTGGCATCGGAAATTGTTCAAACAGGGCGTGAAGAGCCATGACAAAATTTGTAACTCCTTGATGAGTTTGGCGCAAAATCTTTTCTTCTCAAACTGGCGGGGACTACGAGGGTGTTTTCGAGGTCAATCGCCGTCGAACTCTTGTACAGTTCCAAAAAGCATTTTTTTCGATTACATTAAGACGGCTTCAAAATGAAAGAGAAGACTGATGAGCAGGCGTGACCTCAAAATTTCTTCGAAACTTCTCATGCTCGCCGGCGTTTGCGCTGCGAGCTTGACGGTGTCATGCTCGTCATCCTTCGACACATCAAAAGGTGCCGACGACCAAGCGCGCGACTATGCTGGTTGTCAAATTTCGGGTGAAGCCTCAGGCCCCTCGGACGTGTCTGGAATCATTAACGGCAAAACTTTAAAGCCCAATTCACGAATTGCCTTAAGCACAGTGATGATCTACACGCGCGGCGCCGGTTCAGGCGGCGATGGCGGTACGATCTGCACGGGTCTTCTGATCGCGAAAGACTTGGTTTTGACCGCCGCTCACTGCGTCCGTTATGAGCCTGGTCTCTCCGTGGAGGAACGCCGCTCGAAGACTATGGTGTTTGCGTCGGTCGATCCGGTTTGTGCGATCTTAGGCCAAAAAAAAATGTCGATCGCGTTTGAAGCAAGCGAGGTTGTCGTTCACCCTAGTTACAGTAATGAACGCAAAGTTAACGACATGGCTTTAATCTTTCTGTCTCGCCAGGTGGAAGCGCCGATGCGCCCGATGCGAATCGCCCTTGAGCCCGAAGCGGTCGCAGCGGACTCGGCTGTCTTTGTTGCGGGGTATGGACGAACTTCCGATGTGCATGAGCAGGATAAAAGTGATGCGGTCCTCAGATTTTCACGCTTGCGTCCCGTTGAGGCCGCCGAGTCTTTTAACCTCCGTGGACAAATGATTTCAAACCGCTTTGATGGTGCATTCTTGCTCTTGCGCAATGACGAAACATCGGCGGGTTGCTCGGGCGATTCGGGCGGACCTGCCATGATTCAAAAAAATGGCCTCCTCACTTCAGTCGGGGTCGCTTCTTTCGTTTACAATAAAGACTTCGGGGCATTTAGCTGCCACTCGCGTATCGCCTACACTCGCATCTCTGCTTACAAAGACTGGTTGATCAGCAATTCTCGCGGGCGGCTGCGATGAAGTGGATTTTTGCTCTGGCGCTTTTAAGTTTGGCCGCCTGTGCGCAAGAGGCCTATGAAGAGGCGCGTTTGCAGTCGGCGGTGACCGAGATTATGGGTGGACAGATCGTCCGCGATGACCAATTGTGGGCCCGCGCCATAGTTTTGATTGAGATTTCAAATGATGAGCGTTGCACCGGAACGTTGATCGAACCCGATTTGGTTTTGACCGCCAGTCACTGTGTCGAGCTTTTGGATGACAGAGGTGAAAGCGCGACTCTCACCGTTCACGTGCGTAAAGCAAATGGCGGTTTTGACAAATTCAAAACGGCCGTCCTGCGTTCGCATGAAGATTACGCGGTCGTAGATGGAAGCGTCTACAATGACATCGCTTTGATTCAGCTTGAAAGGTCCGTTGATCCCGCAATCAAACCTCTTCAAGTTGCGGCGGCCATGAATAATCTAAGCCCTCGTACTGACTTGGTCGCGGCCGGTTATGGAAAAACCAAAGACTTTTTCATCGCTGAAGAGCCCGAAGAAATTTTGCGAACCGTTGCGATCAAGCTGAGCTTGAAATTGAATGGCCAGCAAATTTCTCCTCGCTACTCCGAGAAGTCTGAAATCATTGTCGTCAGTCAGAAATCTGAACGGGGAGTTTGCTCGGGCGATTCAGGGGGACCACTGCTGAGAAAAGTGGGACCCACTTTTGAAGTCGTGGGCGTCGCGAACTTGGTGACAAACCCGGCCAATCAAAAAGCACCTTGCATGGGTTACGGCGTCTATCAAAACGTTGTCTATCACAAGGCCTGGCTTCAATCTGCCAACCAAGATATCCGCTCCGAAGCTGCCCTCCGCGTTGCCAAATAGTGTCACCTGTCTGGCTTTTTTGATCTGAGCTGAGCTTTAGGGGTCATTCGAAGGGAATGTGAATTGCTTCGCTGAGAGCTGTCCCCGGGAGGGCCTGTGGCAAAAGTTTGGCAAAAATCGATTTTTACTTTTCTCGTTTTGAGCTTTCTCGTGGCCTGTGGACAGCAAGGTGCCCCTGGTTCGAGCAACGCGTGGACAGCCGTTGGTGACGAACAGGGTGTTTTCGGAGGAACGCGCATGACCCCCGAAATGGCCCTCACTCGTTATGTGGCAGGACTTCGTTACAGGCTCGATGATGGTGGCATGGGCAGTTGCACCGCGGCTCTGATCAATGAACAGACTTTGTTAACAGCCGCTCATTGCGTTCCTAAAGACAAAGCCTCGATGAAAATCTACTTCACAACCTCAATGGAAGATGTCGCGAACGTTCCCGCTAAAAATATTCGGCGCGTCTCGGACGTGATTGTCCACGAAAAATACGAAGAAGCTAAAGGTGATCTTACGCGAGCAAATCCTTTCGATATCGCCGTCTTAAGAATCGAATCCAGTGCCCCTTCTCACTACCGCCACCTGCAGCTCGCCACCGAAAACTTTCCCATCAGCCAAATCTCAAAAGCCTACGTGGTTGGATATGGCTTTGAATCATACGACTCCAAGACTAGATTGGTGACGGGCGATCAGGCACTCAAAAGTGCGATTGTTGAACGCAAAGAGGTCGGTGATCCGAACTTCTTGATGCTGAATCAAACCAAAGGCACGGGCATTTGCGTCGGCGACTCGGGTGGACCGATGATCGTTCAGAATGCGGCGGGTTTTATCATCATGGGCACCGCCTCAACAGTGCATAACGGAACCAACTTTGCGACCTGCCGCGGGGATTCTGTCTATATCAGTGTTGCCAGCATGCGAAACTGGATCATTCAGTCCGCCTTTGAGATGTCTCAGCAAACCAATTAAAGAAAAACGCCGCCGCGCTTTTGCACTTCATCCGTGAGAGCGTCTTGCATTTGCTCTTGCACTTCAGAGGCGATCTCGAGAACCAAATCGCGATCTTCAGCGGCCGATTTCTTGTAAGGCAAGTAAATCGGCGGCAAGAACTTGATTTTCCATTTGACCGGCAGAGGAAGGACGTTCAAAGGCAGCGGGAGCACCAGCCCTCGAAGGTACTTGGTGAACTTGAGTTGACTGAGGTTAATGTGCGTCTCCTCGGCGCCGATGATCAGAACCGGCACGATCGGGGATTGAGTCTCAAGAGCCATGCGAACAAACCCACGACGAAACTCCTGCAGCTCGTACATCTTTGATGTGGGCTTGAAGTTTCCTTTTTCACCTTCTGGAAAAACCACGACGAGGTTATTTTTCTCAAGAGCGCTGACACCATTTTCAAACGTGGCTTCGGTAAAGCCCATTTTTTGCGCCGGGATTGCCGTCGTTTTTGTTAAAAACCAAAGGTGATGGGTAAGTACGCGCGGGATGCGTTTGAGATCTTTATTTAATATATGCGCGAGCAAGAGGGCGTCAAATCCCGAGTACCCCGAGTGGTTCGGGCAAATCAAGGCGGCGCCGCGTTTCGGCACATTTTCGAGACCTTCGATCTCGAGTCGAAAGTACTTGCGCATAATCTCCATTAAGAGATGCGGCATCACTCGATAGATCAACGTCTCTCGGTCAAGCTCTTTGAGGCCAAAGATTTTGAGCTTGGGTTTTTGAAAGAAATTGATCATGATTCCTCTAGCCCGATGGGTGGGGAGAACGGCAATGCCAGCAAGTTATATCATGGCGATCGATCAAGGCACAACGGGAACAACGGTGAGTTTGATGGACCTCTCCGGAAGTCTGGTCGCCTCTGCAGACCAAGATTTTAAGCAAATTTTTCCTCGTCCCGGCTGGGTTGAGCACAATCCCGACGACATTTGGGGGACAGTCGAGCAGTTGATTCCGCAGGTTTTGATGAAGGCGCAAGTGCAAGAGCGCCAGATTGCGGCCATCGGGATCACCAATCAGCGCGAAACCGTGGTTGTGTGGGATGCAAAAAGCAAGAAGCCCGTGATGAACGCCATTGTCTGGCAATGCCGCCGCACTCAAGAGATCTGCGCCAAGCTCAAAAAAGCGGGGTACGAGAAAATTTTTAAGAAAAAGACAGGGCTTGTTTTAGATCCGTATTTTTCGGGAACAAAAATTCGGTGGATTCTTCAAAACGTCCCGGCTTGCAAAGAGATCTTGCAACGAGGAGATTTGCGCGCGGGTACGATCGATTCATTTTTGATTTGGCGGCTCTCCAAAGGAGATGCCCACGTCACGGATGTGAGCAATGCCTCGCGGACCTTGATGATGGATTTGACATCGACGGACTGGGATCCGCAGCTTCTCAAAATTTTAGGTGTGCCCCGCGAGATGCTTCCGACGATTACGGATTCAAGTGGGATCCTGGCGCGCACCAAAGGCCTGGGCGTCTTGCCCGATGGGATCCCAATCGCGGGCGTGGCGGGCGATCAGCAGGCGGCACTCTTTGGACAAACCTGCTGGCAAGCGGGGGAGTCAAAGTGTACGTACGGAACCGGGAGTTTTTTGCTAATGAATACGGGCTCAAAAATTGTCTCCTCAAAAAGCGGACTCTTGACGACGGTCGGGTGGCGGTTACCTCGCCAGAAAACTCAGTACGCGCTTGAGGGCGGTGCCTTCGTTTGCGGCGCCGCAGTTCAGTGGCTTCGCGATGGATTGGGAATGATCAAGAGCAGTTCCGAAATCGAAGCTCTCGCCAATTCAGCAAAAACCACAGACGGTGTTGAGTTTGTTCCGGCATTGACGGGATTGGGTGCACCTTACTGGCGTCCCGAGGCTCGAGGAACCATCACGGGACTCACGCGCGGAACGACGCGCGCTCAAATTGCCCGGGCCACTCTCGAGGCGATGGCTTTGCAAAATTGTGAGATCCTGATTGCGATGCAAAGGGATTTGGGAAAAAAAATGAAAAGTTTACGAGTCGATGGCGGAGCTTCGGCCAACAACCTGCTCATGCAGTTGCAAGCCGACTACATGGGTGCCGATGTCGTTCGTCCCCAGTCGGTCGAAACGACGTCCATGGGCGCGGCCTACTTGGCGGGTCTTGGCGTTGGTTACTGGAAGTCTTTAGATGAGATCAAAAAAGTCTGGAAGATGGACCGAACATTTGCGTCGAAGATGACGCTCAAAGATCGAAAAGAGCGACTGATCAAGTGGCAAGCGGCCGTTAAGAAAGCATTCTAGACGTCACTCTAGACGTCATTCGAGAAAGAACCACGTGGCGGTTCTTTGTGCGCCATTTTTCGCTTAGCAATTCCATCGTCCTCGGCGTCTTTATTTATGCGTTCGTCAAGAGCTAGAAAAACCGTCGCTGCGCCTGTTGATGGTACCGATGCAGGTTGTGCTTCTTGCAAAGTGCTCGAAGATTATTCAGATCGTGATCCCCGCCCGCAGAAGCAAACATGGAGCCAGGCCAACCCGGATCTGCAAAGCGATCACGGTAGCTAAAACTTTGTTCTTTATTGGACATCTCCTTTTGTCGGGGCACCTCAAAAAGGTGGATTTTAAGCCCCAACCACCAGATGCGAGCTTGTTAGTTTGACTTTGATTTCTCTTCTTCGACGGCCGTTCGTAAGTAACCCGCGGTCCGCTGTAAGACAGCTTCGAGGGCCACCCGAAGGGGCCACGACAGCGCTCGGTCTTTGGAGCTGGTTCCGTGAATGCGGACGAGGGTATGGTCCTCAGCGAAGCCGGGCGCACCCTGACGCAGTCCTTGCGACTGCGCGGATCGCATTTCAAGAACCGCTGTAAATGGGATGAGGTTTCCTTCATGAACGGCGAGCTCGATTTTGGGATTGTGAGCGTCGGGGATTTGTTTGGCCGTTCCGCGAAGTCGGTAACTGACCGAAAGAATTTCGATCTGCATGTCGATCTGGCCGGTGTCTTTATTCCAAGTAAAATTCTTGAGAAAGCGGCTCGAGTTTTTGATTTTTTCGGTATCTGTCGCAAAGTTCCAGACGTCGATGACGCTTGCATGCACGAGGCCTGCGCCCTTTGATTGAGTCACGCCGTCTTCATTTTTAGCCGAAACTAAGATCACGCGCTCTTCGGTGAGCTTCTTCCAGAGCGCTGGCGACTTCTCCCAATAATCCAAGCCCGCGCCTGCGCCATAAGAAAATGAAAAGAGCAGTGCGATCAACCAAGTTCCAAGCATGTCAAAATCTATCACAATTCAAATTTAGGAACGATAGTTCTTTGCAGGCCTCGGCGAACTCGCCTATAAAAGAAACATGGAACAAACACTGCCTCTTCGCCTGACTCAGACGGTTCAAAAAGGGGGCTGTGCGGCGAAAGTCGCGGCCCTCGAGCTCCGTCAAATCTTATCGCAGGTGCGGTTTCCGCCGCCCCTACCTGCACTCTTGATCGACTCGGGCACCTTTGATGATGCCGCTATTTTCAAGGTCTCTCCCGAATTGGCTCTCGTTCAAACCCTCGATTTCTTCACGCCCATCGTCGACAGTCCAGCCCTCTTTGGCAAGATTGCCTCGGCCAATGCACTCAGTGACATTTACGCCATGGGGGGTAAGCCCATGACCGCCATGGCGATCTTTGCGTTTCCGTTGGGTGTGCTCGATAACTCGGTCGCCGTCGAAGTCTTGCAGGGCGCCTCAGATCTTATTGCCGAAGCCAGCGCTTGTTTTGTCGGCGGGCATACCATCGATGATGACACGATGAAGTTTGGTCTGTCGGTGACGGGTTTTGTTCATCCGGACCGCGTTTGGTCCAATGCGGGCGCGCGTGCCGGTGATGTTTTGATTTTAACAAAGCCACTGGGGACCGGGACGCTGACGGCTGCGCTCAAGCGAGGCGAAGTCAATGAATCGCAAATTCAAGATGCCTTGCAAAGTATGTGTTTACTCAATGATGTTCCATCGCAGCTCTCGGCAGAACTTTTGGGCGCCATCCATGCCGCCACCGACATTACCGGTTTTGGATTTGCGGGCCACGCCCTGAACATGGCGCGGGCGAGCGCGGTCTCTTTTGAGATCGAGCTCTCGCAAGTGCCCCGGTTTGAGCGTGCTCATGAGTTTTTGTCCAAAGGATTTTTGACTAAAGCTCACCGAACAAATAGTGAATACGTCCGGGATCATGCTGAATTCAACAACATCGACTCGGGTTCGCAGCAATTAGTTTTTGATCCCCAGACGAGTGGGGGTCTTTTACTCGCGGTCGATCCCACCTTTGTCGATCAGGTTCTCGCTAGCCTCAGAGCCCGTTTTGCGGCCGCTCGAACCGTCGGGATTGTCACAAAACCTCAGCCGCGGCCTCTTTATTTTTTATGAACCACCTGGCGCGCTCTGAACTTGCCGAGCTTTTTCGGCGATCGACAACTTTAATTGATGTTCGGGCTCCCGTCGAGTTTGCCGCAGGGTCCTTGCCAGGTGCTGTGAATCTTCCGTTGCTCATCGATGATGAACGCCGGCAAGTCGGGACCGTTTACAAAGAGCAAGGTCCGCAAGCCGCCATCGATTTGGGACATTGGCTTGTGAGTGGGGCGATTCGAGGTCAAAGAATCAAGGCCTGGATTGAGCAAATTAAAAAGACACCCGAGGCAGTGATTTTTTGTTTTCGCGGCGGCTTGCGTTCGCAAATCGTTCAGCGCTGGCTCAGCGAACATGGGGTTGACCGGCCTCTGATTGCGGGGGGCTACAAGGCGGTTCGGCAGGTCTTGCTCGAATCGCTCCAGACTGAAGCTTCAATACGCCAGTTTTTGGTGGTGAGTGGACCCACGGGCTCGGGTAAAACACAGTACCTGCGATCGCAAGGCCGTGTCTATTTGGACCTCGAAGAACTGGCGTCCCATAGAGGCTCGGCATTTGGTGCTCGCGAGGTGCCTCAGCCGACTCAAGTTGATTTTGAGAACCGCCTGGCCGTTCAAATGTTAAGGCTGCCTCAAAGCCAAGAGCCGATTCTCATTGAAAATGAAAGCCGGATGATTGGACACCGGCATATCCCTGAGGCGCTGTTTGCAAAAATGCGAAGCAGTCCAAAAATTGTTCTCCATGTGGACTTCGAGACTCGAGTGCAAAATATTCTTCAGGATTACGTGTTCGCCTCAAGCTTAGGTCAGCGTGGGGACGCAGATCGGTTCGATCAATTTCGCCAGGCTGTTTTGGCGATTTCGAAAAAACTGGGTGGGCAGCGTGCTGAAGAGATTATGCAAGACCTTGATTTTTCACAGAAGCAGTTTGTCTTGGGTGGTGGGCTTGAGTCGAACCGCATCTGGATTCGCAAGTTACTGATGTGGTACTACGACCCGGTTTATAACCGGGTCTCGAGATGAGCGGCCTCACGCTTTCGCTTTCGGGCATCAACCAAAATTGAAGCGATGACTGATGAGCCGATCAAAAAGGCGATGATACTGAGTGACCAGGTGATGGGGAACTTGCCGCCGAAGGCGTGGTTCAAGTAAACCATCTTGGCGCCAACAAAAATCAAAACCGAAGCCAGGCCGTACTTAATGTAGACAAAGCGGTCCATAACACCTGCAAGCATAAAGTACATCGATCGCAATCCAAGAATCGCAAAAATATTAGAAGTAAAGACGATGAGGGGTTCCTTGGTCAGGGCAAAAATTGCGGGAACAGAGTCGACGGCGAAGACGATGTCAGTTAATTCTAGGAAAAGAAGCGCAACAAAAAGAGGAGTGACATAGGTGAGGCCGTTAATTTTAATAAAAAACTGTTGCCCTTCGATCTTGGGGTGAATTCGAAAGACTTTACGCAAGAGTTTGATCACCACATTTTTGCTGAGATCGGCCTCTTCGGTCCCGGCGAAGTACATCTTGAACCCAGTAAAGATCAAGAGTCCTCCGAAGAACATGACAACCCATTCGTAACGCATGAGCACGGAGCCTAAAGCGATAAAAATCCCGCGGAAAAGCAGGGCGCCAAGGATTCCCCAAAACAAAATGCGGTGCTGGTAAATTTTTGGAATCGCAAAATAACCAAAAACCACAGCAAAAATAAAAATGTTGTCGATCGCAAGCGACTTTTCGACGACAAAACCAGTTAAGAACTCGAGCGCGGTCGTTTTGGCTTGCTGTTCAGGATCAAATCCTGGGATGGCAAGGTAGCGGGGGTCCGTTGTGAAAATCCATTGCGAATATTTGTAAAACAAGATGTTAAAGACCAGTGCCAAACCGATCCAAACGGCTGTCCAAATTGCGGCTTCTTTAAAAGACACTTCATGGGCATTTTTGTGAAAGACACCCAAATCCAAAGCGAGCACACCCAAGACAAAGACGATGAAGCTTGCGTAAAACCACCAATATTCAGCAAAAGGAAACAGTGTCGTGGCCAAAGAGGGCTCCTTGTAAAGACGCCAGCATGGCAAAAAACGAAACATTCCTCAAGTCAATAAAAGCATAAAGTTTATTCTTTTTAAGTGAAGAGGGAAGTCTTCTATCACTTAGGTCGCATTCGCAGCTCGAGATTCTTTCGGAAAGAGTTCATGACCAAGAGGTGAAGCTTTGCTTGGGTGTATTTGTAAATGAACCAGGGCAGTGCAGGCGTAAAATCGTGAATGGCCGCAATCACATAGCGGCGGCCCAGGACAACTCTGAATTCGAGCCTCCCCGAGTTGTTTTTGGCGACCAAGAGACCTCTGGTGATGTAAAGAAGTTGCCGGTCTGGATTGCTTCTCTCTGTGCTGAGGCGCAGCTCAAGCAAGCAAACCCGCAGGCCCCAAAAATAAAACTGCGTCGTGTCGCCCTTTTGTCGAACCAAGATAAAGGGCTTCAAAAATCGTGGTAACCAGGAGGAGTAATGGTCTTTGATCCACTGAGCGTCTTTGTCGCAATCGAGCGGTAGACGTTGGACCGAGCGCACCGTTTTTCTTTTTGCCCTGAACTGATAAATTGATCGCCGGGATTTGGGTTTTAACGAGGCCTTTTCGAGGAGCATCATATAAGTGCGATTGCTCTCGGTCCGATTCAGGAGGTGAGCCGCCCGCGCGAGCATCGGGTGCTCAAGTGATTCGACCAAGGGGTACACCAGACTTTTTGGCGAGTTGGTGATCAAGCTCACCCAAAGGCGCGACAGGGTCGGCGTAAAAAAAGGAACCGGAATGAACCAACGCCGCAGGCCCATGCGCCTCGCGGTTTGCCTCATCATGTCGGCGTAGGTCAGAGGCTCGCAGCCAGCCAAATCAAAAACTTTGTTCGTGTGCTCTCTCGAGTTTAGTACCGATAAAAGGCCAACCAAGACGGTCTGAAGATCCACGGGCGTCGTCATGGTTTGGGTCCAATGCGGGCAAATCATGACCGGGAGCCTCTGCACAAGTTTAATCAAAATCTGAGATGAAGATCCCGATTCACCCAAGATTAAACCGGCCCGCAGGACTGTCGTTGGGATTTTGTGTTCTGTAAATGTCTCTTCGATTTCCAGGCGCGATTGCAAGTGGAGCGAGAGCTGAACTCCTTCAGGAATCAGGCCACCCAAATACACCAATTGTCGAAGTCCCGAGCGCTTAAGGGCTCGGCAAAAGTTATCGGCCAAAAGAAGGTCATAATCAGCGAAGGAGCCTTGATCCAGCTGGGCCGTTGGGCTCATCGAGTGAACAAGGTAGTAAGCGAAATCAATCTGAGGCGGGAGAGCAGCCTCTAAAGACTTGAGCGAAAAAAGGTCGCAGGGCTTCCACTGAACCCGGGGGTCATCTGAGGGTTGTGCTGATCTCGACAGAGCCGTGATTTGAGCCTTCGGAAATTTTTCAAGAAGGCTGGCGATCAGCTCCTTTCCAATATAGCCGCTGGCGCCCGCGATCACGATGGTGATGGGAGCGTCAAGAGAAAGCGTGTCCCAGGTTTTAACTTGATTTTCCATATAGTTCATACTACTATGAACCATGCCAAAGGCAATTCTTTTAGGCTCTTAATAAGTAGAGGTCAGGAACACCAAAATGGAGGTCATCAGGAGCATCGCCAGGGCAGGGCCTGATTTTGACAGTGGATCCTTAACTTTAAAGTGCATGGCCAGCGCCCCAAGCATCAGGACGGCAACGAGGGCCGCTGCACCCCGAACACCTGGAGGCCATTTTAAAAACAAGGTCGCCAGCAAAACGCCCGCACTGCCAAGTTTGAGTGCGCCGACGAGGTAGTAGCTCCAAGTTGGAAGGCCGTAGACCAAAAACTCGTCTTTGAGATTGCTTGCCGCTCCGCCTCGATAGGCCGTGCCCTTTGAAGACCGGAGCAGCCACACATTGAGAAGGCCCAGGGCAATCAGGATTTGTAGAATTTGTGTGAGGATCATGAGAGTTCTCCTTGTTCGTCGTTGAGAAACTGAGGTCGCCCGAATGAATCAACTATTTTTATCCGCTCAGGGCCTCTCGATCTTAGCCTTTCTGATCTACGGTGCAAGTTGTATGACGACGAAGAAGATGGTTGCTGAATTTGCGAGGTACGGGCTTGGGCAGTACAGGATGTTGACAGGTTTTTTGCAAATCATGGGGGCGCTCGGCTTAACGGCGGGGCTCTTTCTTCCTTATCTGACCTCGGCGGCTTCGCTGGGACTTGCTGTCCTGATGTTAATGGGCGCTGGGGTCAGGCTTTTGATCCGCGACTCCTTGCGACAAGCGGCACCTGCGCTCTTTTTTTGTACATTAAATGCTTACATTTTTATCGAGAGCATTGCATGAGTTTTAAAAGCACACCGCTCGCCATTGTCGGCGCTGGAGTTTGTGGACTTAGTCTTGCTGAATTTCTTCGTCGTGAAAAGAAAATCAATTCCTTGATAATCGAAAAATCAAAATCAGTCGGTGGTCGCCTGGCGACCCGGCGACGAGGTGCGGGCGTCTTTGATCATGGCGCGCAATTTTACAAGGCGCCGCCGGGCCGAGAACCGTTTTGGCACAAAACACTCGTCGAGGACGAAACCGTCCGGTTGTGGTTTACAAACAATCAAGACCAGGCCTGCTTCTCGGCCAGGACAGGGATGACTGCGATTGCGAAATCACTCGCAGTCGGCCACGAGATACTTTTTGATCACAAAGTGGTGCGTATCGAACTTCTAGGAGCAGGGCTCAAGCTCTGTTTTGAGTCGGGAGGCGCGGTCATGGCCGAAAAACTGGTGCTGACTTGTCCGCTGCCACAAAGCTTGGCTCTGCTGCGCGATTCCCAATTGACCTATGATCCCGCGCTCGACCAGGTGACCTACGCGTCGGCTCTTGTTGGATTGTTTGAAACCTTGGGCCCGGCATCCTGGGTCTCGGGATTCCAAGCTCGATCCGGCGAGATTTACTCGATCTCTGACAATGGTCAAAAAGGCATCAGTCCGGTCTCGGCGCTCACGGTTGTGATGAATCCTCAGTTCAGTTTGAAAAATTTTGATCAGCCCGAGGACTTGATCTTAAATCAAATTCAAATTTTGCTTGAGGACGAGATGCCGGCCGGCCAAAGCGTCGTCGGGCGAGGTCTTAAAAAATGGCGTTTCAGTCATGCTGACGCCCCTCTTTCACAGCCTTTTTATCGTTTGCCCACGGCGACCCCGATTTTTCTTGCGGGTGACGGTTTCGGATCATCAAGCGTGCTGGGTGCAGTTCGCTCGGCCGAGGCGTTGGCGGGGTGCCTTTGAGTTCAACAAAGGTTGAGAACAAAAACTGTGAACTCTGTGGACGAAAGATTGAGTGGCGGGCCCGCTGGGCCAAGAATTGGGACGAAATCAAATTTTGCAGCGATCAGTGTCGGCGCTCAAAAAAAACAAAACACCTGGGGTTTGAAGAAAAAATTTTAACCGTACTCGTAAAGCGGCCCGCGAGCTCGACCATTTGTCCATCCGAAGTTCTTGAGGATTATCTGAAGCAAGACCCCGAGCACATGGAACTTGTGCGGCAGGCCGCCCGCCGCCTGGTGCATCAGGGTAAAATTTTGATTCTGCAAAAGGGGCGTGAAGTCGACCCGTCTGACTTTCGGGGGCCGATCCGTCTCAAGTTAAAGCGAGATCAGACGTGAAAGGTCTGTTCTGGCTGCGCGACGATTTGCGCTTTCACGATCATCCCGTTCTAAGGCAATTTAGCGAAGAATGCGAGCATGGTTTTTTTATTTGGACTCCCACACGATCTTTCTCGCGAGCGGGTCCGCGCCGCCGGCAGTTTATTCTTGCCAGTGTGCTTGAGTTTCAGAAGAAAGCACAAGACCGTGGTGCCGTTTGTCTGATCAGTCACCTGCCAGTCCAAGACTTGTTTCCGGCTCTGCTGGAGAAAACCCAAGTCCAAAAAATTTATTTCTCATCGGCGATCACGCACGAAGAGCTCGAAGACGAGCAGCGAGTTCGGGAGCTCGGACTTCCGATCGTGACCCGTGACACCGGCGCCTTGATTGCCCCTGACAATCTGCCGATGACGATCTCTGCCGTGCCCGAATCGTTTACCAAATTTAGAACATCGGTCGAGCCCACCTTAAGGATTGATCCTCCCGCAGCAGATCCTCTCAATCTCCCATCCTGGGAGTCGACGGAAATCGAGTTGCTATGCCCTTTGCCGGCCGATTTTTTGAAGACTTCGGTGCGGCCGCATCTGCAGCTTCGTGGTGGTGAGAGTTTTGGCTTAAGCCGCGTGCACGACTACATTTGGGCCGCCGATGCGCTGAAATCCTACAAACAGACGCGAAACGGCCTGCTGAATTGGAATGACTCTTCAAAAATCTCTCCTTGGTTGGCCGTTGGCGCACTTTCGGCACGTTTCGTTTTTGCCGAGATCCAGCGCTATGAAGAAAATCGCGTTCGCAATGAATCGACTTACTGGCTGTTCTTTGAACTTTTGTGGAGAGACTACTTTCGTCTCATCGCGCAAAAATGGGGTGCTCAGTTTTTTGTCGGCAAAACAAAAGTGAACCGCCTGCCGCCCGTGAAGACTTTAGAGGTGGATGATCTCTTTGATCGTTGGTGCCAGGGCCTGACCGAAGATGATTTTGTGAATGCCAATATGCGCGAGCTCAGCCAAACGGGTTGGATGTCCAATCGCGGCCGGCAAAACGTCGCCAGCTATCTGTGCAAACAACTTGGAGTTGACTGGCGCCGGGGCGCGGCCTATTTCGAACAGCAACTTATTGACTACGATCCCTGCAGCAACTGGGGGAATTGGGCTTATCAGGCGGGAGCAGGTCAAGACGCCAGAGACCGTGCCTTTGACACCCAAAAACAAGCGGCCTTGTACGACCCGGACTTGCGTTACCGCAAGCTCTGGTTGGGCTATTGACTAACGCATAAATAAAGGCGCAGTGGGCGATGGAATTGCTGAGCGAAAAATGGCGCACAGAGAAAAAGCCCCGGAGGCGTGGCTAAAGCCACGTCGAGGAGCTTTTTCGAGTACGTCATTTTGTAGCCAGCAAGG
>JBKCUU010000065.1:0-6968 GCA_046318155.1 Bdellovibrio sp. | reverse complement strand
AGCCACCCTTATCAAATTTCCAAACCAGGTCACCGGTCGCGGTTCTAAGTGCGTAGGTGGCATCATCAAAACCCAGAACATAAACGACGTCGCCATCAACCAAAGGGTTGGTATCCAGGTCGCGAAATTTTTTATTGCGATTGAGCTGTTTTTCCCATTTTACCTGGCCTGACTTGGCAAGCAAGGCGACGACCGCCCCGTCGCTAAAGCCGGCGTACAGAGTCCCCGCCTTTAAGGCTGGCTTGGAGCCGCCGCGGATCGAAAGACTGGACGTATCGGGGCGCGTATAAAGCCATACTTGTTTACCGGTTGAGGCTTCCAAAGCATATAAAGAGTTTGCGCCCGTCAGAAAAAAGACCAGGCCGTCTTCAACAACGGGCTCTGAGAGATTCTCGATACGAGTCGGGAAGGTCCAGACGACTTGCCCCGCCTCAGCATCCACGCAGTAAAACTGCCCGTCGCTGGCGCCAAAAAACAAGAAGGTGCCCTTGACGACAGCGCTGCTTTCAACGCCGTTTAAAACATCGAGACGCCACAACTGGCGGCCCGAGTCTTTGTGATAAGCCACGACGCCATCAAGTGAATTGGCCTGAATAACGATTTCACCCTTTGCTTTTGATTTGTAGAACAAAGGTGTGAAACGGTTGATCTTTCGAAATCCAAGATTGTCGCCTTGGGTTGTTTGAGTCGTCCAAACATTGCGCACTTGAAAGGTGCGCTTTTGGTTGTTTTGGCTCAGCCATGAATTGAACGTCGAGCAGCCTGTGGCGAGACCCAAGATTAACAACAAAGAAGACATGTACAGCGGTTTCAAATCAAATCCTTACGATCAAAGAGTCACTCTTTCGAAATCAATTCGTTGCCGACTGAGCTTGGAGCAAGCGCAAAAGCTTTTCAGCCGAGCGGCCTGCCGTCGTGTCTTTACCCTCAGCAACGACTTGCTTGTAGTAGTCCTGGGCTTCGGTTTTTTTGCCCAGAGATTCTGAGCACAAAGCCATTTTTAGTTTCAGCTGCGGAACCATAAATTTCGCAGACTTATCTTTGGTCAAATCCGACCAAACTTTGAGTGCGCCTTCGCAATCTTTTTGATCCGCCATTTGTGAACCCAATTCAGATTTCACAAAAGCACCCATCACGCCGCGAGCGCCCGTCGATGTTTTTAGAGCCTCGATAGCCTCAGCCGGTTTCTGGTACGACCTGTAGACTTCAGCAAGCAAAAGCGCTGACAAAGCGGCTCCGCGTGATGAGGGCGCTTCTGCGGTGATCTCGCGAAGACCTTTAACGACAGAACCATAATCTTGCTCAAGATCACCGCTCGCCTTTAAGCCCTGAGGCACAGGGGCTTTCTTTGTTTTGGGATCGGCCGGTTGGTTTGACGAGGCCGCAGACAACTCGAATTGCTGCTTTTTTGTTTCGTATTCATTTTCGACCTGAAAATACTTTTCTTGCAGCGAGGTTTCTTTGCGATCTGAAATAAAACTGTAGGCTGCGCCAGCACCGCCGGCGACAAACAAAACGGCAACAACGACAATCACGAGATTTGAGTGGGTGGTGGTCCATTCAAATCCGCGTTTTAGCTCTTGAGTGACGCGATCGGGTTGAACTTTGTCTTTCATGGTCGGAGCTCCTTCGGGTCTTTAGAAAACTAAAATCTTAGCGATTGTTCATTTCTCTTAATGTTGTAAAATTTCGGCTCGAACGTCCAGGATGACGTTGTCTTAAAAGGCCGATTGTCTTGATGCGTTCTTCCGCGACGCGGTTCGCCGCGATGTGGGTCCCGACGTTGTCCCGTTTGGCATGTTCGAACACTTTCCAGCAGTTGTCATAGACCCTTCGAGTTTTTTCAAATGCGCGGTCAGGAGAATAGCCCTCGAGCTCAACGAAAACATTCATCAGGCCGCCGGCATTGATGACGAAGTCGGGTGCGTACAAAATGCCCATTTCTTTCAGCTGGTCCCCGTGCTTGTGCTCGGCCAAGACGTTATTCGCCCCGCCCGCGATCACTTTGCAGCGCAGCTTGCTAATGGATTGATCATTGACGGTGGCGCCCAAGGCGCAGGGCGCGAGGATGTCGCACTCTTCAAACACGATGCTTTCGACAGCCGACGCCTTTACTTTATAGAGATCGACATGGCGTTTCACCTTTTCGGCATCGATATCGGCCACAATCACTTGCGCGCCTTCTTGGCAAAGGTACTTCACCAAATGCGTGCCGACGTTGCCCAGGCCTTGAACGGCGATGCGAACGTCTTTGAGGTCGTCGGTGCCGAGCTTCCATTTGGCCGAAGCTTTAAGGCCCATTAAAACCCCGTGCGCCGTGTACGGAGAGGGGTCCCCCGACCCGCCAAAATCCTTCGGGATCCCGGTCACCCAAGGTGTTTCCATAAAAATGTGTTCCATATCCGTGACGCTGGTGCCGACATCTTCGGCCGTGATGTAGCGGCCATTCAAAGAGTTCACGAACTGGCCAAAAGCCCGAAACAGGCCTTCAGATTTGTGTGACTTGGGGTCGCCAATGATGACGGCTTTGCCGCCACCCAGATTCAGACCTGCAGCGGCAGCTTTGTAGGTCATGCCTTTAGAAAGACGCAAAACGTCGACTAAGGCCTCATCTTCAGTTTTGTAATTCCACATGCGGGTGCCGCCGAGGGCGGGACCTAGGCTGGTGTTGTGAATGGCGATAATTGCTCTTAATCCAACAGTGGGATCATGGCAAAAGACGACCTGTTCGTGTCCCCCATGCTTTTCGATCAATTCAAAAGTTGCCATGCGCTGTCTCCTCGGCGTGAAGTCATTTGAACACCGGGAGCATAGGGAATTTAGGGCACAAGGCCAAGCAGAAAAGAGTGATTGCTCGAGCCCCCGGGTGACGGGGTCCGGCATGTGCAAACTTTAAGGGCAGAGGCCATCACGGAGGGTCAACCGAGTACAACTGCGCACCCGAGATGAGCGCCGATCCAAGCCACAGGTTTGCACTGGTTGAGGCATTTACAACTGAGGCGCTGGGATTGGTGAACTTAACATAGGCACCTACAAAAGACGTGTTTGCGGCCGTGATTTCATTATTGGCAAGAGCCGATATGCAGCTGGAGTCTGAATAAAACATGGCCGAGCCACCGCCTGCACTCCATTGCCAAAGCTGAACGGTTCCTGTCGCTAACTGACTTGTTCCGAAGTCACTGTTGAAGTGAAGCGAAAAGGAGTAGCAGGTTCCGGGCGTGTAAGGAATGGATCCCACGGTCGTGATCACGATTTTTGTGGGCGATGAAGTTGGAACAGTTTGGACCTGAACCGGCTTAACGAATAAGATCGCATCGGCTGAGGTGTAGCGAAAGACAATTTGACCGCTGCCAAGAGCCGAGCTTTTCACATAAACGCTGCGCTGACCTGCGGTTAAAGAGCTGCTTAAAATCGGCGTGCCGGTACAGGTGGCATCCGGATGCACGGAGAGTGCACCTTGAGTTGTCATCTCGATTCCACCTGATTCCGCGGTCACGGTCGAACCGAAGGAGTTCTTACTTTTCAAGACGACCTCTTTGCAGAAGTTTTGATTCAGGACCATCTGACCTGAAATATTGAGCATCAGATCCGACATCGCACTCACGCTCACAGTTTTGACGTCTTTGTTTTGTGGCAAAACACCAGTTGACGTTGCGGTCAAAGTGGTGATGGTGCCAATCCCTGATCCTTTAAAGCGAAACCAGGCGCTCGATGTGTTACCAGGAATGGTCAGACTGAGCGAGCTCTGGGGGGAGGTGCAGGTCACATCCGTGATTTGAAAGAGCTCCCCGCTTCCGGTCTTTGTTAGAGCAACCACAAGACTGGTCGATCCAGATGCCGGCGACTCAAACATACTGAGACTTTCGACACTTGCTTGCTCGCAGGAGGAGTTGGGTACCGCCGGGCTTAGTTTGATGCCAAGTTGGCTCGGAACATAGGCGAGGGTGCTCAGCCAGCCCGAGCCGACAAAGAGGCCGCGTTCGTAAACTTTGGGCCCTAAAGATCCACAGATTAGGATGTTGGACTCCGCGGTCACATCGGCCGGAGTCAGGGGGATATCCAGGTTAAAACCAGCGCTGGTCAAAACCGAGGTCGATTGTCCTGATTCGGCCACTTTGATAAATCCCTGCATGAGCTCAGATTTACCGGAAGCCATCGCGCGGCAAGAGAGCGTTTCGCTTTTGCCTTCGAATCCAGCACCGACACGTTTATAAGCCGTCATCTTGTCAAACAAAGAACCTAGGGTCGGAAGAAACTCGGCCTCGATCCGTGTCACGTTAGCAGCGGGAGTTTGAGGCCGAAGTCGAAAGGGGCCCTTCGTCTCGAGGCGCTTGAAAACAGTGAAAAAGGGGCTCGCGCCATCACGCCCCTGCCCGTCCAGCATGTCCCAAATGAGCGAAATTTTATCGACATACTCAACGGGAGACGCGCACGGAGAGCCCGAGGCGCCGCCAAGAACGGCAAAATTGCTGTAGCTCGATGACGTGAGATCCAATAACTCGGCAGCCGTTGGGACAGGATTGGGATTGATTGCAGCCGAAAGCATGGTGCTCCGTGGGTCGGTCGGGGATGCACCAGTCAGGTATTTCGCCAATCGAGCAAGTGTTGACCCCGTACTTGGGCGGCAAATCTTTTTGGCCGAAATGAGCGCCGACGATCCAAACCAACCGAACACCATCACTTGCGGTTCTTCAGTGCGCCAGTCGTTACCGCCGCTATAGTTGTCGTTGCGGCTATGGACGGGTATCGAGATTCGCATCAAATTTTCGGTGGCTGGAGCAGGATTAAAACGAGGGTCCTCGAGACTCACCGGTCCGTCAAAGAGTTTAACCCCCGAGTCGGTCACGTACTCAAGGCTTGCACCGCTCAAAGCCGGAACTTCAAACCAACCATTTGCGATCATACTCTCTTGGACCAGCAATGAGGGTTTGCCGGCACCTGGATTGTAACGGACCGCCAACTCACCGGTCGGGCCCGTGTCAACTGCGGTCAAATAGCGACCCCAAATCGTTCCTGAGATAATGGGATTGCCTTGACCAATGCTCGTTACAGTCACGGGAACATTTGTCGTCGTGTTTGATTTCAGCACGATGCCGGCCGCATCTCCGTAGAAAAATGAAAGGCTCGAGCCTTCGCTCGACTGGTAAATGGCCAGAACTTGAACAAGTCGGCCATCACCCTGTGGAACCTCAAGCTTAAACTCGGGTGGCGTCGGCGTTGGCCCACCATCATGATGACCATCCCAAGTGAGAAGAATGGGAGAGTCAATCCCCGGGCCTGTCACATTGATCACGACATGGGCGAGCGATTCGGTGACCGAGAGCGTTCCCCCTTTTTGATTCAACATCTGCTGCGGGAGTTTAATCGAAAGATTCGAGTTGTCTTCTTGTGGACGCGTGCAGGCCGCCGGGGTTAAAAGCGCGGAAAGCATCAATAATTTTAAAAACAGAGGTTGTTTCATACCTGGAGGTTATCGGAATCCCCGAGCGGAGACTGAAATCAAATTAAAATAAGCGCCTCAGATAGAGAAATGCCCGGCCGCCATTAAACGAAGCCTTAGGCTAGAAGACGAAACCCCAGACTCAAAATCAGAATGAGACTTGTCATGGCGAGGACGAAGTTGAGTCTTCGGACCGAGATGAGGGATTGCTCTAGGCTTTGAATGCGCATAGCAAGGGCCGCGGCCTGCTGCTGCGGAGTCTCTTTCAAGGCCTTCAGTTCACGTTCTAAGTGCCGAACACTCATGTTGGATTGTGGAGCCAAAAAATACTCATTCGAAAGCCCGGGAATCTTTTCGCGAAGGGCAAGATACCACTGTAACGAGCGATAAACATGGGGAGGCGCTTGCCCCGTTTTCACCCACCGAGTCCAGGCCGAGGGGTCGACCATCAAAAGCTGCGCCATTTTGCGCTGCGAAAGTCCGAGTTTCTCGCGGATCTGCTCGAGATCCCCGATTTGCACCTTCAAAACCTGAGTCTGCGCTTCATAGTTCATCCGTAAGGGAGTCTTGAGTCTGGGCTCGGCCGGCTCAAGTGTCTTGGAGCCTCGTCGAGGTGCTGGAAGTTCTATTTCCATGTGATGACCGCCATTTTAATTCACAATATTGACCTTGTGAATTACCACATTACACGTGTTGAATCACAAGTTGTCACGATCTTTATGATCTTGAGGTCCAGGTTTAGAGCTCAGATCAAACCTCGTGAAATCTGAGAGATGCTGCTAGGACCCTGTTTTCAATTTAGACTTTAGCTTTTAGTTATTATATTGAGTGCTAAGTTGTTGTACTTACAGAGTTAAATATTTTGAAATCAAATCTCACAACTCAAAAACCGCAAACATCGAGGGCGAGTATGGCGAGTTTCTAGACTAAAGTTAGTTACTTTGTAGTAGCAAATAAAAAATAGTTTATGTCACGCGAGATTTTTGAAACGCTTCGACCTGCTGAGTTAGGCTGCATTGCTTCCCAACTTTGAACCAGTTAACGTTGAGGTATGGCCTACGCACTGAACAAGAACAAATACCTGCTCCCACCAGAATCGACACACTTGCGTCAGATTTTGAGTGATTACGAAGATCAAGATGCCCGCAATTGCATTTTGCTCAGCCTTGCTTTGCGCACCGGTGGCCGCGCGCAAGAGATTCTGAATTTGCGCATCCAGGATTTTAACGCCTTTGATCAAACGGTTTACATCCGCGGAATCAAAAATTCAAATGACCGCGAGATCCCAATCGAGGCCCGATTTTTCGAAAAAATGCTGCGCTTTTTGAACTCTTATGAACGCACGTCTGAATTGGTGTTTCCGATTTCTTACCATCGCCTTTATCAGATTTGGGAGTTCTACCGTCCCGCACCCAAGACATTTCATTCTTTGCGTCACACGTTCGCGATCGAACTCTATCAGAAAACCAAAGATATCCGCCTGGTGCAAGTGGCGCTCGGCCACCGCAACATTACGAATACCATGATT
>JBKCUU010000064.1:0-20112 GCA_046318155.1 Bdellovibrio sp. | reverse complement strand
GCCCGGTGACACCGTTAGAAATTGTTATTTACTGTTATGTTTAAAAAATCCGAGTGAGCTATCTCACTGAATCCATTTGTTTTTGATTTTGAGGACTTAGCCTCGATTTGGAACTATTCGCGATCTAAAATTGGCGGAGAGCGAGGGATTCGAACCCTCGAGGCCCGCGAAGGCCTGCCAGTTTTCAAGACTGGTGTAATCGACCACTCTACCAGCTCTCCGTCGACGGTTTTATGATGATTTAAGCATCGGATTCAAGCTCTTTTCAGGCTCTTTAAAGACAAAAACCCGTAAGATCCCGGGGCTTGCTCGCAATGCTTAATTTTAAAGCACCCTTAGGCTTTGATGACAGTCGCTCCGCCCATATACTTCTGCAGAACCCTTGGAATTCGGATCGACCCGTCCTCGTTTTGATAATTCTCGAGAATGGCGATTAATGTTCGCCCCACCGCCAAACCACTTCCGTTCAGGGTGTGAATGAACTGAGGCTTGCCCCCAGCCGCTCGAAACCTGATGTTTGCACGACGAGCCTGAAAGTCTTCAAAGTTCGAGCACGAGCTAATCTCGCGGTAAGCGCCAGCCCCCGGCAACCATACCTCAAGGTCGTAGCACCGTGAGGCGCCAAAGCCGATATCAGCCGAACACAACAGCATCCGGCGAAACGGCAGCTCTAAGTCAATCAGGCACTGCTCCGCGTGCGACGTCAGATTCTCGTGCAACTCAAAAGATTTTGATGGGTGCGCAAACGTCATCAACTCCACTTTGTGAAATTGGTGCTGACGGATCAGACCCTTGGTGTCGCGGCCACTCGCGCCCGCCTCAGATCGAAAACAGGGTGAATAAGCGCAAAACGATAACGGAAGCTCTTCTTCTTTTAGAATTTCGTCGCGAAAATAATTCGTGACCGGAACTTCGGCCGTCGAAATCAAATGGTAATCAGTTCCCGTCAGGTGAAACACATCATCCGTGAATTTTGGAAACTGCCCGGTGCCGGTGTAGCTGGCCGAGTTCACAATGTAAGGCGGAATCATTTCGGTGTAGCCATGCTTTTGAGAATGCAAATCCATAAAGTACTGAGCCAGCGCACGCTCCATTTGCGCGGCCTTGCCTTTTAAAAAAGCGAAGCGCGTTCCGGTCACTTTGCCCGCGCGTTCAAAATCAATAATGCCAAGCTTTTCACCCAGCGCCCAATGCTCTTTGGCTTTGAAAGAAAACCTGGTGGCTTCGCCAACTGTCTTGACCAGCTGATTGTCAGCTTCAGATTTTCCGACAGGAACTGAGGCATGCAACTTGTTGGGCATCGTCATCAAAAGGCCCGTGACCTTTTCATCAACCGCAGCCGCCTCGCCCTCAAGTTTTTTAACTTGAGCCGCCAGTTCGCCCATTTCGGCAAGAACCGCCGAAACATCTTTGCCCTCTTTTTTTAATTGAGGAACCGTTTGGCTCACTTTGTTTTGGTGCGCCTTTGCCGTTTCGGCTTTGGTGATAAACTCTTTGCGGGTTTGAGCCAGCGCCATCACTTGATCAAGAACTTCAGTGCTCGAACCACGGTTGATCAACGACTGACGGTACTCCTCGTAGTAAGACGGTCCGCCTTCGGCTTTTCGTTCAAGCATTTTTAAATCAATCATAGAATCCTCTAGGGAGCGAGCATGATGTACATTCGAAGCACAAGTGCCATGAGCACGCAGACCAAGTCAAACACGAGCGTTGCACCTAAACTCCATTTTGCAATGAGTTTGTAGGTGAGGGCCATCACGACCAGCATCATGAAGACAAACGCAAACGTACCGAACTGAATCAGCTCTTGGGTGATCAAAGCCATCGTCAGGCCGATAAAAAAAGCGGTGACAACCTTGATGGTCAAACCAAGCAAGGACGTGGAGGTGTTCTTAACTCCATCTTGCAGATCAGATGCGAGTTGATTTATTTTTTCGCTAATACCCATCTTGGCCTCCTTGCCTTTGGTTCTGAAATAAAGTGTATCTGATCTTAACGGTTCAGAGAATTGATTCTTGCTTCGAGTTCGGCACGGTCCGGTGCGTTTGGCGAAAGAGCCAGGTATTTATCGTAAGCACGCACGGCCGATCGGGCATCGCCTCGGCCCTCATAGATAGCGCCCTGCTCTTTGTAGATATCAGGCAGTCCTGATTCTTGGGTCACAGCGATGTTCAACATGTTTTCGGCGATATCAGGTGAGCCCGCCTGACGGTAGCAGCGGGCCATTTTCACATAAATTTCGGCGCCCTGGGGACGCAGCCGCACCGCAAGTTGATACTCCCCCGCGCATTTTGCAAAGTCTTTGACCGCTGAATAAACCTCGGCGGCCAGGATATAGCTATCGGCCAAGTTCGGATTGATCTGGCGTTCAGCCTGGCAAAACTTAAGGGCCGTTTGGTAATCCATGTTTAAAAATGCGGCTTTTCCGACGTAGTAATTGCCGCGAGGATAAAACGGATTCACCTTGAGGGCGCGTTCGAACTGAGTCTTGGCATCGGTAAAGCGATTCATATCAATGTACAGCTGCCCCGCTTTGAACAGGGGCTCTGCATCTGACGGGTCTTGAACAGCAGCATTCAGGTAGGCGCGAAGGGCCTTATCAAACGCACCTATCGCCTGGAGGCTCTCACCCAAACCCATAAACGCTTTTTTATTTTTGGGATCAGCCTCAAGAACTTGCTCATACACGGTTTGAGCATCCCGGTAACGTTCGACATCTCGGTACATCTCCGCCAGAGCCAACCGAAACTCGATCGTGTACGAGAATTTCGAGATTTGATCTTTGATGTAGTAAAGACCCGCATCAAGCCCACGAAACTGAACCAAGTTCTTGGCATAAACGACAATCGCATCATTATTAGTGCTATCGAGCTCCATGGCGCGGATCGCATAGTTTTGCGCCATTTGATATTCGCCCAAAGCCGCATGGGCTTTTGCTAAGAGTAAAATGGTCTCGACGTCATTTTCATAGGCCTTGAGGGCGCGCTGCAAATATCCAATCGCGTCCTTCATGTTGTTGCGTCTAAATTCGAGCTGTCCATAGCCGCGAAGAACATCGTTGTTGTTCGGAAACAGCATGGCCGCGCGATTCAAAGTTTGCAGGGCCGACTGGTAGTTGTAACGCTGCGAATAGTAGTCCGACATCATGGTGTAAGCCTCAGTCAGACGTGGGTCCGCCTTAATGGCTTTTGCCAGCCAATTGATGGCTTCACTCGATTGATTGAGCTGCCACAAACACTTGGCCGCCTTGGTCGCCGCGAGTGCGTTACTCGTGTCAAGCTCAAACGCGGCTTTGTATTCGGCCTGAGCCGAGAGGCAATCTCCAGCGCGAAGATACTGATCGCCCAAAAACACGAGTTCATTGTGCTTGTAGTTTTTCTTCGAGAGCTCGGTCGTACCGCCGAGCTTCACCAAAATTTCTTTGTACTCAGAATCTCCGGGGTTTAGGTCATAGGCTCGTTGGGCATAATCTCGCGCCTTTGCGGGCTGACGCTGCTCACTCCAGATTTGAGCCAACACAAAATTTGCCTTTGCTTCAAGCTGCCGCAAGACACGCCCATTTGAACTTAGTGCTCCCGTCAGGTAGTTGAGGGCGATTTCGGATTGTTTGAAAAAGCGGTAGTTTAAAATGCCGTATTGAATTTGGGCCGCTTTGTGTTTGGGATTCATTTTCAGCACACGCTCGTAAGCCGCCGCCGCTTGCTGCGTTTGGCCCGATTGCATCAGGTACTCAGCCTGCTGAACAGCCGCCTTCACCCAAGTCGGCCAGAGCTGACGAACAGTCTCAGAAAAAAGCGCGGCCGATTTAGGATCTTGTTCGCTCGAGAGAACTTCGGCTTTTAGAGAAATTAAAACTGGATCGGTCGAAAATTGCCTTTGGTTTAAAAGGTAATCCAAAATGCCGCGGGCGTCGGCGACCTTGCCAAACATCAAGAGTTTTGAAATCTCACAATAAGAGCCCGCAGCACCGAGGGGATCAAGGGCCTTCGTTGTTTTCACGATCGAGTTCACGGCCTCGATATCACTCGAATCTTGCTTGGTGTGCGGCCAAAGCTCGCGGTAGGTGAGGCACAAAAACCCTCTCGCATCCAAACTGTTCGGTGCGCGCTCTAAAATTGAAACCAACAGGCTCTGAGTTTCGTAATAAGTTTCAAAGGTATCGTACTGAAAAACTCGCACTGTCTTTTGCACTTCGGCTTTGAGCTCTTCACTTGTCAAAGTCGCCGACGGCCCGTACTTGGGCACGAGCAGTTGAATTTTTTCTTCTGGGTCATCACCAGTAAAAAAGTACGCGGACAGTCCAAGCGCGACAGCCAAAGACAGAAAAACCAAAGGCACCTTCAGTTTGCGCAACTGGTGAGCTTGCGCCATCGTTCCTAAGTTTTGCAAGTCAACGACTTGATGGCCGCTCTTCCGAGCCGCCAATGGCGACATTTCAAGATCGCGGCTGGTCTGCGAGCGCTCAAGGATTGCGGGCGTCTGCGGTTGATGCAAAATTGCTGTTTCTTCAAAGTTTCCTTGCATGGGAGCCGCGGGCTGCAGATCCGGATCGGTAGGAGGAATCATCGCCTCGATCGGTAGTGGGGCGACGACCGTTTCTTGCGCCATCGTCTCGGGCAAGGTTGGATTTTCAACTTTTGGTGTTTCGGCGTGGAGAGCTTCAAGCAAGCGATCATAAAAATCAGGCTCTTTTGAAATCGGAATCCAAGATCCACCGGTCGCTTTCTTAATTTTTTCGGTGCCCGTCAAGGCACCCTCACCAATGAGTTTTAAAACGGCATCGGTTGAATACGGGCCCATGATGCGTCCATTGGAAAGCATCACCATCCACTGAGGTTTTGGGCCGGTCTTTGGAGTTCGCGTCATGATCCTCTATGTTACCGAACTTTCTGAGTTATTTTGAGATCCTTAAGGCCGGGCACGACTTCAGGCCGGGAGACTCAAAGCTTGGTTCCAGATTGGAACTCAAAGTCCAGGTTGGGACCACGGCCGCGGACCCACCAAGTGGGGTTCGAACTCCTCTTGACCCTAGTTTAGATTTGAACCGTCGAACTTGTTGGCACTGGACTTGCTAAAGTGACGTTCGGATGAGCAAAGAAGGAATCATGGCAACAATGAAGCGCGCAATCGAAAACTCAAAAATCCGAAACGCTCTGATTTTGGTTTATGTTCTGATCGTTCTTGGTTTCTCTGCTTCAGCCAGAGCTGATCAATCAATTTTCCCAATCCACGGAGCGGGTGCTGCTGCTGCTCAATTGAAATCGCTCGTCGGCGAGGTCGCTGTCACTGTTGAAGGTCAAGTGTATCTGATTGTTTCCGACGAAGTTTTCTATGAACTTCGGTCTTCTGAAGACCTCACGGTTTTCAACGGACAAAAAGTTCAAGTCCAAGGTTTTGAACTGATGTACAAAGTAGGCCCTGTTTACAAGACCTTCTTGATGGATCCCCTCTCCGAAGAGAAGGTTGATCAGAATCCTGCTTTGGTACTCGTTGTTTTGCAAATTAGCGAGCTTTAACCAGCACGCGTTTGGGTCTCAGCCCTAGACCCCCTCCTGGGCTGAGACTTTATTTTTCCAAAAATTTAGGTACTCCAAGAGCCTCGTTGTCACCCCCCCCCTCAAGACACCGAGGCTTTTTTCTTTTCCCCATTCAATAACAAACGCAAAAGGACATCTCACCTGAGCATTTACTGACCGAGCTCAAGTAATTAAATGGATCAGTATCCTGATTCTTTTCGATCAGTTTGAACGTCGAATTTTCGCTCCGAGTGATGCCAACTTGGTCTCAAGATTTTCGTAACCTCGGTCCAAATGGTAAATGCGATTTACAGTGGTTTCACCGCGCGCCACAAGTCCAGCCAAAACTAAGCTCGCACTTGCTCTAAGATCCGTTGCCATCACAGGTGCGCCTGTAAGGCCACCGGGTTTTCCACGAACAACTGAAACTCTTGATTTCGGAGTAATGTCTGCACCAAGGCGAGTCAGTTCTTGCACATGCATAAAGCGATTTTCAAAAACGGTTTCTGAAATCACGCTGGTTCCTTGAGCCACGCACATCAAGGCCATGAACTGAGCTTGGAGATCTGTTGGAAACTGCGGGTAGGGGTTTGTCGTGATGTCGACCGCTTGGCACTGTTTTAAAGCATGAACAGTGACGCTGTTTGTGGTTGTCGTAATCGTAAATCCGCACTCTCGAAGCTTCATTAACAATGATTCGATATGTTCGGGCACCATCTTCGTCACCGTGACTTCACCGCCGGTAATGGCACCTGCGATCACGAGGGTCCCAGCTTCAATGCGATCCGGCATCACCGAGATTTCGGCAGGCCTTAATTTTTCGACACCCTGGATTTCGATCACACTGGTGCCGTGGCCTCTAATTTTTGCGCCCATACGAATCAAGTACTCGGCCAGATCCACGATCTCGGGTTCTTTCGCCGCATTTTCTAAAATTGTGGTTCCTTCAGCCAAAGTTGCCGCCATCATCACATTCTCGGTGCCACCAACGGTCACAGTTTCGAACAAGAATGGAGCGCCCTTGAGTTTTTTGGCTTTGGCCTTCACGTAGCCTTCTTCCAAAATAATTTCGGCTCCAAGTGCCTTCATGCCCTCTAGGTGCAAATCGATCGGACGTGTTCCGATCGCGCAGCCGCCCGGTAACGAAACGACCGCCTCGCCATACTTGGCGAGCAATGGGCCAAGGCACAAGATGCTCGCACGCATTTTTCGAACCAGATCATAGTGAGCTTCGATGCTTTGAGGTTTACTAACACGAACCTTAAAAACATCGCCTTGCCAGTCGGTCTCACAGCCTAGTGATTGCAACAATGTCGCTGTGCTTTCAACATCTTTGAGGCGAGGAACATTTCTAAAAACGTGCTCACCATCGGCAAGAAGGCTGGCAAACAAAAGTTTCAGGGCCGAGTTTTTAGCTCCGCTGACGGCAACCGACCCATTTAAAACGCGGCCGCTTGAAACAATCATTTTATCCATTCGACTTTCCTTTGTCTTGAAGTGCTTTGCGCCCGACCACATGGCGATCAAGTCCGGCCAGATCCTTGATCGTGCGAACACTCTCAAGACCGAGCTGAGAAAAGTGCGCGCGGGCTTTCGCTCCTTGATCCATTCCGGTTTCAAAGCCGATAAAAGCGCCAGGCTTTAGGGATCTAAAAATATTCTGACTCCATGAACGGATCATGGCGAGGCCCTCGTCATCGGCGAACAGCGCCGTGCGAGGTTCATATTTAACAACATCGGCAGACAAATTTTTATCATCCGGTGCGATGTAAGGCGGATTCGCCACCACGATATCAAATTGTTGATCGACAAGCAGCTGGGCGGCATCACCTTCGATGAACTGCACGCGCTCATAAAGCCCCAGTTTTTCTGCATTGAGCCTTGCGACCTGTAAAGCATCAGTAGAAACATCAACCAACGTCACTCGCGCTTCAGGAATTTTATGCGCGAGGGTAAGGCCCAAACAACCAGAGCCGCTCCCCAGATCCAAAATCTCGAGAGGCGGCATGGCGCCGTCCGCAAGCTTCAGTTTTTGCCCATACAGAATCGCTTCTTCTGCTAGCAGCTCTGTTTCGGGACGAGGAATGAGCACTCGGCGATCAACTGTAAACGTGAGGCCATAAAAATCCCGCTGACCCATAATATAAGCAACGGGTTCGCCTCGCGAACGACGCCTCACGGCTTCGCGGCAGCGTTGTAGATCCTCATCGTTTACGGGTTGATCAAACTTAAGATAAAGATCGATGCGGCGAAATCCCAAGGCACTCGACAAGAGAAGCTCGGCATCCAATCTCGGAGAATCATATTTTTTCTCTTTAAAGAAGTGAATGGTTTTGTCGAGGATCTCTTGCAGCTTCATGATGTCGGTTCGCCCGCTCGTCCTTGGTTTTTTAGCGCTTCGGCTTGGAAGTACGTGATCAGGGGATCAAGGACAATGCCGAGGTTTCCACTCATGAGATCATGGATGGCGTGGGTTGTAAACCCGATCCGGTGGTCGGTAATTCGGCTTTGCGGAAAGTTGTATGTGCGGATTCGTTCTGAACGGTCACCCGTTCCGATTTGCGCGAGGCGAGCATCCGAAGCTTCTTTAATGAGGCGGTCTTCTTCGATCTTTACCAACTTCGAATACAAGATCTGCAAAGCGATCTCTTTATTGCTGGTTTGTGATTTACCCTGTTGGCAAAACACGATGATTCCTGTTGGTAAGTGAGTCGCTCGAACAGCAGAGTCTGTCGTATTAACGGACTGACCCCCAGCACCTTGCGAGCGGGTCACGTCGATTCGGATTTCGTTCATGTTGAGTTTGATTTCGTTCACCTCTTGTTCTGGGATCACGGCAACCGTCACGGTGCTGGTGTGAACGCGTCCTTGAGTCTCGGTGTCGGGTACGCGCTGCACGCGGTGAACGCCCGATTCGTATTTGAGTTTGCTGTAAACACTCTCGCCCGAAATACTGGCGATGACCTCTTTGAAGCCTCCTACGTTACCATCGGAGGTCGACATCAGCGTGACCTTCCAACCCTGAGTGCTTGCAAACTGGGTATAGGCACGAAACAATTCAAAGGCAAAAAGGCTGGCCTCATCGCCGCCTGCGCCCGCGCGGATCTCGAGGATGATGTTTTTGTCGTCATTGGGGTCTTTAGGCAAAAGTGAAAGCATCAGGCTGTGCTCAAGCTCGGGGAGCTCTTTCTCGAGGGTACGCAGCTCTTCTTTGGCCATTTCGCGCATCTCGGGATCCGAGTCATTGGCCAGAAGCTTGTTGTCGTCGAGATCCTTTTTCTTTTTTTTGTACTCGCGAAACGGCACCACGATCTTTTCAAGATCTGAAAGCTGCTTCATGAGCGTTCGGTATTTTTTTTGGTCCGATGCAATATCGGGCTTCTGCAGCTGGAGTTGCACCTCTTCGTAACGGCTTTCGACATCTTCAAGTTTTTTAAACATCGCATATCCTCATCAGGCTGAAGACCGACCAGCAAAGGGGGGGTGAAATGAAAAATGCGGCTTCCCCAATTTGAGAAAGCCGCATTCGTAGAGTGCGACCAATGGTCGACTTAAGTTTAAAGCTACTTTTTTCCGTATTTCTTTTTGAAACGGTCGATTCGGCCTTCGGTATCCATGACACGCTGTTTACCCGTGTAGAAAGGATGAGAAGCCGCCGATATTTCAACCTTCAGTAGAGGGTATGACTTACCGTTTTCCCAAGTGACTGATTCGTTCGATTTTTGAGTCGATTTACCAAGGAAGCTGAAGTCACAAGAGACGTCCTTGAAAACTACATCGTAAAGTTCAGGGTGAATACCTTTTTTCATGATCTACTCCGCTTAAAGACAAGGCCGAGGAAATAACACAGGGGACAAAGCCCTGTCGAGAGTTATTCACTTGGCTATGGGGCTTTTTGCGGGCCCCTTAAATTTTAAATTAATCTTGTAGTTTCAATATCTTAGATCGTGACGAGCTGGGTCCGAGAGCCTTAGCCGTTCATCCCTTTGAGAAACTGATCGTTTGTTTTGGTTCCTTCGACCTTGCTGAGGATGAATTCCATCGCATCAACGACGTTCATCGGCGCCATGACTTTACGCAAAATCCACAAACGGTTCAGGTCGGCTTTTTCAACAAGGAGGTCCTCTTTACGAGTTCCAGATTTGTTGATGTCCATGCATGGGAAAATTCGTTTTTCCATGAGCTTACGATCCAAGTGGATCTCGGCATTTCCCGTTCCTTTAAATTCCTCGAAGATTACCTCGTCCATTCGCGAGCCGGTATCGACGAGCGCCGTTGCGATAATCGTCAGTGATCCACCCTCTTCAATATTTCGAGCGGCGCCGAAGAAACGTTTTGGTTTGTGAAGAGCGTTTGAATCGACACCGCCTGACAAGATTTTTCCGCTTGGAGGCACAACCGTATTGTAGGCGCGAGCAAGACGCGTGATCGAATCCAGCAAGATGACGACGTCATGCTTGTGCTCAACCAAACGTTTTGCTTTCTCGATCACCATCTCAGCAACTTGAACGTGGCGAGTGGGTGGTTCATCGAAAGTTGAGCTGATGACTTCGCCTTTAACTGAGCGAAGCATGTCAGTGACCTCCTCAGGTCGCTCATCAATCAACAAGACGATGAGCTTTACTTCAGGGTGATTGTGCGAAATCGCATTGGCGATATTTTGCATCAAGACTGTTTTGCCAGTACGAGGAGGAGCAACGATTAATCCGCGCTGGCCCTTTCCAAGAGGTGCCATTAAGTCGACAACTCGAGTCGTGTACTCAGAAGGGTTGTGCTCAAGCTTCAAACGCTCATTTGGATAAAGGGGCGTTAAGTTGTCGAACAAGATTTTGTCTTTGCTGGCTTCGCCGCTCTCGAAATTGAGAGAGTCAACTTTAAGCAAGGCAAAGTAGCGCTCGCCTTCTTTGGGTGGACGAACTGTACCCGTGATCGTGTCCCCCGTGCGCAAACCGAAGCGGCGGATTTGTGAGGGAGAAACGTAAATATCATCTGGACCTGGAAGGTAGTTGTAATCAGGTGAGCGCAAGAATCCATAGCCGTCGGGCAAGATTTCAAGAACGCCCGAACCGTGAATGTCACCCAAGCGAGACGCGCGTTTCAGGATTTCGAACACCAAGTCTTGGCGGCGAAGTCCCGAGGCATTTTCGATTTTAAGTTTATTCGCGAGCTCATTGAGCTGCGTGATATTTTTAGATTTGAGATCTTTTGACGAGAGCCATGTTTTCTCTTCATCGGTCAAATTCACTTCTGACAGGTCGAAGTCCTCGTTCTGAGTAATTGCGCCCGTGTTGCCCTCGCCTTGCATATCATCGTCACGGTAAGGCCTGTTGCTACCACCGCGGTCACTGTTGTTGCGATCTTGTCCGCCGCCGCCACCGCGATCATTACGGTTATCGCGAAAATCTCGGCGTTGATTATTGTTATGGCGTCCGCCGCCACCTCGGTGATCGTTGCGTTTGTCGAAATAGCGTTGTTTGTTGTTATTGTGCGATTGCTGCTGGGGTCGCCCGCCGCCACCACCGCCACCAGAACCTGCGTTGCCGCCGCCTTCGGACGGCTGGTGCTGAGGGGGTGCTGAAGTCCCCGCGCTTGAAGTTGCAGAAGGAGGGGGTGCCGTTGTTGCCGGCGCGGCTTCGACAGACTTGGCCGAGGGAACAGGATTTGAGGGAACGGGTGTTGTGGCTTCGGATTTCTCGTACTTTTCGGGTTTTTCGACCTTCGCCGCTCTTGCCGGGGCGGTTTCTTTTTCGCTGGCGGTCTCGGCGGTGGCTGCTTTGCGACCGCGTTTTTTGACTACATCAGCGTCTGAATTTTTTGAATCTGCCAAGCATGTTCTCCAGGTTGGATTAATTAAAAGATTGGTGGGATAAATTGGAAGCCTATTGGTTCGGTGAACTTGAGCGATCACTCAAGAATTGCCTCGATCTTGAGCTGGGCCTCGGCCTTTGTCAAGCTTGAAGCAGCTGCTCAAGCCACGAGCACCTAATTTGAGCTGAATATGTTTCAATATGAGATAAGTTTTTGAATTTACGTATTTTTTGTCGAACATTTGGTAAGATTTGAAATTGATTTTAGTTCCTGGAAGGGCATGCCGAAGAGGTTTCTAGGAAGGGGGCCTCGCCGTGGAAACAGATAAAGTGCCAGCACCCAGAACACGCTTAAACGTTCTTGTTAATTTCCGCAAAAGCTAT
Source organism: Bdellovibrio sp. (assembly GCA_046318155.1). GTDB lineage: Bacteria > Bdellovibrionota > Bdellovibrionia > Bdellovibrionales > Bdellovibrionaceae > JAHBUS01. The sequence continues at coordinate 8,405 of JBKCUU010000064.1, read as the reverse complement.
GCTCGCGAAGAGAGCGTAGGATCGCTAAAGAACGTCAGCATTACTGGAGCATTTCTCGGCCACCGAGGCTCTGAATTGAAAGCCGGCGAGAAGGTTCAATTGACCTTTACCGTTAGCGGCCGCGAACGCCAAATTCAAGCGTGCGTCATTTGGTCCAACTCGTTTGGTTCGGGGCTTCGTTTCAACCCTCAAAACAACCGTGACATTCAAATCGTCGACGACTTGATTTACTTCGTCGAAGAAAAGCGCACCGGCACCCGCTCCGTCCTCGACGAAATCTTCAAGAAAGTAGCCTAAATCCCCACTTCCCAAGAGACCCCACCAAAACCCGGACAACCTCCGGGTTTCTTGCTTCAGAGATGCGGTGCTTCTGCAAAGGGAAGCAGGCACCTTGTTCGCAAATCCGCTAAACGGATTTGCTTAAAGAGAGTAAGCTGTAGCCGGCTTACGAAGCGCCGATTTGGGTGTCGCCGAAAGCCGCATGCAATTCTTTTTGCTGACGACGCTTGCGGATCACCATGATGGCAGAGATTCCAGCGGCTACGATGCCGACCCCGGCTAATCCCATCATCATGTCGTCATTCGACATCCCACCCTCTTCAGCCAACATTGGTTTCGCAGGCTTTTGCATCGCCGGAGGCGGCGGTGCTTGCTCCATAGGAGGCGGCGGCGGAGGAGCCATCTCAGGTGGAGGCGGCGGCGGCAAATCATTCATCGCCGTCGTTGTCCCTGCCGTGTTCATGTCAGGCGATGGCGGAAAATCATTGGGTGGAGGAAGGTTCTGCGCTAGATCTTGAGCGGGAGGCAACTGCTCAGGCGTGGGGGGCGGAGGCAACTCTTGCGGCGGAGAATTCAGCTCCTGCACAGGAGCAACATCCGTATTTTGAGCCAGCACGGGCTCTGGTGCCGCGGCAGCAGGAGCGCCCTTCCAATATTTGAGCTCTGTTCCCGCGATCAAATCACTCTTGGATTCTACGCCCAGATTCGTTGTCCAGATTTCTTTCCAGGCGTTGTCGTATCCCAAGAGTTGTTTTGAAATCTTACGGATGTTATCGCCCTCTTGAGCCACGTAAACTTCAGGTTGCATTCCCATGTCTTCGTAATATGTTTTCATCGCCACCTCGTCGGTCGGGCGCTGAGGCGAGTTGTAGAATATTTTTGAGCCTGGCTTTGGACTTTTGATTCTAGGATTTCCTTTTTTTAGATCCTTTCGTTTAGATTCATCACCAAAAAGCATCGTCGCGATTTTTTTGTAGTTATCGCCGGGACGTGCGACATAAACCGCATTCAGCAGTTGTCCACCCGTGCGGTAAGGCGCGGTCGGAATTTTTTGTAGTTCCGCTGCGGGGGCTGAGGGGCGAGGCTCAGCCGTGGCTGTCGTGGTTTCGCTCGCACTTGTTCCCGGATCAACAGCGGCCGTTGCTTCGGACGAAGCCATTGAGGTATCGGGAGCAGGTTCGGGGAAACTTTCGGCAGCCGGAACTTCGGTCGCTGCCGCATCAAATGAAAGTTCGCCCGGAGCTTGTGTCGGCGCGGTGCTGTCGGCAAGAGCGTCCGGTGCGGCACCCGTGTCCATACCCGCCTCAGCAGGAGGGGCCTCTTCGGCAATGGCCGTACCAGAATCAACTGTGGGTTCTTCGCCTAAAGCTTGCTCAGGAAGTTGTTCATCGACGAAGCCTGCGTTGGCTTCATCACCCGCTTCGACTTTTTCGAGTTCTCCGTCGACGAACTCTGTCTCTTCAGCCGCAGCAATCGTTTCGTCTTCTCTCGATTCATTCGAAGTACATGCAGAAAGATGGGCTGCCAGATAAACGCATGCAAGAATTGCCGCAAATTTTTTCATACACTCTTCCTTGATAGTTACTAAAGACGTCTTGTCTCTCCGTCTCATTACAGCACAATTTGAAAATGATGCAAACCTTAATCGACCTCGACTTCCGTCCAACTTCAGAGGAGCCGGCGAACAATGCGAAGATCATAGTCCAGTAAGCGGATCACCAATTTTGATTTTATGTTTCTGAAACCATCCGCGTGGAACCTCGAGTGCATACATGGCTGGCGCATTGCTGGTATAGCTTGGCGGGTTCAACTCCATCTCACTCTTGACGGGCTCCATGTCTTGGATTTCGAGCAGCTTTTTGTTGCGATCAAAGAATCCAATCGAAAGTGGAACAAACGTATTCTTCATCCAGAATCCGCGGATCTCTTCATTCTCAAAAATAAAGAGCATTCCCTTACCCTCGCCGAGGGATGTGCGAAACATCAGGCCTCGCGCTAAGCGCTGAGGCGTGTCGGCCACCTCAACCAAGAGCGGCACGTTCGCCACCTCAATTTTTTGAGTTTTAAACATGACGATTTTGCGCTCGTCAGCCTTAGCCGCCGGCAACATCGGATTAAAAACAAAAACAACAAGAAGGAGGGCTAGATGCAATTTCATGATTTCACCATTTCTAAAGCGATTCCAAATCGAACGCCTTTGGTCGAGACGATTATCTCGCTGGCTGCCGCAAGACGCAAGCACTCCAGCAAAATCATGGTTCCAACCAAAATAACATCCGCTCGTCCCGGCTGAACACCTTGTTTTTGCTGAATTTCGTCTTTCGAAGACCCTGCAAAAGTCTGGACCCAGTCCTGAAGGGCTTCATCACTGAGTTTAAAACCATCGATTTTTTCTGGGACAAACGCGCCGACGGCGATTCGAGCCAGCTCTGTGGGCGTACCCGCGACCGCCACAATTTCATCAATACCGCCAGAAAACGACAGCAGCTGGCCGAGTGTCGGTTGCATTTCTTGGTGGATCCAGACCGTCACCTCTTTAAGCTTTTCGTTTTCAAGGGGCGTTTGCATATGAAATTTTTCGGTCAAACGCACGCAACCAAGATTGAGGCTCTCGCCCCCGATCATCTTCAAACCTTGACCAACAATCAATTCGGTGGAGCCGCCCCCAACATCAATGACAAGTCTCTTTTTTTGATCACCAAAACTTGCAACGGCTCCCAAGTAGGTGATTTCAGCTTCACGGTCGCCCGGAATAATTTGAATGGGTATCTCAAGTTCTTTACCGATCTTAAATAATTCATCAGCATTGCTCACGTCACGTGCGGCACTTGTCGCCATGGCCAAAACTTGATCGGGTTGATGCCTCTTGATCATCTCGGCAAATTCGGTCAAAGTTTTGCGTGCTCGCAGGATGGCATCAGGATGAAACTTTTTGGTTTGGTTCACATCCTGGCCCAGGCGAACGAAGCGAGCCTGGTCATCGATCACACGGGTCACCCGCCCGCCTTCGACCTCGGCGATCAAACACAAAAAAGTGTTAGTCCCCAAATCAAGCGCCGCGACCCTCATGATTTACCCCTGAAGTTTGCGCAAAAGGATTTCGTTCACCATCTCGGGATTTGCTTGGCCTTTTGATGCCTTAAGGACAGAACCCACGAAAAAACCAAAGAGCTTCGTTCGTCCACCGCGGTAATCCGCCAGCTGCTGGGCATTGGCTGCAATCACCTCGTCGATGATTTTCTCGATGGCAGAAGAGTCTGTGATTTGCACAAGACCCTTGCTCTTCACGATCTCTTCGGGATCTTGCCCCGTGGACCACATTTCTGAAAAGACAGTTTTGCCCATTTTTCCAGAGATCGTGCCCTTTTCGATCATCGCGACCATTTTGCCTAACTGAGCGGGCTTGATGGGTGATTCAAGGATCGTTTTTTCTTTTTGTTTTAGCTCTCGCAAAAGCTCGGTCATGATCCAGTTTGAAGCTGCTTTTGAGTTTCCGCTGATCCTCGCGGTCTCTTCAAAATAATCGGCCAATTCCTTCTCGGTCGTCAAAACTTCGGCATCATAAAGCGGAAGCGCGTGTTCAGTGACAAACCGCGACTGCCGGGCCAACGGCAGCTCGGGAAGTTCTTTACGAAAGTTGTCGATCTGCGCATCCGTTAAAATGACGGGGAGTAAGTCTGGATCTGGAAAATAACGATAGTCTTGAGCGTTTTCTTTGGTGCGCATTGAGAAAGTACGATTTTTATCTGGGTCCCAAAGGCGAGTTTCTTGAGGAATTACTTCGCCGCGCTGGGCGGCATCAATTTGACGGTCAATTTCAAACTCGATTGCCTTTTCGACAAAGCGAAACGAGTTGATGTTTTTGATTTCTACTTTTGTTCCAAATTGGGGGGCTCCCACTTTACGAACAGAAACATTGCAATCGCACCGAAGCGAGCCCTCTTCAAGATTGCCATCACAAACATCCAAGTAGCGCAAAACTTGACGAACCGTGCGTGCATACTGAGCGGCCTCGGCCGCCGACCGCATGTCGGGACCCGACACGATCTCGAGCAAAGGAATGCCGCTACGATTGTAGTTGATCAGCGTGTATTCACCGAAGTGATTTGATTTTCCGGCGTCTTCTTCCATGTGAGCGCGAGTAATGGAAACTGTTTTTTCAACTCCATCTAATTTGAAGCTAATGGCTCCGTGCTCACACAAGGGCTCATCGTACTGAGAAATCTGATACCCCTTCGGGAGGTCAGGATAAAAATAATTCTTGCGCGAAAAAACAGATTTGCGGCGGATTTCACAGCCCAGAGCGAGTCCGGTCTTCACCGAAAACTCGATCGCCTTTTTGTTCACCACGGGCAGTGTTCCGGGCATACCCACACTGACGGGTGAGGTGTTTTCGTTGTCACCGGCATCAAACTTGGTGCTGTCCGAGCAAAACATTTTGCTGTTGGTTTTTAGTTGCGCATGAATTTCAAGACCAATAACGGCTTCATATCCTCTAGAAGACATGGGGCACCTTTTCTTTCACAGATGAAGACTTCTCAAGGGCGTAACCAGCGTTGAGCAGCTTTTGCTCTTCAAAATGATGAGCGGTCAGCTGAATCCCGATAGGAAGACCTTCGGCCGATTGTCCAAACGGAACACTCATGCCAGGGAGTCCGGCTAAATTTGTCGAGACCGTAAAAATATCATTCAAGTACATCGCCAAAGGATCAGAGATTCGATCGCCCAATCGAAATGCCGGCGAAGTTGTCACAGGCGAGAGAATCAAGTCGCACTTTTTGAAAGCATCGTCGTATTGGTTTTTCATTAAGCGGCGAACTTGGCAGGCTTTGTTGTAGTACGCATCATAGTAGCCTGATGATAAACAGTAAGTCCCTAACATGATCCGGCGCTTGACCTCTTTGCCAAACCCCTCGCCGCGCGTTTTCTTGTAAAAATCTTCAAGGTCCACAGACCCTAGTGAGTCAAACTGCGCGCGAAATCCATACTTCACGCCGTCGTAGCGAGCCAGATTGCTCGAGCACTCGCTGGCTGCAATGAGATAATACATCGGGACGGCGTAAGAGGTGAGGGGAACAGAGACTTCAACAATCTCGGCGCCGCGAGATTTCACAATCTCGATGGCGTTCTGAACTGTTTTCTGAACATCGGGGTGCATGCCCTCGCTGCTCATGTACTCTTTCATTAAACCAATTTTAAAACCCCTGAGGTCTTCTTTGAGGTTTTTTGAAAATTGAGGAACAGGTCGCTGTGATGTTGTTGCGTCACGCTCATCGTGGCCACACATGACCTCAAGAGAAAGTGCCGCGTCCTCGACCGAAGAAACCATCGGTCCCGCCTGATCGAGCGAAGAGGCATAAGAAACAATTCCGTAGCGCGAGACGCGGCCGTAGGTCGGCTTAACGCCGACGATCCCGCAAAAGCTGGCGGGCTGACGGATCGAGCCGCCCGTATCAGTTCCCACTGTACCCGCACATAAGCGTGAGGCTTGTGCCGCGGCCGATCCACCACTTGAACCACCAGGAACATAGGCTGTGGCCCAAGGGTTTTTAACGGCGCCAAAGGCCGAGGTTTCATTTGATGAGCCCATTGCAAATTCGTCTTGATTGAGCTTTCCAATAATCGTGATGCCGGATTTTTTGAGGCGCTCAACAACCGTTGAATCATAGGGAGGGATAAAATTCGCTAAAATTTTTGAGCCCGCGGTTGTCTTCAGGCCCTTTGTACAAAACATGTCTTTGATTCCAAAAGGAACTCCCGCCAAGGGACCGACTTGTTCGCCTTTTGCAATACGAGCATCAAGCGCGCCGGCTTCGCCTAACGCGCCTTCGTTGATTGTGATGTAGGAATTGAGTTTTGCATCCAGCTTTTGAGCGCGATCAAAGAAAAATTTAGTCACTTCGAGGGCACTGACCTTTTTAGTCTGAACGGCGCCTGCGATTTCTTTAAATGAAGATTTTAATAAATCCACTTTTTAATCCTTTGGGGCCAATAAGTCTTGTGGTCAAAAACTAAACGACGGGGGGTACCGTAAACAAGTTGCCAGTTCTTGCCGGCGCATTGGCCACGATGTCTTCTGCCGTCAGTTCTTTTTTGACTTCATCTGGCCGCCAGTAAGCTTCAACCTCACTGGGAGTGACCAAGGGCTCAATGCCTTTGGTCTCGACTTTCGAAATCTGATCAAAGTAACCCATCGCCTTAGAAAGCTGCGCCGCAAACTCTTGGGCCTCAGTTTCGGTCACGTGCAGTTTGGCCAAATGGGCAATGTGCTCTAACGCTTTTCGATCGATCATAGGTCCTCACTTTGACAAGGCACTCATCTAATCAAATCTTGGGAGTCTTTCAATTTCTTTCAAGCTTTCAAGCGTTTGGCGCGCAGCAATTCCTTGAGTTTATGGCCTCCGTCTGGGAATTTCTCAAGGCTATGTCAAAAAAACGCCACGAGGAGCTGAAAAAGCTCGTTTCGCACCACAACCATCTCTACCACTCGCTCGACCAACCCGAAATTTCGGATTACGAGTTCGACCAGCTCTTTCAGGAGCTCTTACGTCTTGAAGAAAAAGATCCGTCCTTAAACCGAACCGACTCCCCCAGCCGCCGTGTGGGCGGTGCGGTTCTTGATTCTTTTCAAAAAATGGATCACCGCAAACCCATGCTGTCTTTAGGAAACACTTACTCGCCCGAAGAAATCAGCGATTTTAATGGGCGCGTTCAGAAGTTTTTACGCTCTGAGGAGCCGATCGAGTATTTTTGCGAGCCCAAATTTGATGGCTTGGCGCTTGAGCTCGTGTACGAACGCGGTCAATTGACCCACGCCATCACGCGCGGAGACGGAACCACGGGCGAAGATGTCGTCAACAATATCATCACGATCCCCACAATCCCCTTGGTTTTGTACACACCAAAGCCGCCGCCCCTGCTCGAGGTGCGCGGTGAGGTTTTGATGATGAAAAAAGATTTTCTGCAACTCAATGAGGCTCAGCAAGAAGCCGGGCTTCAGACTTTTGCTAATCCAAGAAACGCGGCAGCGGGGACGGTCAGGCAACTGGATTCAAAAATTGCGGCTTCGCGGCCTCTGCGATTTTTTGCCTATGCGCTCGGCGAAGTTGAAGGCGTTGAATTCACGTCCCAACAAGAGGCCGAAGATCAGTTGGCCGCGTGGGGCCTTCCCGTCGCGCAAGAGCTTAAGAAAAAAAAATTGCGACAAGTTTGCGTCGGCGTCGATGCCGTTATCCAGTATTACCATTGGATAGAATCGATTCGGCATGAACTGGCGTTTGATATTGATGGCATTGTCATTAAGGTCAATTCGTTTCGTCTGCAAGAAGACTTGGGCCTTGTCGCTCGTAGTCCTCGGTGGGCCGCCGCCGCAAAATACAAACCCGAGCAGGCAGAAACTCGCATCGAAGATATTCAGATCCAGGTGGGGCGCACGGGGGCGCTAACGCCGGTTGCGATCATGGCGCCTGTCAAAGTGGGCGGAGTCACAATCACGAACGCAACTTTGCACAACCAAGAGGAAGTTAACCGCAAAGACATTCGCATCGGCGACACCGTTGTGATCCAACGCGCCGGAGACGTTATTCCCGAGATTGTGCGTGTCGTTCTCGAGAAGCGTCCAGCAAAATCAAAAGCTTTTTTTGTTCCCGATCACTGCCCCGCTTGCTCAGAAAAAGCCGAAAAACCAGAGGGCGAGGTTATTCTTCGCTGTGTCAATCCGCTTTGTCCCGCGATCGTCAAAGAGTCGCTCAAACACTTTGCTGCTCGACGCGCAATGAACATCGACAAAGTCGGAGATAAAATTATTGAGGCGCTCGTTGATGCGGGCTTAGTCAAATCGTTTGGCGATTTTTACCGACTCGAGAAGGGAGACGTCTTAAGTCTTGAGCGCCAAGGCGAAAAGTCGGCCGAGAACATCATAACCAGCATTCAGAAGAGTAAAGAAACGACTTTGGGCCGGCTCATTTTTGCGTTGGGAATTCGTTTTGTCGGCGAACAAACGGCAAAATCCTTAGCTGATCATTTCGGTAGCCTCGAGAAGTTTCTTGCCGCCACTGACGCAGATCTCGTCACTATTCCTGATATCGGCCCGAAAGTCGCAAGCTCGATCCTGCACTGGTTATCGC
>JBKCUU010000063.1:0-14193 GCA_046318155.1 Bdellovibrio sp. | reverse complement strand
AAATGAGACAGCCGCGCTGACAAAGAGTCAGTCAGACCTCGACCAAGAAGGAGCAAATCGTCGAGGGTTTAGCCAAAAGTGCCTGCTTCCCAATGCAGAAGCGTTGCACCACAATTGGCGCAACGCTTATGCATTTGGAACCCTGCACCGTTAGCGTAAGACGACGGTCACGACGAAGAAGACAACGCTGGCGGCAACAAAAAGGAGAACGACGGGACGAGGTAGCATGCGTTCTCCTTAGTTTTTAAGTGAATAAATATCTGGGTAATTACGGCCGAGTTCTTCGGAGTCCATGCCGTAACCAACCACGTAGCGGTCATCAATCGTGCGGCCAATGTAGTCCGCGCGGATCGGAAGTTCGCGGCGAGCAGGCTTATCAAGCATCGTCACAATTCGCAACGAAGCTGGACTTGAAGCCAAGAGGCGGTTGATCAAGAAGCTTAATGTTCGGCCCGTATCGATGATCTCTTCGACCACGATCACGTGTTTGCCTGCGATATTAACGCTGATGTCCTTGATAATTTTAATCGCGCCGCCTTTGGCAACGGCTTGCAAGTGAACGAAATCAACTTGCTGAGGCAATTGAATTTCGCGCATCAAATCTGCCGTCAGGTGAATCGATCCACGTAAGGGGCAGATGAAGACGATGTCTTTACCCTCGAAATCAGCTTCGATTTGGCGGGCCAGGCTCTTCACTAATTTTTTGATCTCTTCTTTGGTCAGAAAGGGAAGCAGATCATCTTTTAACTTTGACATACAGACTCCTTAAGAATCAAAGACACCAACAGGCCTAAAACGAAAGCGTCGTGATGCCAGCAGCCTGAGCCATGCGCAAGTGGCGCTTAGCTTCTGCATGCCCTGGTTCGCGGGCTAAAATTGACTCCCACTGCTCAGCGGCTTCGGCCAAATTATTCATGTTGTAAAACAATATGCCCAACTTCATGCGAGCAGGCAAAAACTGAGGGTATTCGCGAATCAACGCGCGCAAATCTTTGACGGCCTTATCGAAGTCGCCCGTTTTCACAAAACACTCGGTAATTCGCATGGTGATCTCGGCTTTGCGGCTCGAGAGTTTTTGCGCTTTAAAAAGCTGTTCAAGTGCTTCGCTGTAACGCTTGTACTGAAAATACAGATCCGCGAGCTCTTCGTGTTTAGAGGCGAACTTTTCGTCCAAGAAGGGGTCGCTTTGACCTTTTCGCTTATCAAGAAGGCCTTGGGCGTCATCAAAAATCTTGCGGCCCTCTTCGTAGCGGCCCAGGTCATTCAGGATAATTGAAAGCCCGACGCTCGCATCCGTGTAGGTCGGGTCAATTTCAAGGGCGCGTTTAAAAGTTTTGATCGCCTTGTTAAACTGGCCTTTGTCGTAAGAAATTGTCGCCAGCATTTGGAACACTTCGGGATTGCGGGTGTTCTGCATGATCATTTGATTTAAAAGTGGTTCCGCAATTTTGTAATTGCCCGTGATGAAGTGTTGTTTGGCTTCATCGAACATTTCATCAAAGAGAACGTCTGCCACCGAAAGTGCCCCTTTTTTACTTTTTAGTCACTTCATCCGAAGCGTCGCTCAACTCAGACGAACCTGGAAATTTTTGTTTTAAAACGGCTAAGAGTTTTTTGGCGCGCTCAAGGTCACCCGAGCGCTGAGCACTAATCGCGGCTCGGCTGAGGGCTTTTGCATCAAAACCCAAGTTCGGATAGGTGCGGTAAAGGCCTTCATACCTTGCTAAAGCACTTTCATAGAGTTCTTTTTTAAAATAAAAATCAGCAATGTATTCTTCTTTCGCAGCCAATTTTTTGAGGGCCTCGGTTTTTTTGTCTTTGGCTTCTTGCAGATAACTGGAGTTGGGGTACTGATTGATCACTTCATCAAAAGCCATGATCGCACTCGAAGCCAGCGTCAAATCGCGGTCGATTGTCCCTGGAAGCTGCTCGTAATAGGCCATCGCCAAGCGGTACGTCACATAATCGACTTGCGCGTGCTTGGGGTGCATCTCTTTAAAATTTTGATAAGCAACCCCAGCTTCGGCATAAGCCTCTTGCTTGAAATAAACATCGGCAATTGCCAACTTTGCCATCGTCGCAAATTTTGAATACGGAAACTTATTCTTTACTTCGTTGTAGCGTCGAAGCGATTCCTCATAGCGTTCTTCTTTGTCGTACTCTTGCGCCAACTTGAAGGCTTGTTCGGCGCTGTCAGATTTGACATCGTCCGTGGAGCAAGACACCAAGCCCCATGCCGCAAAGTGCAAGAAAAGACCGAAGATGAGCGAGGATTTTAATGAGGAGGTGCGTAGCAGTTTTGACACCCGCAAAGCTTAGGCCGGGGCTGGACCTCAGTCAAATAGGATCAATTTCGAAAGTGGACCATTTGCCGGTAAATCGCAGTGGTGGGCAGATTCACAAATTTGGGCACGAGAAAGGGCGCAAGAATCGGCGCGTCAATCAGAAGTGCCGTGCGTCCGGAGCAGAGAATTCTTTGGAATCCAACCTGTCATCGCGCCAGGAAATGTGACTTGGAGCCAGTCGCCTTCGGATTTTCGGATCACGACCTCCAGGCCTTCAACAAGCTCGAACAGCGAAGGACTTTGGTCCGACGGAGCGGTCAGCGCCGCCACTTTCTCTGTCACGATGGTGCCGCGGGCATCGGCCGCATCTTTAATTTTGGCTAACATGAGAAGCAAACTCACGGTCAACAAAACCATAAACAGCGCCGGCAAAAATGGAAACCCCGGAAGGCCCGCTTCAGTGGCAAGCGCGCGCCTGCGAACACCCAAGTAGCTCAGCCATGCCCACGCGGAGGCGACCAGCAGCAGTAAGAGCAGCGTCGCAAAAAGAGGGGTGCTAGCAGCTGATAAAATGTGTTGATGCAGAAGCTCCCAAAGTTCGATGCGGCGAGGGAGATCGCGAACCTTTCCCTCTAGAGCGATCGCCTCGATCAGCTGCTCGGCATCGCGAAAACCCGGCTCCACGTGCAGGGCTTTGCGAGCATAACCAAGAGCCCATCCACGCTGTCCCAGACGATAGTGGGTGAGGGCCAAATTTGTTAAAATCGAGACGTCGGCGGGGTGCGCTTGCAGAGCGGTTTGAAATTGCGTTTGTGCCGCACCATAGTCTTGTTTTTGGTAGGACTCGATCCCCGCTTGAAAAGGCGGCTGCGATACCTGCTGACTTGCTTGTGGTTCTTCAGCCCTCGCGGGAACTGCAAAAACAAGAAGTGCAGCCCAAAAAAAAGAGGCAAAAAAACAGTGATATAGGGGCTGAAATAAGAGGGCGCGGAGCTCGTTTTGGATCATGCCTTCGTGAGTCTAAGGCGAAGGCGCTAAGCTTGTCATTACTTTCGCATGGCGATAGACTGATCTTCACTTTTTCATATTCGTGGAAAGAGGCACTCATGTCGCAACTGATTGGCCATCAAATTTCTCAAAACGCCCAGGTCCAAAAACTTGTTCAAGATCTTGTGAGCGAGGTCACTAAACTGAACAATCAGATTACCGGCGTGAAAGAGGCAAACCCTGAATTTCGGACGAGCGGGCAAAGCATGATTGAAAAAACGGGTCAAGTGCGCGGACGCCCACTGTACTACCCTTATGTCGGGACCGGTTCTGGCTCCGGCGTCTACGTTGAACTCGAAGATGGGAGCGTGAAATTGGATTTGATCAATGGGATCGGCATCCATCTCATGGGCCATGCCAACCCACGCGTGATGGCCGCAACCGTGCGCGGCGCCCTGTCAGACATCGTCAATCAGGGCAATTTGCAGCCCAACAGAGAGTATACTTTGTTTTTAGAAAAGCTCGTTCAGATTGCTGGTCGCAAAAGCCGTCTTAAATACGGTTGGCTCGCCACCTGTGGAACGATGGCCAACGAAAGTGCCCTGAAAATCACGCGCCAAAAAAAATCTCCTGCAAGAATGGCCCTTTGCTTTAAAAATGCCTTTGCTGGCCGCTCCACCATGATGGCCGAGCTGACCGACAATCCCGCGTACAAAGTTGGCTTGCCGGAGTACAACGAAATGTTGCGCTTGCCTTGGTTTGATAAAAAAGATCCGCGCAGTACCGAAAAAACACTGACAACGATGAAAGAGCACGTTGCTAAAAACGAAGGCAACATCAGCACGTTTGTATTTGAGCCCATGCTTGGTGAAGGTGGTTACATGCCGGCACCCCGCGAGTTTTTCTTACCGCTGGTCGAGTTCTGTAAAGAAAAAGGCATTCCTGTTTGGGCGGATGAGGTTCAAACATTTAGCCGCACGGGTGAAATGTTCGCGTTTGAAACTTTGGAGCTCGGTTCTTACATCGATCTCTGCACGATCGCAAAAACCGCGCAGGTCGGAGTGACACTTTACACCGAAGAAATGAACCCCGCACCCGGCCTTATCGCGGGCACGTTCTCGGGAGCATCACCCGCGCTTTCGGCGGGTCTTGAGATCTTGACGATGCTGACTGAAGGTGGATTTTTGGGGCCGCAGGGCCGCATCATGGGTATTCACCGTCAATTCATCGAGATGTTCAACAATCTGAACGAAACAACCTGTAAAGGTAAGATTCAAGATGCGGGTGGTATGGGTTTAATGCTGGCGTTCACACCGCTTGACGGGAAAAAAGAGACCGTCGAAAAACTTTTGAAAAGTCTTTTTTCCAAGGGCTTGATCGCATTTAGCTGCGGTAAGGATCCTGTCCGGCTGCGATTTTTGGTCCCCGCAATTATTCGCGACGAAGACATCAAAATCGTCGGTAAAATCATCGAACAAGCGATTATTGAAGGAGTGTGATTGGACCTGATTGAGGCTGCTCGAAAGCTGATCGCAATCGACAGCACTCCAGGCCAAGGCAACCGTCGTCTGGCCGAGTGCGCGGCCGAGCTCTGTCGTTCGCAAGGCTTGCACGTTGAATTTCAAGAAGAAGTTACGGGCGGCGTCGAGCAGGCCAATATTTTGGTTCGTCCTTTGAACAAGCGCGCGGACCTCGAGTTTTTGTTGCAAACACATCTTGATACCCCCGACCCGGGTCCGTTTGGACTCTGGACAAAAACTGATTTCAATCCCTTCGATGCACACATCATTGAAAATCGAATCTACGGTTTAGGTTCTGCCGATACGAAGCTGGATTTTTTATGTAAAATTGTCGCCATGGCGCAAGTGCGAGGCACGTCTATGCAAATGCCGCCAGTTTTGGTGGGCACATTCGGTGAAGAGTCGGGAATGACCGGCGCCCTCAAGTTGATTCGTAAAAATAAAATATCAAGTCGACTCGCTTTAATTGGCGAGCCTTCAAATCTGCAGTTGATGACGGCGGGCAAAGGTTTTGCCTCGGTCGAAATCACGCTACCATTTGAAGAAGATGAAAAGAGATATCGGGTTGATCACAATCTGTCAGAGGGAACATCCACGCAGAGCCGGCTGTTTCACGGAAGGTCGGCGCACTCTTCGGTTCCGCACGAGGGCGAGAGCGCCATTAATAAAATGTTCGACTACCTTTTGCAGTTACCCGAAGACCTCGTCGTGATGGAAATCGATGGCGGGGTGAATCCCAATACGGTTGCGGCGCAGGCCTTTTTGGAGGTTGATCCGGTTTCGGGGTTTCGGATCCCGATGGCCAAAAAATTGGGCGTGATCTACCGTGCGATTTTAAAATTGGACGAGATCTTTAAACAGTTCAGCGATCAGCGCTTCGTGCCTTCACATGCAACGCTTAACATTGGTTTGGTGCGGACGTCAGAATCTGAAGTCGTTTTGACAGGCAACTGCCGGATGCCGCCCAATATTTCGACTGAAGTTTATGAAGCTTGGATGGATAAGCTCAAGAAAATATGCGAGTCCGTCGGCGCTGTTTTTCGAATTCATGACTATAAAAGGCCTTACCAGACCGACGAAAATTCGGCTTTTGTTCGCGTCGCCCAAGAAGAGATGCGCGCCATGAAGCTGTCTGAAATACTGCAAACACAGTCTTCGACGAATGAAGCCAGCCTGTTTTCGCGGGTGGGCATCCAGTGCATCTCATTTGGACCAGGCGAGCGTGAAGGAAACATTCATACGCCCAATGAAAATGTCGCGGTCAATGACTTGCGAACTGCGATCGACTTTTACACCCGCATGATCAAGAGGTTTTCTGTATGAGTTTTGTAGTGCGCAATGTTCGTCACGACGATTTGGCTCAGCTTCACGATTTGGCACGTCAGTTTGGATTGCTCAACTTGCCAGCGGATAAGAAGGTTTTGTCAGATAAGATTGACCGAAGTATTCAGTCTTTTGCTGGCCAACTACCGAAGCTCGAGTCCGAGTACCTTTTTGTTCTTGAAGATGTTGAAGAAAGGTTAGTTGTCGGTAGCTCTTTGATTATGGCCAAGCACGGTAACGAAGACGTGCCGCACAGTTTTTTTAAAATTATCAAGCGCAGTCACTTTAGTGACGACTTGGGAATTGGATTTATCCACCAAGTGCTGCGCTTTCAACTTGATGTTGATGGTCCGACCGAGATCGGTGGTCTCCTTGTCGATAAAATTTATCGCCGTCGACCCGAAAAGCTGGGGAAGCAAATTTCACTCAGCCGATTCTTGTATGTAGCCATGCATCCCGAACGGTTCGAAGATCGAATTTTGTGCGAGTTGACGCCGCCCTTGACCGAGGAAGGACGCAGTGAATTTTGGGAAGCCCTTGGCCGCCGTTTTACGGGTCTTCCGTATCAAGAGGCGGACCTGCTGAGTCAATCGCATAAAGAGTTTATCCGTTCGCTCTTTCCTGAAGAAGATATTTACCTTTGCTTGCTCGACGCAAAAGCGCGCACCGTGCTTGGACGCGTGGGCGAGCAAACCAAACCAGCCCAGCACTTGCTCGAGAGCATTGGCTTTGAGTATCTCGAAGAGGTCGATCCTTTCGACGGCGGTCCTCACTTTGGCTGCAGAACGCAAGAAATCGGACCTGTGAAACAAGGTCGCCTTGTGCGCGTGTCTGAATTTGGCGATGCTGCCTACAAAGAACAAGGACTGGTTGCCGCCGTTATTGAGGGCGAGTTTCGCTGCGTGGTTGCAAGTTATGATCGCCGCGGTGACGAAATCGCCATGACCTCCAAGAGCCGCCAACTGCTGGGCATCGAGCTCGAGCAAGAAGTTTTCTTGGCGCCCTTCTTTTATAAAAAAAACGGTAAGGAGCAAGCATGAGCCGAGGTGATTTTATCAATGGAAAGTTTGTCGTGGTCACCAGAGCCGACGGACAAATCAAGGATATCAGTCCCGCCGACCTCAGTGATCAAGTGATGACAGCGCCCTTTTCACGCGCGCATATTGAGATGGCCTGCGAGTCTGCTCAAAAAGCGTTTTTGCCATGGGCCCGTTTGGCGATGGATGAGCGCAAGTCTTACTTGATGAAGCTGCGCGAGCAGTTTGAAGCGCACAAAGACGAAATGGCAAAAGCCATCGCACGGGACACGGGAAAGCCACTTTGGGAGTCTCTGCAAGAAGCGGGAAACCTGGCTAATAAAATTGACATCACGGTCAATTTTTCTTCTCAATTCATTGCCGAAGAGCGTTTGCCCAATGCGCTTCCTGGTGTTGATGGTGTCATCCGATTTAAACCACGCGGTGTGATGGCCGTTGTTGGTCCTTTTAACTTTCCGGCGCATTTGCCCAATGGACATATCATTCCTTCGTTACTGGCGGGGAACACGGTTGTGTTTAAGCCTTCGGAGCAAACTCCTCTGGTTGGTGAACTCTACGCCCTCTGTTTTGAAAAGGCCGGTTTTCCTGTTGGCGTGTTCAACATGGTTCAAGGGGATGGTGAGTCGGGTCGCAGGCTCGTCGCGCACGAACTTGTGGATGGTATTCTATTTACGGGATCTTACGAAGTTGGTCTCCGTATTAAGCAAGAGACAATGACTCATTACTGGAAAATCTTAGCTCTCGAAATGGGCGGAAAAAATGCCACCATGGTTTGGGACGACTCCAACCTGCAGAAAGCCGTGTATGAGACATTGGTGGGCGCGTTTATGACAACAGGTCAGCGCTGTGCTTGTACGTCACGCGTCTTTATCCACGAGAAAATCGCCGATGAGTTTGCGGATAAGTTTTATCAAGCCGCCAAAAAACTTTCGATCGGACATTGGTCTGAAAATCCATTTATGGGGCCACTGATCAACGAGCCGGCTGTCGAAAAATATCTTCGTTTTCAAGAGATCGCTAAGCGCGAAAACTGCGAAAACATGATGCGTGGAAAGGTTCTCGAGGGTCTTAAGTACAAAGGTCATTATGTGACTCCAAGCATTAACTTGGTGCAAAAGTTTGATTCCAATTCGGTTTATCAGAAGTCCGAGATTTTTGGGCCAAACGTTGCGGTCTACCGTGTGTCCGATCCGGATGAAATGCTCTCGCAAGTGAACTCAACAGGCTTTGGCTTGGTTGCGGCTTTGTTTACGCAAAACAAGGCGCTCTATGAAAAAGCTTTGCTCGAATGTAAGGTGGGATTGCTCAATTGGAACCGAACAACAAATGGAGCAAGCTCACGTTTGCCTTTTGGCGGCATGGGAAAATCGGGTAACGACCGACCCTCGGCCCATTTTGCGATTCAGTATTGTGCGGTTCCAATTGCGAGCCTCGAAGATTCGACACCCTACGATGCCAGCAAAGCTTTACCAGGAATGAACATTTGAACCCAAACGACGGGAGCTACTTATGAAGAGAGTCGTGCTTTACAGCATCGTCGCCTTTTTTGCGCTGGTGGTGGGTTTAGCCGCCTGGTTGTGGACGGGCTTCATCCAAAATCCTGCGTCAAATCGTCAGGTCGACTTGGTGTTTGAAGTCGCTCCGGGTCGCACCTTCTCGGCGGTAGCCAAGGATCTTGAAGAACGTGAGGTTATCAAGAACGCTGCGCTTTTTTCGCTTTTTGCACGTATCCGCGGCGAAGCCAGTAAGATGAAAGCGGGCGAATATCTCTTTCGCCTGAACATGACACCAAATGAAGTGTTGCAGGTCCTGCTTTCAGGTAAATCAGTGGGCCGCAATTTTACCGTCTCCGAGGGTTTAAACATTTATGAGGTTGCGGATCTGGTCGAGCGCGCAGGACTTGGAACGAAACTCGAGTTCTTAAAGCTCGTACGTGATCCTGGGTTTGTCCAGTCGGTGACGGGACAAAAGCTCGAGTCACTTGAGGGGTACTTGTATCCCGAAACCTATCAGGTGACCAAGTTTACAGGCCTCCGTGAACTGGTGCAGGCGATGGTGCAGCGGTTTCACGATGTCTACCGGCCACTGGATTCTGCAGCACAAGCGATGGGTTGGACGCGCCATCAGGTCGTCACTCTCGCCAGTATCATCGAAAAAGAAACGGGAGCGCCTGAAGAGCGCCCTCTGATATCAAGCGTGTTTCATAATCGGTTGCGCAAAAACATGATGTTGCAAACGGATCCGACGGTGCTTTATGCCAAGGCCCGTAAAGCGGGAACGATGATAGAAATCAGTATTACGCGCGCGGATCTAAAAATGGAAGATCCCTACAGCACCTATTTCCGAAAGGGGCTACCTCCGGGCCCGATAGCCAATCCTGGTGCCGAAGCTTTGCGCGCAGCCTTGCAGCCGCAGGCCTCTGAGTATTTATTCTTTGTGAGTCAAAATGATGGAACGCATGTTTTCACGAAGGACTACAAAGATCATCAAGCCGCGGTCAATCGGTTTCAGAGGACTAAAAAGAATCGTGAAGGTAAAAGTTGGCGCGACTTAAGCAAAGTCCGTGACGGTCAAAACCTGCAAAAATCCAAGCCTGCGCCGTCAGTCCCCCGCGGGCGTTGAGGCTGGCTCGAGCGGCAAAAAATCCGGCCCAGTCAAAATAAAGACCTGGGCGGCAGGATCATACCGGTAGATATGCAAACGCGGGATCAGATTGTCATCAAAAGTCGGCACAGCGATTTCAAGAACGCCGTCTTTATTGACGTCAACTAAAGCTAAATTTGTCGGATGTCCTTGAAGCTGAAAGTAGCCATCGCGCCGCTCGGGCAAAACCAATCGTGCGCGCAGACTCGTCTCGTTTTTCTTGGGCTCCCTCGTGTAGACCTCGACAATCAAATCATTCTTGGTCTTGACTTTGACGACCGACACAAAATCGCCTTGTCCCGTGAGATCGCCGTCGACCTTGCCCACGACGGTTCGGGTGTCTTGAATGAGGTGGTCGCGCAGCCATTGGCGAGCTGCGGGATGAACACTCGCGGCCGTGATGACCACGAGCAAAATGAACAGGCTAAAGAGAATCCACAGATCCAGTTTCTTTGGTAATTGCACTGAAGAGACATTATACTGCGGTCTACTGCTGATGAAAGAAGAATTTCACCGATGACCAAAGAAGAATTCTACAGCTTGATTCAATCGCGAAAATCGATTCGAAAGTTTAAAAAAGAGCTGCCGCCCAAAGACATGCTCGAGCGGATACTGACGGCGGGCTTGCACGCCCCTAGCGGGAAGAACCGGCAGAATTGGCGCTTTTTTGTGGTCACGGGTGCCAAGCGAGATGCGTATCTCTCGTATTCTCAAAAATCTTGGAATGGTATTAAAGATATTTTGCAAAAGCGGCTGAAGCCTTCACTTTATGACTTTACTGAGCGGTTCTTCTTTACTCTTGGCGATGCGCCCGTTCTTATCTTTTGTTATTCACACAATTCAAGTGATGAGCGGTATCACACCAGTATCGGCAGCGTTTACATGGCTGCCCAGAATATCAATCTTGCCTGCCAGGTCGAGGGTCTTGGGTGCTGCACGATGGGCGCGCCCCTGGAGATCAAAAAAGAAGTCGATGCTTTTTTAGGTGTGGATCAACTCAGCGAGTACAAAGACGGTGAGCTCGAGTTGTTGTGTGGCATCGCGGTCGGGTATCCTGATCATGAGCCACCCAAGGCGAAGCGCCAGCTCGAGGGACGCATTACCTGGATCGAGAACTATTGACTAAAGCATAAATAAAGGCGCATTGGTCTTGTCCTCGCTGGCTACAAAATGACGTACGCGAAAAACCTCCTCGACGTGGCTGTAAGTTAGAGCCTCAGATTGGAACTCTAGGGCTGAGCGATATACCGGGCGGGGGGCATGTTCGCTCCATTTCCGGTCCGATTAAAAACTTGGACGGCCCGAAGAAAAGCCTCTTGGATCTGTCTGCGCTCGATAGCTGACAAGGCGGTGCGCGAGTTTCCGGTCATCAACCGCACAGCCCCCTCGCCCCGAGCTGTGCCATTCATCTCGACGGCAAAGAGAACATTTTTCATTTTGTCTTCTGTGATTTTTCCGGCCAACTCGCGCCGAAGTTGTTTTTCGATGCCTTCACCATGAGCGGCCAAGATGTTTCGCTCCCCGGGGTTTGAAATACCATCTTTGACAAAAGCTAGCCGCATTCCTGCGGGCTCATCTGTGCGGGAAAGTCGCTGCACCAGTTCATTTCGTTCGGGTGTCGTCATCGCGCGCGGAACGGTCGCGATACAATCATCTCCTGAACAGGTGATTTTAAGTCCGGGCATGTTCTTTTTATCTTCAAGGTAATTGCGAATGATCGCTTGGCGGTCGCGCATGCGTTGTTGAAACAATTGCGTGACCGTCCGCTCACCATTTCGAGTCGCGACGAGGGCTTCATCTAGATTTCGCGAGTTGGCGAGCGCGCGCGCTGTTTCTCGCATGTTATGCGACCCCATGCCGGCAAAGTCGGCCGACAGACCTCCTGCAGTCGCATCAGTGAGTGTGGGAACTTCCCGTTTTGCGACATGAATTCCCGGCGAAAACTCATCTACACGATTGAGGTAATCACGCAAATGGGCCGATTGCTTCAGCGTCAAGTTTTGTCCATAGCGCTGGTTAAGCGCGTCCCTGATCGCTTCGGGCGTTTTCTCTTTTCGAACAACGTCCATCACGTCTAACTTTGGAATCATCCGGTTTGTTGACCCCGGAACCGCCTCAAGCAGACCTGTACCCATCAGTCCAGTTTGCACCTGATCGCGCGAGTATTCGACACTGATCAGATTTTGTCCTAAATTTCCGTGCAAGGCCGGATCGGCATAATCTCGCACCAAGTTTGGACCATCGACGTTGCGCGAATACCGAGAGGCGATGTTGGCTTGATCGGCCGTGCGACCGACGCCGGCGCGAAACCAGTTTTCAGCCAAGTCTTCATTTCGTACCAAGCGACTCTTGACCAATTCGTCACGAAATTCTTGATTGGCGTCGGTAAAAACCTTTCCGAGGCGATCTTTGAGCCTCGGCGGCACCGGCTCTCGAAATGCAAAGCGCAACGCTTTAAAATCGCTGTACGGAAGAATTTCCAAGTTTGGAAATTCGGCTTTGAGCTTGTCCATTTTTTCTAACACAATTTGCTTATGACGATTAGTTATTGCGGTCACCAACGACTTGTCGCGAAGTGAATCGTTTAAGTATTTCATCTTCGAATTTTCGATATCGACAAACAACGTGCGGCCATCTGACTTTGTCAGCTTGGCCAGATTCATCCAAGCTAAGTTTTGTTGCTCATTGGTGATCTGAACCATTTCATGCCGAGCGATAAACTGCGAACGCGTGGGGAGATCTGCTGGCATTGGTGCGCGGTTCTCGCGCGCCCGCGCGAAGTCCGATGTTCCTGCGGTAGCACCAGGTGCCTCTGCTCTCGTGCCGCGAATTTTTGCTGCCGGCCTTGAAAAAATGCCAGAGCGAGCAACGACCGCGGCGGCTTCGCCCACCGGAAGGGGAACCAGGACTGAAACAATTTCGGCGCAAAACTCGACGATCATTTCCCGGCCCATGCATGTGCGACCAAACTCTATCAGTTGTGCCGTCGAGAGTTGATCGAGTGGGTCATTCGCGGCAAGCGGAGGAGGTGTCGGTGTCGGTCTTGCGCTCGCCGGGTTCAGCAGAGGGGGTCGTAGTTCGGGTGGGTAGAGTTTTAAAATTCCAAGACAGTGTGGATGCTCGGTTCCGAGCGTGTCATAAACGCGTCGATGCATCGCCGTCGTCCAATCCTCAGAACCTGAATTGACTCGACGGCGAGTAGCCGCCAAATCACTCGCGCATTTGTCTCGCGATTTGCGTCGGTGCTCAGGGATCATCGCCAGCATGTCCGTCACTCGCATGGCTTGAGTTTGCTTGTCGACCTCGGCGTCACTGACCGCCCACTGTCCTTGTGAGTTTTTGGTTTGGTAATTGATCAGTTGCCGCGCGAGCGCGCGCTTACAATCGGCGCTTTGTTCGCAATCTTGAAAATTGAAGCCTTCGGGAAGCTGATTGCGAGCCGCCGCTTCGGCCAACTTTTCGCCAGCAAGGGACATCAGTTGGGGAAGTCCCTTCACGAGTTCAATGGTTCCAACGACCGACTTTTTGACAGCTAAAGGTAAACATTGCAGCAGGGCATCGTCCAAAACCTCGACGCCGGTCTTGCCCGCTCCCGAAAGTCCGCGGCGTGATTGGCGTTCGGCTTCCTCCGCACACTTGCCCGAAAAGTAATGAGTCATCTTTTCGTCTTGCCTGTTCGAGACTTGCTGGCACATGTTCACACAAGCTGCGACACCGGCTTGTTGGAGTTCGGTGGTTCCATCCGCGCGTGTCGGGCACAGCGAATCGGCGCCAGCGAAGCCTGCGTTCAACGAAACTAGAATGAATAAAACCAGGGCCAGCCAAGGCCGGTTGCGGTTCATAGGCTCTGATTCGGCAAATTTTTCGAAAAACTTGCCGATTTTGAGGGGTTACCCTCGGGTTTCACGGTCTTTTCTTTCCCTTCCAGGCCAAGGTCTGGTAAATCCGGTTCCACCCATGGCATTTGCTCGCCTCAATCCGGTTCAAGCCCTCAGACAAAATCCCTTTGTTCTCGCTCCTATGGCGGGAATCACGGACCATCCTTTTCGTAGTTTTATGCGAAAAATGGGGACAGGCCTTGTCGTGACCGAATTGGTTTCAGCAACGGGGATCGAGTACAAATCAGATCGCACACTTTCGTTGATGAGTTTTGAGGAAGGGCAGCGCCCTGTCGGCATTCAGCTTTTTGGCGAAGAGATTTCTCACGTCGCCCGCGGCGCGCAAGTCTGCGAAGAGATGGGTGCTGACTTTGTTGACTTGAATTTTGGTTGCCCGGTTCCCAAAGTCGTGAAAAAGGGAGCGGGCTCAGCGATGCTCAAAGACCTTCCGGGCATGACCGAGCTTTTGAAAGCCGTTGTGTCCGCGGTCAAAATTCCAGTGACCATCAAAATTCGAACA
>JBKCUU010000062.1:0-34594 GCA_046318155.1 Bdellovibrio sp. | reverse complement strand
TTACCTAGGTGTCCTCGTATTCGCTGTCGTTACGGAGGAGCAAGCTCCACCTCACTAACAGACCAAATTACGATGATTGTGTTGTTCCTTCACCTTTCGGATCCGGTTCTCAGGCTTAGCTACCACCCCATGTGTCAGGATGACTCCTGATCATGTAAGGAAATAGTCGTTCCCGCCAGGGAACGATGTCGATGCTGTCAACTTTTGGCTGACAACATGCGATCGAATACCAAAGCATTCGATGCCAACAACAAGGACTCCTTAAAAGGAGGTGATCCAGCCGCACCTTCCGGTACTGCTACCTTGTTACGACTTCACCCCAGTCATCGGTATTACCGTTGAAATTTACCTCCTTGCGGTTAGTAAAATCTCTTCGGGTACTACCAACTCCCATGGCGTGACGGGCGGTGTGTACAAGGCCCGGGAACGTATTCACCGCGGCACTGCTGATCCGCGATTACTAGCGATTCCAACTTCATGGAGTCGAGTTGCAGACTCCAATCCGAACTGAGACTACTTTTCTGCGATTTGCTTAACCTCGCGGTCTAGCTGCGCTCTGTAATAGCCATTGTAGTACGTGTGTGGCCCTGGGCGTAAGAGCCATGCGGACTTGACGTCATCCCCGCCTTCCTCTGCCTTATCGGCAAGCGGTCCCATTAGAGTGCCCAACTTAATGCTGGCAACTAATGGCAGGGGTTGCGCTCGTTGCGGGACTTAACCCAACATCTCACGACACGAGCTGACGACAGCCATGCAGCACCTGTCTTGGCGTCCCCGAAGGGAACTCCGACTTTCACCGGATAGCACCAGATGTCAAGCCCAGGTAAGGTTTTTCGCGTTGCATCGAATTAAACCACATACTCCACCGCTTGTGCGGGCCCCCGTCAATTTCTTTGAGTTTTAATCTTGCGACCGTACTCCCCAGGCGGGATACTTAACGCGTTAGCTTCGTCACTGAAGGGGTCAATACCTCCAACAACAAGTATCCATCGTTTACGGCGTGGACTACCAGGGTATCTAATCCTGTTTGATCCCCACGCTTTAGGGTCTGAGTGTCAGTGTCCGGCCAGTTACCCGCCTTCGCCTCCGGTGTTCCACCTGATATCTACGTATTTCACCACTACACCAGGTATTCCAGTAACCTCTCCGGCACTCAAGCTTCGCAGTATCAAATGCACGTCCTGGGTTGAGCCCAGGGATTTCACATCTGACTGACAAAGCCACCTACACCCGCTTTACGCCCAATGATTCCGAACAACGCTAGGGTCCCTCGTCTTACCGCGGCTGCTGGCACGAAGTTAGCCGACCCTTCCTCACAAGGTACATTCATTTTTTTATTCCCTTGCAACAGAGCTTTACGAACCGAAGTCCTTCATCACTCACGCGGCGTCGCTGCATCAGAGTTTCCTCCATTGTGCAATATTCCCTACTGCTGCCTCCCGTAGGAGTCTGGACCGTGTCTCAGTTCCAGTGTGACTGATCATCCTCTCAGACCAGTTAAAGATCGTTGCCTTGGTGAGCCATTACCTCACCAACTAGCTAATCTTACGCGGGCTCATCTTAGAGCGAAAAACCTTTGACCTCTTGATCCGCAGATCTTGTGGTCTTATGCGGTATTAGCCAATCTTTCGACTGGTTATCCCCCACTCTAAGGCAGATTACCCACGTGTTACTCACCCGTGCGCCACTAGTACTCATCCGAAAACTTTCCTCGTTCGACTTGCATGTATTAGGCACGCCGCCAGCGTTTGTTCTGAGCCAGAATCAAACTCTCCAGTTTAAATTCTGAAACTCCAACAAACACTTTATCCGCTTTTATGAAGCGGAATCATTGTTTATGGGTTTTTGTTAATTCAAAGAAATTTTGTGAGAATAGACTTAAGTGAAAAGCTTGTAACAGCCGTTCAAGTTTCGACGATTGTCCTCAGACTAAACTTAATAAACATAAGTCTAAATAAAAGCAAAAAGGTCGATATCTATTTCACGAGAATTCAAAAAACCTTTGTCTAGCTATTCAGTTTTCAAAGAGCGAATTTCGAAGCGAGGTACGAGTTCTAAGTGATCTCTTTCTCGCCGTCAACACTTTTCTAACTTTTTTTTCGCATGATCTTTTTTAAGAGCTGCGACATAAAAGTCATGTCCGGTGTGGCTTTGGTGGAGGCAACAGGGATCGAACCTGCGACCTTCTGAATGCAAATCAGATGCTCTCCCAGCTGAGCTATGCCCCCGAAGCGTGGGTCGTTATGCTTTGATCCTTGAGTGTCGTCAACGGGTTTCTCGAAAGGGTTTCTCGAAAAGAAAAAGAGAGGTTTTTGCCTCTCTTTAAGTGTTGAGAATTCTTATACAATTGGAGATATTTTTCGTAGCGCGCCAAGGCATTAGGCAGATGCGCGATATCTGGTAGGAAGAAGGCGGCCCAGCCAGCGACGCTCAAACTGCAAGTCAAAGCCGGCTTGCTCACCGCCCGTCAAAATAGCCAGGAAAACTTTTTTGAGAACTTCGATCTCGTGATCTTGCGGGTCGCTTGAAAGTGATTCCGCAATCGCCTCAAAAACGCTGATCAAATCTGGGGTTGTCACGACTTTGGGAATCTTACCCATGTCGAGACCTAAAACTCCTCGGGGTTTAAAACCAACGAGCGTATCAGTAAACAAAACTTTGTGACCATTGGTGAAATTGATTTGGATGAAGCCTTTTCCATCGGCATCAGTTCGCTGTAGAACCTCGGTGAGATCCCGCATATTAAAGCGGAACGTTTTGCCATCAAGAGCCTGCTGAATAAAGATAGAGCCTTCCTCGGTGACACTGGAGCTGAGGCCCGCCGAGTGGTCCACATAGGAGAGGACTTCCTCAAGCAGCTGAGATTGTTTTTGTGACGAGGCTGACTCGCTCAATGGTTCCTCCGCGTGCGACAATTGTTACCCCTTTCTATCGACGATCCTTGCTGTAGACTTAACGATCCTTGGCCGGAAAGAAGAATTCCAATCCCGCTTGCGGAGGAACTGCTCTTCATTGAGACACCCATTGTCTCACTTCGAGCGGCTCCAGTAGAAACCGTCTCAGGACGAGATGTTATCGCTTTTCATTCACTCGGGACGGGGTTACGGTGACCCCCATGATTATGACACGCTGGCAGGCTTCGATGACTCCAACCGCCGACCAAATTCGGTTAATCCTCACGCAAGAGGGACTTGATCCCTTTGAAGAGGTGTTTGGACCGGAGATGAAAATTCCGGATCACCGCCATCCCTTTGCAGAGGTTCGCGTGGTCTTGAGCGGAGAGCTATTGACGAATATTGCTGGCAACCAGGTTCTATTGCGCCCTGGTGATCGCGTCGAGATACCCTCAAACACGCGCCACTCCTACACGGTTCAAGGCCGTGAACCGTGCCTCTGTCTTTGCGCCCAAAAAATGTTCTAAAATTGTTTTTATCCCAACGAACTCTAGTAGGGACGCCGACTTCACAAGCAATCCAAGGGTTTCCGAGCGAACGCTGAGGACCTGCATTCTTGCAGCTCCTCAGTCGTCTAGGCAAATCAGGACACGCCCTAGATCTGATGATTTTTATTAGAAAATCTTTCTAACCCGAAGAACGCGACAGTTGATGTTGTCATCGATATCAATAAAAACTCGTGCAGAAACTCCCTCTGAGTTTTTAACAACAGCCTGAATAGAGTATTCATTTTCCCAGCTACTCGCTCCATCACTTCCACCAGGAAAGAAAGAAGCCTGTATAATCCGGGTGATCGTTAAATTTTGTTTTGCCAGAGAAATCTGAATTTTTTGGCCACAATCCCGAGATATTTTTATATCAGCAGCTTGTGCAGAAAACGCAGCCGTCAACAAAACCAGAGAAAGAATTCTTTTCATATTAGGGCTACTTGAAAAATGAATTGCCGGGCTTCTAACGCATAGAGTTAAAACTGTCAATCTGTTTCAATTGCCGTTTCTATTGCTCTTTTTAGGGCGTGTCCTCATTTGAATGGACGTCACGAGGAGGAAGACTCGTGGTGGCTTTTAGGCTTTCTCAGTTTTTTGGGATTTGCGCCAAGCTTCGTACTCGAGCATGGTTTTTTCGAAGCCCATCTTTGAGGGCTCGTAGAAGGGCGGCGGATTGATGCCGTCAGGGAGATAACCTTGATCGACCCAACCTTTGGCGTGGTCGTGAGGGTAGTCGTAGTCTTTGCCGTACCCAATGGACTTCATCAGTTCTGTTTTGCTTGAGCGTAAGTGCAGCGGAACGGGCAAAGACCCCGTTTTTTCGGCAAAATCGAGGGCTTTTTTGTAGGCCATGTACGAGCGGTTGGATTTTGGGGCCATCGCTAAGTAAGTCACGGCTTGGGCGAGATTAATTCCGCCCTCGGGCCAACCAATCATCTCGACGGCTTGCGCGGCCGCGAGTGCGACTTGCAAAGCGCGCGGGTCGGCGTTGCCGACATCTTCAGAAGCCAAAATCACCAGGCGCCGGGCAATAAAGGTGGGGTTCTCTCCGCCTTTGACCATGCGTGCAAGCCAATACAGAGCCGCATCCGCATCACTGCCTCGAAGGCTTTTTATAAAAGCTGAGATCACATCATAGTGTTGATCTGAGTTTTTATCGTAAGCGAGCGGGCGCGAACCGACGATTTTTTTGACCGCCCCCCATGTGAGCGGGGCTTTGACATCTTGATTTTGATAACTGGAAAGAACCTCCTCAAGTGCGGTGAGCAAACGGCGGGCGTCGCCATCAGCCCACTCGAGCATCAGTGAGGGGGTCTCGGGCGTAAAAACATCCTGGAGTTGGAGCTGCTCTTTGCCGAGGGCCCGCTCGAGTAAACCGCTTAAATCAGCCTCGCTGAGCTGAGTAAAAACGAGCAAACGTGAGCGGCTCATCAAGGCGCGGTTGAGCTCATAAGACGGATTTTCGGTCGTCGCGCCCACGAGTGTAAAATCACCTTGCTCGATAAACGGCAAGAGAACGTCTTGCTGGGCTTTGTTGAGGCGGTGGATTTCATCGATGAAAATGACGGTGCGGCGGCTCTCGATACGGCGACGGTTGCGGGCGTTGTCGCCCTCTTCTTTCAAGATTTTTGCGCCGGCTTCAACCGCGTGCAGCTCGATGAACTCGGCATCAAAGTGGCGCGCGAGCAATTTTGCCAGCGTCGTCTTACCGCAACCGGGAGGACCCCACAAAATCAAGTTGGGGAGATAGTTTTGCTTTAAAAAAGCCTGAATTTTTTTGAGGATCTCGGTTTGGCCTAAAAACTCGCTCCACTCCCGGGGCCTGAGGCGCTCGGCCAGAGGCGTTCCGGGAAGTTCATGCACTGGTTTTTGCGAGAAGAGGTCCATGGCCGTGGAACCTAATGCGGGACTGCAGAAGGAGGCAAGAAAAAGACGATTGGTGAAGGTTAATTGATCCCGTCGAAGCGCCAACTAAAGTAGGTGCGCACTTGTACGGGGACGTCTTGGTCGCCGTCCGCCGTAAGACCATAGATTAAAAGGGAACCCTGACCCGAAGACGACTTCGTTTTATCGGCCAACGGGATGCCGCCAATCGCGACGTTGCAACCTGGAACCGACGTCACCTCGCCGACTTGAGCGGGAAAACTCACGATACCCGCATTGCCGCGCCACGTGTAACCGAGATCAGAACCTGAAATCGTCTTTGAAAACACACCACCCTGAATTCCCGCGCCCTGGAGCAAGAAGCGCATGTAAGAGATCTGCAAAGGGTTCTTCCCCTTCCAGTCGATGGTGATTGTTCCGATTGACATCGAAATGGGCTGTAAATCATCCTCATCTTGGGGAGCTTCGATGACTTGGCGGCAGCTTTTGGTGGTAGCATCGACCAGAATGAACTGAGCATTGCGCGTGCGGATTTCGAGATCTTCGGTCCCTGTGCCTGAGCACCCGGCCAGTAAAAGTCCAGATCCGATCAAAAGAGCGGCCAGCGCGCTTTTCATTTATAACTCCATTCCATCGCCAGTAGAGGGTGTGGGGGCGCCTTCGAGTTGACCCAAAATTCGGGGCGTGATGAAAATCAGCAATTCGGTCCGGTTTTTTCTCGTCGATCGGCTTTTGAACAACCAACCGATCACGGGCAAAGTTCCAAGTCCGGGCACACGTGTCTCTCCGACTTGCGAATCATTTTGGTAAATACCGCCAATAACAGCTGTTTGGCTGTTTTTAACGATGACTTTGGTCTTTGCCGTTCGTGCATTGATCGGAAAAGCCTGTGTTCTCTGGTCAACGACGGCTCCCGCAATTTCGCGGCTGACGTCAACAGCCATGATGACCGCACCATCGTTTGTCACTTGGGGAGTGACTCCCAAGCGAAGTTTCACGGGCTTAAAGTTGACGATTGGCGTCGTTGTTCCATTGGGTGCGACCGTCGCGGTGATCAATGGCAACTCTTGCGTCTGATTGATCTCGGCCACTTCGTTATGCAAAGTCACCACGCGAGGCGAAGACACCACTTTCACGAGACCCTGGCGCTCGAACAAACTGAGCGTCGCGTTCAGATCTCCTAAGATATCCAAGGTTCCCAAAGAAAAGTTAAGACCAAAAGTAGCCGGCGATGGAAGACTGGGCTGAATTCCAAAGTTGCTATTCGCTCGAAGCGGAGCTCCGCCGGCTCCGCGCATTCCAGACAGTGCTGCCTGACGGCCAGTTGCAGTCCAATTCACTCCGATGCCGCGCTCAAAATCCTCGCTGGCTTCAACAATCTTTCCTTCGATCATGACTTGCTGAGGAGGAACATCCAAGGCGCGCACCAATTTCTCGGCACGGACCATATTTTCATCAATATCAGTCACGATGATTGAGGACGTTCGCGTATCGGCGATGACGGAACCTCGTGCACTGAGCAAAGGCTTGAGCTGCTTTTCGAGTTCTTCAACTTTGGCGTAGTTCACCTGCAGCGTTCGCACCTTGAAAGTGGCGTTGGCCTTTTTAGCCGCCATAAACTTAATCGCGTCTTCTTCTTCAGTCTTAATGTCTGCGATGGGCGCAATTCGCAAAACGTTGCCGACGCGGGTGTAGCCCAGCTTTCGAGCCTTCATCACCATCACGAGAGCTTGGTCCCAGGGAACGTTCTTAAGCTTAAGGCTGACTTTGCCTTTCACTTCATCAGAGATGATCAAGTTGACGTTAGATTCTTCGCTAATCAGGCGAAACACATCGCGAACTTCAGCATCATCCGTCTCGATCGAAAGGCGCTTTCCGTAAAACGCCTGATTCCCCGCCAGGAACTCTTCGATGTTTTCGGTCGCCATCAAGTTTGAGTTCATCATTTCGGCTGGCTTTGAATCGTCGTCTGTCGTTTCGACTTGGCTGGCGCTCGGAGGCACCGCCACGACAAAAAGCGTGTTGCCTTCTGCTTGAACGACGGGCTCGGCCGCCCCTGCACGAAGCTGAACAACAATCCGTGCCGTGGTTGAACCTTTGCCTTGATACGCATCGATCGAGCCAATGGTGCCCGCAAAATCGCGGGTGTTAAACGGGCGCTTGAGTTTACGAGGTAAACGCGAGTTGGGGACTTCAACGATGAACTGATTGGTCTCAGCGTTCATTCGAGGATTAAAGGACAAGGGACCCGATCCTTCGATCACCACCGTGCCACCGTTGTCATTGGCGCGGTACTGGATACTGGTGATATTGACGATCGGCCCAGAGTCACTTTGCATGGCCACTGGTCCCGCGGGCTCTTCCGTCACAGGCGCAGGCTCTTCTGCCACCTCAGGAACCGGCGCGGGTTCGGGCGCGGGCGCTTCGGCCAGAGGCTCGGGCTCGGGCATCGGCTCGCTCATGGGAGGCGTGTCAATCTCAGGACCGGGATCAATGGCCGCCACATCCATTGAAGGCGGAGCCTCTTGCGAACTGGTGTCTGCAGGAGGAGGTATTTCTGAACTTTGAGGTGCATCAAATTCGGCGAACTCATCGCCGCCCGCTGGTTTTTCGATAGCCGTATTGTCGAGCGTAGTAGGAGCATTCGAAGCGGGCGTGTCTTGAGCAGCCAGCTCGTTTTCGATGCTTTCTTCAGGATTGCTGCCAGGATCGGCTGCGCCGCCAGAGGGTGCCTCAAATTCAGCAAATTCATCGATCCCGCCGCTGCCAACCGATTCAGTGGCGTCACCATCCAAGCCGCCGCCGCTCTCAGCTGCGGGAGGCGTTGTCGAGCAGGCCATCGTGGTCGATAAGAGGGCCGCCAAAAGCAGCCGAAAGATTCCATTCTTCATATTCAGGACTCCTTCATGAATCCATAACGTCTACTAATTCTTCATTCGGATACTGAGAGTTTCGCCTTTGCCGTAATCGCCTTTTTCATCGGGTTGTACCAACACGATTTCACGTTCACGGATCGCAGCAATAACAGCACTCTCGCGGCCCATTTTCATTTTTAACCGGACTGTGTAAACTCCATTGTTAGGCCCTCGAACCATGGCCTTGGGATCATTCACATCCCACAAGACGCCGATCAACTTAAAGTCCCTCACATAGTATGAAAGTAGAGGGTCTTGGTTGGCCAATAAATCCGGTGTGACTCCAGGACCTTGGTCCCTCAAAACAGGCTCCGTCGCCGGTCTTCCAGATGTTATTCCTGACCCCGCCTCGGTTGGAACAAACATCAGAGACTGAGGTGGGACAAACGGATCTCGGCGCCCAGACGGGTCGTAGAAAAATCCTTCGGGATTTGACATTTGCAATCCTGGATCCGCTGACGCATCCAAACCCGGTGCCGATAGTCCGGGTGCACCTTCGATTGAAAGCTGACCGGCAGGCATTTCAGAGGGCGGCGGCGGCAAATCCATCGCGGGAGGCGACTCATTCTGTGGTGTTTGCTGATTGGGGGACTGCCCTGGTCCCGCTTGATTTTGCGCCGGGCCTTCAGAAATGGGCGGCGGCAGATCTGCAGCGGGCGGTGGTAAATCCATTGCAGGCGGTGCTTGCGCACGCAAAGACTTGACGGTTCCCGTCGCCAAGAAAAGGGCAGCGACAACGCTCAGTAAAACCACAACCCCTGCTGCCAAGGTCCAACTCAGATCTTGCCGAGGATTTTTCATCGTTTTGGAGCCTCCGGTGGCACAAATTTGTAACTCACGACATCCGCATCCAAGCTGAGGCGCTGACCCTTGCGAAACTCATTCGGTGATGTCATCTTGAAACTCTTCACGCGCACGATGCGTTCGATCGTCGAGAGGTAATAAAAGAAACTCGTGATCTCAGCAAAAGTTCCGTTTGCAGACACCCGCAAGGGCAAGATTTCGATCAGATCTTGTTTGACTGAGGTACGAGGCTCTTTACTTTTGACCGTCAATCCGGTTGCCACAGACACCTTGTCAACCGTGCGAATAATCTCGGCCATTTGGATGTCTGTCGGAAGCTGCGCTGAGACCATTTTAAACTGGTCCGAGAGACTTCCCAACGAGGCTTGAACGGCCGCGATTTCTTTAAGCGCGAGATCTGATTCTTGCTCTTTGGCTTTTTCGGATTGGATATCTTGCTCAATGATAGTGAGACGGGCTTGCGTTGCAGAGCCATCATTGTAGAGGACAAAATACCAAACGCCCGTGAGGATCAAGCCGACGAAGAGTGCTTTGCGAGGAGTTAAGGCTGCCATGCGAAGAAAAAAATTATTCATTATGGCGCTTTCTCCATCAGGCAAGAAATTTCGAAACGTTTCAATTGCCCATACTCTTTGGTCGCATAATCAGTCGAGCGGATGAGGCTCACTTCGCGAAGGTAAGCACTCCGCGACAACGCATCCATAAACAGCGTGAGTTCAGAATCTGTGGTCGTCATACCTTCAATTTGCATTTTGCCTTCGTTGAGCTGAAGTTTGACTAACCATAAACGGTCCGGCATATCTTTTTGAATAAGGTCGAGGACTTTGACTTCTCGGAGCCGGTCTTTTTTTAGATTCTCGATCGAGTCGATTTGTGCTTGGAGCAATTCTTGCTCTTTACGAAACCTCTTGGTTTGCTCAACGGCCTCACGCGCTTTACTATTTTTTTCGGCCAATTGGCTGAGCTGGACCGTCTTAGCTTGGGCTTTGGCTTGCAGATCGGGAAGCGTCGCCTGCTCGTAAAGAGCCAAAGCAATAGGACCAATTAAAATGAAAACCAAATTCTTGATCGCCTGACTGCGAATCGCGGCCATGTCGGAGGCATCTATCGACGACATCTCTGATGCGGACGCCGATGAAGATCTCCTACTCCCTGACGATAATTTACCGGCGGCACTCCCGGCCAGGTTGATCTTGATCACGAATCACCCGCCTTGCGAAGAGCAAGCCCGAGCACCACTGCAGACAATGTACTTGTTTGGCCTAAGAAACCAGGACTTAAATTTTTGCCAGCCGGCGTGATACGCATCAAAGGGTTCATCGGCTCCATCCGCACGCTGGTCGCTTGCGAAATAGATTCAATAAGACCAGGAGTATCCGAAGCGCCGCCGGTAAAAAAACATTGCGTCAAGCTTAAGTTGGAAGCCGATCCTGCAAAATAATCAAAATTGTTTCGAACTTCTTCTTTAATCGTTTCGTTCATCGAGCTGAGTAAACTGTGCACCTCATCCGGAACACCTTCGCCGCGCACGGCGCTGAGCTTGAGTGTTTCGGCCTCTGGAATCGAGACGCCGAGCTCTTTGTGGATTTCGTAGGTGTAGTTTTGGCCACCGGCATTGATGTCGCGGCTAAACACGACATCACCGTCGTGAATCACCACGAAGTTCGTCGTGGTCGCACCCAAATTCAAAATGCCAATCGTTTGGCCCGGCAATTTACCGTAATTAAACTCAAAAATGTTGGCGAGTGCAAATCCCGCAACATCAAGAATACCAAGGTTAAGCCCCGCCATTTGGACAACGCTGGTGTAAGAGGTCACGACGTCATTCTGTGAGGCGATTAAAAGCAGATCCATCATGTCAGGCGTTTTTGTGTTTTCGATAAGATGGTAATCAAGCGAGATCGAATTCACATCAAACGGAATGTACTGCTCGGCTTCCCAGCGCACTTGGTCTTTGAGGAGCTTATGGTCAATGCGTGGAATTGTGATTTTTTTGACGATGGCCGCGGTACCCGCAAGACCAACGGCGGCAGACTTTCGTTTGATTTTATAATCGCTGATCAATTGACGAACGACCCTCGAGAGCGAGTCAATATCATGGATATCCCCGTAACTCATGGCCCCCGCAGGAGTTGGAACAATACCAAATGTGAGGAGCTTCGCTCCCTGACGACCCACTTCAAGCTCTGCGATTTTGATCGAACTCGAGCCAATGTCGAGGCCAACCACTTTCTTCGAACTGAAAAACACGATGTTCACCCACTAGATGCTTTCGAAGACTTGAAAGATCTTCTATAAATTATTGAATCCTGTGAGGGTTTTGTCAAATCAGGGGGTCATGGATAAATAAGGAAAAAAGAACTGATTGTAGAGCTCAGAGATGTTTTGCCCTGCAAGCACATAAAGAACTGCACCAAAGGCTAGCGATGGACCGAACGGAATGACCGTCTTCATACCCTTGTTGTCTCGACTTGCGGCTAGGAGACCTATCACGCTGCCGACTAAACTGGCCGCAATAATGGTAAACGCGATCGACTGCCAGCCCAAAACAGCACCAATCCAGCCCAAGAGCTTGATGTCGCCCCCGCCCATCCCCTCTTCTTTTCGAAGAACGTAGTAGAAATAAGCGACAGCCCACAAAAATCCGCCACCAAAAACCAAACCTAAAACTGAATCTAAAAACGAGCGGTCGGGACTGAGGGCCGCACCGGCAAGCCCGATCACCATTCCGGGAAGCGTGTATTTATCCGGCAAAAGAAAGGTATCGAGATCGATAAAACTGACGATGACGAGGCCCGAAAAAAAGATCAAGAGCTCGAGCAGCGTCCACGACCAACCGACTTTGGCAAACGTGGCGCAAAAAAGAACGGCCGTTAAGAATTCAACAACAACGTAGCGTTTAGAAATGGGCGCTTTGCACGCTCTGCACTGACCGCGGAGTAAAAACCAAGACAAGAGGGGGATCTTGTCTCTCCAAAGGATCGGCGCTTGGCACTTGGGGCAGCGGGATGCGGGCGTGACAACGCTCTCGTTGGATTGAAAGCGTAAGATCGCAACATTTGCAAAACTTCCGAGGATGGCGCCAAGGACAAAGAAAAAAGTCAGCCAAACAGGTGTGAGTTGAAACACGGCTTCGTTAAACAAGGTCTCGTCTCCTCCAGAGCTGTGCGGCACAGAACATCAGCAGTGTCGACCAAAAGAGGAGGTGTGTCACGGTCCAAGCCGGAAAAACCGAATCCGCATTCGTCAAAAAATGGACCGATCGAATCTCGAGCCGATCAAACGGAGGAAAGATCCAGACCGAAACCTCGGCGGCTTGCTCAAAGAAGACTGACTTCGTGCGCTTGGCAAAAAACTGCAGATCTTCTCGCCAATGTCCCGCCAGCAGCAGCGCAAAGCTGGCACTGAGCGCCAAAAGTGGACGCAAGAAACTCGCAAAGAAAAACGCGAGACTCAAAACCGTGAAACTCTCGATGAGCAGAGTCAAATGAACCAAAAAGTAAACACTTAGCAAAAATTGAAATTCGAGTAGAATCAAGTGCAAGAGACCACAAACAAGCCAAAAAAATGTGATGAGGCTTAAAGCGCCCAACCATTTACCTATGAGAAATTGCGTGCGCGAGACCGGACGCGAAAGAACCAAGAGACAAGTTTGCTTTTCGATTTCAGCTTGCAAAGTCCATGAACCCAAAAATAAGGCGAGGCCAACGAGCGTGACATGAAAACTCGCAAAGCCCAGATGCACCAGCATTCGTGTTTGCTCATCCAGAGAAAGCGTTCCTAAAAATGTCGCCAGAACTAAAAGCAAAAGAGCCAAGAAAGCCAAGACAACGACAAAACGATTTCGAATCAGCTCGGTCCACGTCATTCGAGCAAGGATAAGGACGGGCTTCATGTCGGCCCCCGACCCGAGGTTTGTCGGTGCGAAGCGCGGACTTGGGCAAATGTTTTCTCAAGGCTCTGGTTACTTTCGGGACGAAACTCAGTCTGAAGGCCTTCGAACAAGATTTGACCGTCTTCGATCACCAGGAGGCGATCACAAAGCTCTTCCATATCGGCCAGCAAGTGGCTGCTAAAAAAAAGCGTTGTCCCTCGCCCTCGCTCTTCGCGCAAGATTTCTTTGACGAGCCAGCGGCCATCCGGGTCCAAGCCCGACATCGGCTCATCTAAAATCAAAAGTTCAGGCCGACGAAGCAGCGCTTGTGCGAGACCAATTCGTTTCAGCATTCCTTTTGAAAATGCACTGAGCCTTTTGTCTCCTGTTTGCAGGAGATCCACTTTTCTCAAAACTTCGTTTTTGCGATCAACAAACCCTGGGCCACCGCCCGAGAGCTCCCAATGAAATTTCAGAAACTCAACGGTCGTTAAAAAATCATAAAAATACGGCCGCTCGGGTAAATATCCCAAGTACTTCCGAAATTGATCGAAGTTTTGCCGTCCAGAATCAAATTCAATCTGCCCCTGATCCGGAGACAAAAATCCAAGCAGGCACTTGAGCGTCGTTGTTTTGCCCGCTCCATTCACCCCGATAAAGCCCGTTGCCGA
This sequence comes from Bdellovibrio sp., assembly GCA_046318155.1. Lineage (GTDB taxonomy): Bacteria > Bdellovibrionota > Bdellovibrionia > Bdellovibrionales > Bdellovibrionaceae > JAHBUS01. Next base: position 21,004 of record JBKCUU010000062.1, on the reverse strand, counting down.
GCCTTTCGGGAGCGAAAACGCGACCTCTTTGAGCGCCTTTTTGGCGGGCCGAAAGACGTCAGGCTTAAAACTTTTTTCGAGGCCTTGGACACGAACTAGCATACGTCAGCAAGGTTTCATCTGCGGAAGACTGTTCACTTCAAACCGACCCGTCTTGGAGCGCCGGAGCGCAATCAAGAAAGCCTCGGCCGCATCCGACTCGGTCAAACAAGGCAGACTGAGATCAATGCAGGCTCGACGAATATCGAAGCTGGCTTCGACGGATTGCTTGCCGCGAGTTGTGTTAATGACGAAGGCCACTTCACCCGACCGAATACGGTCGACGCAGTGAGGCCGGCCTTCGTGAACTTTACGCAAGCTGAGCGTCTCAACGCCCTGACCATTCAGGTAATCGGCGGTTCCGGTCGTCGCCGAGATTTGATATCCCATTGACTTGAGTTCCTTGACGATCGGAAGCATCAACTGTTTGTCTTTATCTCGGAGCGAGAAGAAGACTTCACCCTTTTGTGGAAACCGCACATGGCTCGACAGCAAGGCTTTCATCAAAGCTTCGGCGTAATCGTCGCCGCGGCCCATGCTCTCGCCTGTTGATTTCATCTCGGGTCCAAGGATCGAATCACTTTCAGAGAATTTCTTAAATGGAAAGACCACGCCTTTCACCGAGACCTGAGCCGTCTCTCGCCATTTGCATTTGCTAAGATCCAGCTGCGCGGCACGAACACCGAGCATGGCTTTAATTCCCAAATCAATCAGCGGAATACCCGCGGCTTTGACGACAAACGGGACCGAGCGCGAACTGCGTGGATTCGCTTCGAGCATAAAGACTTCGTCATTCTTAACGGCTAACTGAAGATTCAAATGCCCGATGACCTTAATTCGATCGCTCAGTTTTAAACTCATTTCTTCGATGCGGTCACAGGTTTCATTTTTTAGGCGCTGCGGAGGAAGAACACCCATACTGTCGCCCGAATGAACACCCGCGGCCTCGATGTGCTCGACGATGCCGCCGATCATGGCCCAATCTTCTCCGCGGATCAAATCGACGTCGACTTCAAGAGCCCCTTCAAGAAACTGATCAATGAGGCAGGGCTTATCAGTCGAAATGGCCTCGCCATGACGGTCAAAATACGAGCGCAGTTCGGACTCGCTTTCGACAACTTCCATGCGCCGCCCGCCCAAAACATAGCTGGGACGGCAGATAATCGGGTACTCGATTTTTTCGACAACCTTGAGAGCCGTCTCGAGATCGCCGGCCAAGGCGGACTTCGGAATTTGAAACTCAAGCTCGCGGCAAATTTGACTAAAAAGTCCCCGGTCTTCAGCCAAATCAATCGTTTCGAGAGAGGATCCTAAGAGCCTCCAGCCGGCCTTCACCAGCGAAGGCGCAACATTGAGCGGTGTTTGTCCACCCAGCTGAGCGATAAAACCCGAGGGCTTTGCAGCCCGCATGATTTCATTGAGGTGTTCAAATGTCAGAGGCTCAAAAAACAAAATGTCAGAGGTGTCGTAGTCGGTCGAAACGGTTTCGGGGTTGGAATTCACCATCACCACCTGCCGTCCCATTTTTTGTAACGCTTTAACGCCGCGAACGCAGCTGTAATCAAACTCGATGCCCTGACCAATTCGGTTGGGTCCACTGCCGATGACCACGGTTGGCGAGCGAAACGAAATCGGTGCCGAACTCTCGGCCCAATACGACGAGTAAAAATAAGGCGTGCTTGAAGCAAACTCTCCCGCGCAGGTATCGACTTGCAGAAACTGCGGCAAAACGCCAAGGGCTTCACGCACTTTGAGAATCGATTCGGGCGTTGTGTCGCGAAGCTTGGCAATGCGAGCATCCGAAAAACCTTTACGCTTGGCTCGCAAAAGAAATTCGCGGCTCAGGTTCTTGGTTTTCGTGATTTCACCCTCGAAGCGAACCAATTGTTCGATTTGCTCGAGGAAGTAAGGGTTGATCTGCGTCCAATCTTGAATCTGCTGCAGCGGCAAGCCGTGACGAAAAGCCTGAAACACATGATAAATCCGCAGGCTATTGGGGTAAGATACACGGTCGACCTGAAAATTGACATCCGGAACACCCTCAGCAGAACCTTCCAGCGAGCTCAGCGCCTTCATCATTGATTCTTGAAGCGTGCGCCCTATACCCATGACTTCGCCAACACTCTTCATCTGCGTGGTTAAAAAATCGCGGCTACCAGCAAATTTTTCAAATGCAAAGCGCGGAATTTTTGTGACGACGTAATCAAGTGCGGGCTCATAACAGGAGGGCGTCACTTTGGTGATGTCGTTTTGAATTTCGTCGAGATGGTACCCGATCGCCAAAAGAGCCGCTAATTTTGCAATCGGAAATCCCGTCGCCTTACTGGCCAAGGCGGACGATCTTGAAACGCGTGGATTCATCTCGATCACAACCCGTTCTCTGGTTGTGGGGTGGGTAGCAAACTGAATATTAGCCCCGCCCGTTTGCACGCCCACTTTGTTTAGGATTTTACAGGCTTCGTCGCGCATCGCTTGGTACTCAGCATCGCTCAGCGTTTGCTGAGGAGCGACGGTGATGCTATCACCGGTGTGCACACCGCAGGGGTCAAAGTTTTCGATACTGCAGACAACAACGAATGTCCCCGCCGCATCTCGCATGACTTCGAGTTCAAATTCTTTCCAACCGAGGATGCTTTCTTCAACAAGAACTTCAGAAGTGGGACTTTCACCTAAGCCAGTCACGAGCATCATTTTGTATTCTTCGAGTGTGTAAGCCACACCACCGCCGCCGCCGCCAAGCGTGAAGTTCGGTCTTAAAATCAACGGAAATCCCAATTGATCAGCGGCCCTCAGCCCCTGTTCGAAGTTACGAACCATTTCACTCTTCGGATATTTTGCACCGACTTCATCGAGGATATCGCGAAACTTTTCGCGGTCTTCAGCCGCCCTGATCACGACCGGATCTGCACCGAGCAATCGAACGTTGTATTTTTTAAGAATCCCCAAATCGCTCAACTCGAGCGCGAGGTTTAATGCGGTCTGACCACCCAAGGTTGGAATGATCGAATCCGGGCGTTCTTTCTCAATAATTTTTTCGAGAAAAGGAACGCGCAAAGGTTCAACGTAGACCCGTGTGGCAATTTCAGGATCGGTCATGATGGTGGCTGGGTTGGAGTTGACGAGAATCACCTCCAGACCTTCTTTCATCAGAGCTTTACAGGCCTGCGTTCCAGAATAATCAAATTCGCAGGCTTGTCCGATGACAATAGGCCCCGCTCCTATGATCAGAACTTTCTTGACGTCTTGCCTTCTGGGCATCACTCACCCCATCATTTTGAGCGAAGCCCTGAGTTAGGAGAGCTTGCTGTCTAAACTGTAAATCGATTCGATACGCACGTGGCGGTACCGTTCGGCACGGTAGCGCATCTTGACCAGCATCAGCATGAGATCATCTGGATTCAAATCGCTGTTTTTACGGTGACGCTTCACCTCGGCCAAAATAAATTTGCGCGCATCCGCAGGATGAAAACAAAAACCTTTGGTAAATATCCAAGTGTCTTCAAAAGGCATCAGCCGAGCTTCAAAGATCTCGTCGGCATTGAAGCCCGCGAAGTACGGGCATTCTTTGACGACAATTTTGTTGTTACGAAGCAGATCACGCAAATACACATCTTCGCCCTTAACCTTTATGAGCTCAAACAACCCGTGACGATTGGATTTAAGCTTATCAATAACGACGACTTCTTCGGGAGCAAAGCGCAACTCGCGGGTATTGAACAGGGACTCAAGTGGTGTTTGGCCAAAGCTCTTGAGATCTCGAGTAAAAAAGTACCAATCAAAAAACTGCGACATTCGCAGCTCGTAGTTAGCTGCATTTTCGTCGAGAATCCCTGAATTCTCAAAAAATTCGGCCTTCGCCGCAAAAATCTCGTCTTTAAACATCGGACCCGCAAAATGCTCGAGCGCTTTTTGTATCACTTCGCGGTATTTACTGTCGGCTTCTCGAATATTGTCTCTGATAACGTTCATCGCTTTAATGCTCCGATCATCTTATCAACGAAAAAATCAAAGAGGCCCGTTGCTTCGTGTGGACCTGGATGACTTTCGGGATGGTATTGAATCCCAAGGCAGTTTCGTTTTTCAGAATAAATACCGGCACAGGTTTGATCATTGAGATTGATCTGGGTGACTTTCACGTCAGCGGGTAACGTCCTGGCGTCGACCGCGTAGCCGTGATTTTGTGAGGTCATGTAGATTTGCCCGAGCAGCTCATCTCGAATAGGATGATTACTTCCACGATGCCCAAACTTGAGCTTGTAGGTCTTAGCGCCGAGGGCGAGACCCAAAACTTGATGGCCCATACAGATCCCAAAAATAGGCAATTGCCCGATCAACTCTTTAACGGTGCCTGTCGCAACCTGTACATCTGAGGGGTCACCGGGGCCGTTCGTCAGCATCAGCGCATCAGGTTTTGTGGCCATAATCTCGGAGACCGCCGAGCGCGACGGAAACACTTGGAGCTCGCGGGCCCGGCTTAAAAGCTCTCGGTAGATGTTTTCTTTGGCGCCAAAATCAAGAACCGCAATCCGCGGACCTTGTGCTGCTTGACCGGGCCGGACCTGAACATCTCGGCGAGAAGCGGCCCAGACCCAGTCTTTATCGCCCGTTTTTTTGGCTGTAATCAGAGGCGCTGCAAGTGTTTTTGCTTCATCGGCGCTTGAGGCTTGAACGAGCGCGCCCCAGGGCGTGCCGCCACTGCGCAGGCGCAAAACAAGATTGCGAGTATCGATCTCGGAAACGACCGGAATGCCAAACTCATGCAGCCGCCCCAGCCAAGCTTGATCGCGGCCGCTCTGCTGGATTTGCAGAGCGATAAAACCTTCTATCCAAAACTGGCGAGACTCCCAGACCTGCTTGTCGACGCCGTAGTTCCCCATCATGGGTGAAGTCATCACTACAATTTGGCCCAAGTAAGAGGGGTCGGTCGCGATCTCTTCGTACCCCGAGTGAGAGGTGTTAAACACCACTTCGCCGGCACGGTTCTGTCCGCCCAGCCAAAGTCCGCTATAGGCTTCGCCCGTCTCTAAGACTAAAAATGCGTTCACAGACGGCCCTCCAAGAGGCTGCGGATCAAAGCCTCACGCAAAACCACACCATTTGAGACTTGGTGGAGAATTCGATTGCGAGAGTCGCTCAAAACATCTTGATCCATTTCGATTCCATAATTGATCGGGCCTGGGTGCATGATCACGCCTTTGTGGCGCAAGTGATGCGTGATTTTTTGTCGGCTCAGGCCGTACTGCAAGCGGTAGTCTTCTTTTGAAATGGAAGCTTTGCCTTCGTGCCGCTCGAACTGCACTCGAAGCGCCATCACGGCGTCGCACCATTCTAGCCCATCTTCAAGCCGCCGAAATAAGTTGGTCCCTGGCCGGTCAACCAAAAATTCTTCTGGCCCCGACAAGCCAATTTCGGCGCCCAGCTTTTCGAGGAGTTCAAAGTGCGAGGCCACCACGCGCGAGTGTTTGATATCACCAACAAACAAAACTTTTACTCGTTCGATCTCGCTAAACTCTTGTCGCAAAGTAAGTGCATCAAGCAAAGCTTGAGTCGGATGACCGTGAGAACCCCAGCCCGCATTAATGATGGGCGTCGAAAGCTGAGAAGCGATTTGCGCCAGCTGGAAGTCTCCGCCCGAGCGGATAATCATCACTGAGGGGTTCATCGCTGCGACGTTGAAAACCGTGTCCTCAAGTGTTTCACCCTTTTCGAGTGAAGTGCCGCTCGCGCCGTCCAGCACCAGCGGCCCAAGACCTGCTCGGTGGCAAGCGGCTTCAAAACTAAATCGGGTGCGCGTGCTCGCCTCAAAAAAAAGGAGTGCTGCCGTTTGCCCAGAAAAAGTTCGAGGCTCTGGATTTTGATGAAGAGCCTGAGCCCGAGAAAAAAGAATTTGGATTTGTTCTCGAGAAAGTGACTTCAAATCCAAGATTGCTTTTGGCGCTGGCATTGGGATTCACGCTAACGAAAAGAGGACATGGGTGTCAATGCACTACTGAACCGTGGTCAATAGGCGATCGGTGCGAAGACTGGGGAAGCGATTCTCGCCCCACTTTTTCTCCCAATCGAGGGAGAGCCAAATCAAAAGTACACGCCCCTCAAGGCGCCGAGTTGGAACCGTGCCCCAGTAGCGCGAGTCGTCACTGGCATCGCGGTGGTCACCAAGCACAAAAACCTCATCCGGCGGTACGATCAAGGGACCAAAATCCTTTCCCCGCTCATCTCGCTTCTGAATGATTTCGCGCCTCTGATCGCCCGAACTCTCCTCCCAGACTTCGTATTGATCGTAAGAGGGCAAATCGGTCACGGCGGATTGATGTAAACGAACGTAATTCAGTGGCACGTCATTAATGACCAAGCGCCCCTCGATCATTTGCACTTTATCGCCCGGAAGACCGATCACGCGTTTGACATAGTTGGTTCTAGGCTGATCAGGAAAGGTAAAAACCATCAGCTCACCGCGTTCTGGGACCTGAACTCCCAGCTTTAATGAGGTTAGAGGAATTTTAAAGCCGGCGGGTGGGCGAAATGCAAAAATAAAGTCTCCCGGCAAAAGTGTTGGCGCCATCGAACTCGTCGGCACTTTATAGCCTGTCACCAGATAAGTCCGGACCAACAGGGCCAAAAAGACCGCGATCAAAATGTTTTCGAATGAATCCCGTAAGGGTCGAGGGGTTTCTGACATCCTGGTCATTTCACCCCGTTACTTGGGCCTTAGCAAGACGCGATTCCACCTGAGAGCCTTGGGGTCGCACAAAAATTGGGCCGAAGGCAGCGTGTAATCACAAGCGAGCCAAATGAGCCAAGCCCGACCAATCAAATTTTCTTGGGGAACAAACCCCCAAAAACGCGAGTCGCTGGATTGATCACGATTGTCACCCATCACGAAAAATTCACCTTCTGGGACGGTCACTTCGTCAGCAAACGAGTCCTCTTTCGAGCGATAACGGACGGTGTGGTTTTCTTCAGAAAAATAAGAGAAGGTGTCATCGCGAAACTCAGGCGCGGCAGGGTCTTGAATGGGCGCAAGTAGGAGCGGTTGCCCGTTGATACTCACGACACCCTCGTCCACACGAATGCGGTCTCCCGAAAGACCAATGGCGCGTTTGACGTAAAAGACATCGGGATTTGAGGGCAACCGAAAGACGACAATGTCTCCCCGCCTGGGAGCTGACCACTGCACAATCCATGCTTTTGAAAAGGGAACATGAATACCGTAGGCAAGCTTGTTCACCAAAATATGGTCATGAATGTTTAACGTCGGGATCATCGAGCCTGAGGGAATGACGTAAGGCTCTGCCAAAATCCAGCGGACGGTAAAGAACAAGAGCAAGGGCCCGAACAGGGTCAACAAGGCCTGGGTCCAGGTGGCTCGGAGATCACGCCGCTTCAGACTGCTCATCTTAGTTCACGCCGTGAAAGAAGCGGCTCCAACGGATGGTGACGGGATTGCACAAGAAATTAACAACCGGCAACGTCTCTTCGCATGAGAGCCAAACAAAACTGGCTCTGCCGAGCATGTTTTCTTTTGGCAAAAATCCCCAAACTCGAGAATCCGAAGAATTGTTGCGGTTGTCACCCATCACAAACAAATGTTCGGGCGGAACCGTGACGGGCCCAAAGGTGTCATAAACATCCCCGCGGCGCAAAAGGACGCTGTGTTCGTGCGTGTTCAAGACTTCAGTGAAATGCACATAGTTTTCTTTATTGTCCATCGTGTTGCCATCGCGCTGAAAGTCTTCGTCGCGCAACCACTGAAAATCAATATTTGAAATCGGAACCTTTTTCTCCATGGGCTGATCATTGATGAAAAGAGTTCCGTTTTCGTAATAGATTTTGTCGCCGGCTTCACCGACGACGCGCTTGATAATAAAAGTGCTCATGTCCCGAGGGTATTTGAAAACGATGACGTCGCCTTTTTGCGGCTCAGAAAACTTGACGAGCCATTTTTCGCTAAAGGGAACACGAAGACCAAAAACGAACTTATTAACGAAGATATGGTCATGAATCAAAAGGCTGGGAAGCATCGACCCTGAGGGAATGACGTAAGCTTCAAAAAAGCCCCAGCGGATGAACAAAGCGACAAAAACAGCGAGGCCAAGCGAGCCCCAACCCTCGCTCCAAAAGTATTTCGTGCGCCAATCCCATTTGTTAGCGGGCACTTCACGGGGAGTCTTTTTTTTGCCAAACATGGGAGCCTCTTTCTTGTAGAAGAAATATCTCCCCCTGACGGATTGATGGTCACGTCTTTACGCAAGGCGCCCAAGGAATTGATCCTCCCAGGCAGGGCGGAGGCTTTGCCTAGTCTTCGACCTTGAGGATGGCGAGGAAGGCCTCTTGCGGAAGCTCAACCGTCCCGATCTGCTTCATGCGCTTCTTGCCCTCTTTTTGCTTTTCGAGGAGCTTTCGTTTTCGCGAGATATCGCCGCCATAACACTTGGCCGTCACATCTTTGCGAATTGCCGAGAGCGTTTCACGCGCGATGATCTTTGCACCAATCGTAGCCTGAATGGCGACCTGGTATTGCTGGCGAGGGATGAGCTCCTTCATCTTCTCAACCAGTGAGCGTCCTTTTAGGACCGCTTTTGATCGGTGTAGAATGAGTGACAAGGCATCTACGGGCTCACCGTTGATCAAAACGTCCATTTTGACTAAATCAGCCTCTTCAAAGCCGACGACTTCGTACTCCATCGAGGCATAACCTTTGGTGATCGACTTCAGACGGTCATAAAAATCCATCACGATTTCATTCATCGGAATTTTGTATTCAATCATCACTTTCTTTTCGGTGATGTAGTCCATTTTCAGCTGAACGCCGCGCTTGTCTTCGCACAACTTTAAAATCGCACCGATATACTCGGTGGGCGTATGCAAAGTGACTTTCACATGCGGCTCTTCAAGGCGCGCAATTTTAGTCTCGTGAGGTAACTGGGATGGATTTTCGAGGTTCTTCACTGTGCCATCATGCAAATAGACTTTATAAACCACCGTTGGCGCAGTCGTAATCAGATTCAGATTAAATTCCCGCTCAAGACGCTCTTGCACGATTTCCATGTGTAAAAGACCCAAAAAGCCAACCCGGCAACCAAAGCCCAAGGCCATCGATTTCTCGGTCTCAAACACGAGTGAGGAGTCATTCAGCGCAAGTTTATCAAGAGCGACTTTCAAGTTTTCGAAATCGGTGGCATCGACCGGAAACAAGCCGGCAAAAACCATGGGTTTAACACGTTGAAATCCAGAGAGCGGCTCGGGCGCGGGTTTCTTGGCATCCGTCACCGTATCACCAACTTTGACGTCGCGGATGTCTTTAATTCCGCAGACGATCAAGCCCACTTCGCCGGCTTCCATACTTTCGATCCACTGCGGAAACGGCGTATTCTTACCAATTCGCAAAATTTCATAATCACGATCGGTCGCCATAAATTTAATGCGGTCGCCTTTTTTGAGGCGGCCCTCTTTAATACGAACCAAGACAACAACGCCTTGGTAAGAGTCAAACCACGAATCAAAAATCAATCCGCGCAGCGTGGTCTCCCGGTCACCCGTGGGCGGCGGAACACGTTTCACAACAGCTTCAAGGATCTCGCGAATGCCGATCTTTTCTTTTGCCGACGCGCGGATCGCATCTTTGCAATCAAGACCAATCGAGTCCTCAATCTGTTTGATCACGCCTTCAGGATCAGCCTGAGGCAAATCGATCTTGTTCAAGACCGGGATAATTTCGAGATTGATTTCGATCGCCAAGTAAACGTTGGCAAGCGTTTGTGCCTCGACACCCTGACCGGCATCGACCACCAAGACCGCGCCTTCGCAGGCCGCCAGAGAACGCGACACTTCATAGCTAAAATCCACGTGCCCGGGGGTGTCGATCAAGTTGATCAGATAGGTTTTGCCGTCATCTGCTTTGTACTGCAAGTTGACGGTTTGCGCTTTGATTGTAATCCCGCGCTCCCGCTCGAGATCCATATTGTCGAGAAACTGATCCTTCTCTTCCCGCTTTTGCAAAGAGCCGGTCTCGGCCAAAAGAGCATCGGCCAAGGTCGACTTTCCATGGTCGATGTGCGCAATGATCGAAAAATTTCGAATCAGGTTCTGATCCATGTGCCCCTTAAAAATTCAAAGAAATCAGGCCAGAGTTTTCGTCACGTCTTTAAGAGCCTCGACTTTGTTTGTCTTTTCCCACGAAAACTCATCGCGGCCAAAATGACCGTAAGACGCCGTTTTCGAATAAATGGGTTTGAGCAAATCCAGATCTTTCAGGATTCGGCCGGGTTTCAAGTTCCACAACTCGCGAACCGCTTTTTCAAGAACTTCGGGGCCGTATTTCGAGGTCCCGTAGTCATTGACGTTGATGCTGACTGGATCCGCAACACCGATCGCGTAAGCCACTTGCACCAAGCATTTTTCAGCAAGACCTGCGGCGACGATATTTTTGGCCACATGACGAGCCGCATAGGCGGCCGAACGATCGACCTTAGAGGGATCTTTACCCGAAAATGCGCCGCCGCCGTGAGCGCCGTGACCACCGTAAGTATCGACGATAATTTTGCGACCCGTGAGACCCGCATCGCCCATGGGTCCACCAACAACAAAACGGCCCGTGGGGTTGATGAAGTATTTGGTCTTTGCATCCAGCCATTCTTGAGGGATTTGCTTTTTGATCAGCTCTTCCATTACGAATTCGTGGATTTGTTTTTGCGTGACGTTTTCTGCGTGCTGAGTCGAGATGACAACCGAATCAACGCGTTTTACTTTGCCCTCGGCATACTCAACCGTGACCTGACTTTTGCTATCCGGACGCAGCCAGTTGACTTTGTTGTTATGGCGAAGCTGAGACAACCCGTGCATAAGCTTGTGCGAAAGTGAAATTGACAAAGGCATAAACTCAGGCGTTTCGTTGTTGGCGTAACCAAACATCAGACCTTGATCGCCCGCCCCTTGATCTTCTGCGAGTGTTTCTTTAACACCCATCGCGATGTCCGGGCTTTGTTGGCCAACCGCGATTGTCACGCCGCAAGTTTTGTAATCAAAACCTTTGTCGCTTTGGTCGTAACCAATTTTGCGTACCGTCTGGCGCGCAATTTCGTTCATGTTAATTTTTGCGGTGGTTGAGATTTCACCTGCAACCACGATCAGGCCCGTGGTCAACAAAGTTTCACAGGCCACGCGGCCGCGCGGATCTTGCGTCAGAATCGAGTCTAAAATGGCGTCTGAGATTTGATCGGCCATTTTATCGGGATGGCCTTCAGAAACGGATTCACTCGTAAACAGGAAATTACGTGACATGATGATGCCCTCAGTCAGTTAGCTGCCAGCGAACTGGCAGTTCTTGTACTTGGTTGACGAGGGCACCCTAACAAAGCGGTTTCGGCTTGGCAAGGTCCCAGACCGGACGGCGGCTCTGGGTGTAGACCGAGGCGACTAGCCAGTTTTTTTGCTAAAATAGGGAGCGTTGTCATAATCGAGAGAAGGGCTCAGACGGTCCATACGACCTTCCCGCGAACGGCCGGGTTTTTTATGGTGTTGATGCTTCTCTTTGGTCTTCTGAAACTGCTTGCCTAGTTTTTCGGCAGCAATGTCGACCGCGACGTAAAAGTCGTCCGAGGTTGATGTCGACTTGAAGTGACCCCATGGGCCATTCACGACGACTTCCACCTGACATTCGTGTCGGTTCATCGAATAAAAAATCTGCCAACGGCTCTCTTTAAGAAGAAACCTTCCCACTTTTTCAAATTGCTCTTGCGTGTACTCTTTGAGCGCTTCCGATGCATCCACGTGACGGAAGGTGTACTGAAACTGCATGACCTCTCCTTGCATTCATCAAGTGGAGCTTGTTCCCCACCCGGTCAGAGACTTATCGGCTGGGCTGGACTTTTGGAGAGGGCTTTTTTGAGAATTCACCAAGAAAAAAGGTGCTTTGAGTGCCGATTAATTGCAGTTGCTTGACAAAAAAGGCGTCAGATTCGGAACCATTTGATCGGCAGGGATCACGGCCTGGGATCCACCATCACGGCGCCAGCTGAGCTTCATCGAGGCCAGCCCCGTCTTGCCGACGAATTCAACAATGATGGGATAGGACTGATTCGCCGTCAGCGTGAGAGCTCCCGATATTAGCTGTGAGTACCCGACCGAATTGAGGTTGCTAATGACCGTGGCGCCATTCACGCGCACGCGGTAGCCGTCTTGTCCGTCAACGACCAAATTGTAAGCACCGCTCGAGGTTGGCCTGAGCCAACCATCCCAGCGAACCGAAAAGTTGTCAGCGTTCACACCCGCGATCGGGCTCTCGGGCCAACTAAAATTGATCGTGGGGTCTTCAATTTCACGCACGACATTGGCAAAATCGATCCCGTTATAATAACGGCCAAAGAGTCCCGTGCCTGTGCCTGGCGTTGGCGTGACGGGTGAGGCACCATAAATCGCACGCACAGTATTGACATCTGAAACTGAAAGCGCGCTGCGCTGACCGATGGTCACATTCGAGGGAACCGAAACTTTTGGCACGATGGTGTTCGACCCATCAATTGAAAAGGCACTCAAACCGTAGTGCATGATCGAGCCAAAATCGTAACCGATGTAGTCCTGACTCCAACTCGAAATGTTGAAATTGGGTCTGTACTCCGGGATCACTTTTGCATTTAGAATTTGCACGTAGGTGTTGCGATCATGTCGATTTTGTTCGTGATCAAGCCCAACGACGTGACCAATCTCGTGGGCCACGTTCCCCGAGCCACACGCGTCAGCGACGTGCACGCCGTGAATTCCTTGGCCAGCGAAATACCCAACGGGAGCCGCGCAGCCTGAAGTCGACGGTTTAAATTCAACATAGTCGGATTCATTGGTTCGAGGCACAAGCGTGATCACACCGGTCAATTTGTAATTCCAGTGAGCGACGGCATCGCTGACGCGCGCTTGGTTGGTTAAACTCGGATTGATCACATAAGGAATGCGTCCGTTGGGCCACCGGTCCGAAGCCCCAACTCCAACCCCTTGAGCGACCGTGGCAGGGAGCGGACGGTTTGGCAAACGACCACCTTTCACCGAATAAAGCATGTCGCCTTCAATCTGAATCCAACCATCACCCAAATCATGGTAGCTGACCTGGCGCTGATCCAAGTAACCCACGCGGGCCGATTGCTGATCTAAAGAACTCAAAGAACTCTCGTCGGATGAGCAAGAAGAAATGTTCGCGCGTCCCGAGGGATCTTCAAATGTTTTAAAAGACGGCGCGCAGCCATTGCCAAGTTGAACAATAATCAAGCCAAGTCCTATGAGGACCCCAAGCGCCATCGGTTTCATGCCTCTTAGGTCATCGGACAAAGGTCCAGAAAAGTGAAGGGTCCAAACTCAAGATTCGCAGAATTGTCTCGTTTTGAACCGGTCTTGCACTAAGATGAGACAGACCCTGGCGCTTTTTGATTTCCGGTTTCGTCTGTCTTTGTTCAATAGAAAGAACAGGTTCTAAATGAATCAGATGACATCTCAAAGGTTAACTTTTCTTCTCCTTGCCCTGACTTTTTTGCTGGGGGTTGCCGTCGCGACGACTTCGGAAGATGTTGTCAGACTCGGAACGCTGCTCGACCTTGATGGTCAGCCGCGCGTCGTCGAGTCGACTCAAGGCCAAGCTGGTATCGCCGTTTTTTTTCTGTCCGTCCGATGTCCTTGCGCAAAGAACTGCCTCAAAGAGGTATTGACCCTCATTCCACGATTTCAAAAGCAAAAGTACAAAGTTGTCTTTGTGAGCACGGATCAAAAGACACCCCGGCTCGAAGCCGCACGCACGCTCCGGAAGCTGGGTCTCGGGAGTTCAACCTACTTTGACTCCGGGGGAAACTTAGCGGCACGTTTTCGAGTGCGATCAGCCTCCGAATTCGTCGTTCTCGAGCGTGACGGCGAGATTCGCTATCACGGCTCGATCTCAGACGAAAATCAGAACTTTGCCGAAAAATTTATCGAGGACATCGAAGCTGGGCGAAAATTCAGATTTGCAAACGCGCGCGGGATTGGGTGCGCACTTGAGGATCTTGATTCTTTCGCTGCACCCTGGGACACTTCAGGAAAGCTCTAGCGTAGCATCTGATTCTTGCGTTGGGCCGCCAGCCAAGACCTGCACTCGATTTTCGATCTCAGGCAACTCCAGTGCACCGCCTTCTTCAAGAATTCGGAATACTCGATAGCGCGAACATCGTGTCGGCCCGGAGGCATCCCCCAGATCTGACTCTTGACGGCAGCCAGCCTTTTTCCTGCTGGGCCAAAAATGTGGTCCGAGAGCGCCAAGACCTCGCTAACGAACGTAAAACTGTAGCCAGGCTCTTTGATGATGTCCGCAGCCTCGCGCAAAATCCGGAACTCGCCGCCGACTTGATGGGCGAGCAAACCCCAGCGCAAGCGGAAGTAATACTCACTTGGTCGTGACCAACGAGCCGACAACTCTTGAGCGAACGCCTGTTCGAGCTGATCAAGTTTCTGATCAATCGATGCGTCTGGGCGGTCGAGGAGCTCCGAGACAATCAAATCAAGTGAGGGCGCCAGAAAGGAAAGCTCTCCCTCCTCAAGCGCGGACCACAGCTGCACCGATTGAAATGGGGGCATAACGTCGAGAGCCTCTTTCGACTGGCTCGTTCGAAAAAAAGCGGGCTGCCTGCGCGCGGCTTGTGGTTCACATGGCGCAACCAAGCCACCAATGGCAGAGTTAGACATCGCGACGGTGGACTGCACAAGACGAAGCAAGGTCTTTAAGCTGCCTGGGCTCTCGCCGACCGGGAACAAGAGGCGATTCTGGCAGGCCATACCCGCCAGGCGTAAAAAATAGTCTCGAGCATCGTCCTCAATTTCAGCTTGCTGTAAGAAAGCATTTAAGCTTTCAATAAAGTTCCGGTAATCGCGAAACCGATGCAAGTCATGAGTCGCAGCCATCGCCAAGGCCCATGAGTGATGAGGGCGATTGAGGTTCTGAGACCAAATCCGATTGTTATCGAAAAGAACAAACGACTTTTCATTCAAGCTTTGTTGAAAAAGCGGAAATAGGCCGTTCTTGATATCGTTGGCAGCGAACTTCAGCATTTCACGCCGAAAAAGTGACATCTTGTTCTCCTGATGTCTGGCGAGATTAACGAGACAGGCTGGGTCAGCTTGAAGGTTGCAAAGGTGTTCCAGATAACCGGTCTCGGACGGGTAAACGGTATAACGTAGGCCATCCAAATAAATCGCTCGCTGCTTTTGTAAAGTCACCACGGGCACGTGCTTTCTTTTAAGGTAAATGAGGTTCGTCATAGAATCGAACGAGTACCAACTCGACAAAGAGAGTCCCTTAGAACTCGGCAGAAATTGACCAGAAAAGAAGCGAATCGGCCACAAACCGGTCTCGCTGTAGACCGCGCGGTCAGAGCGATTGCCGCTTTGGTTTTCTAAATCATGGCGGTGACTTCTGCCGTCGATTTGGCGTTCAATTGAAAAGCCGCTAAAATCAAGATGTGTCGGCAAAACATCGACGAGACTCACAAATTTTTCGACAACGGTAGGATTCACTTTGGGATGGAAAAAGCGCCAAACGGCGAACTCTGAACGAGAGGCCCCGATGAGGGCCCCCCCGTGCTGAGGAGACTTGAATTTCGGGTACCGGTTCTGCCCACTCCAAAAGTCTTCGCCGTGATCAGAGAAAAGAGAAACCACCGAGGTGTCACGCAGCCCCGAGCTCAACCACAAATTGAAAATCGGATTCAAAAAGTGATCGATTGATAACTTGAGCATCTGTTCGTAAATTTTTTTATTATGAGAACTGCGCAAGCCCCACTCATGTTCTTCAATTTTTGATCGGAACGCGCCCGTTTTTTCGGTGTAGCTGAAGGGGGACAGCGCGTCTTTTGGAATTTTGTTCTTAATGTAGTACGGATACGGCAAATGACCAGGCCAATGCAAGCCACATTGATGAATGATAAGGACCGTGGGCCGTTCGGGCCGCAGACCTTGCACTTCGCGCAGAACTTTCTTTGTAAAGTCGCTTGTCTGGTAACCCGCCCGAAACGCAGAATTCGAAAAAAGATCAGGAAGGATTGATGTCCCTAGAGGGTTCTTAAAGAAGGGCCATAACCAATAACCTTTAAAGACAAGGCTCATCAGAATGGCAGAGGCACCCGCTTCTGGCGCATCCACTCGTCCCCAAACATCAGAATCCATGAGGTAAGTGTATTCCATCACGTCAATCAAGTAGCGGATCTCATAGCCTTGTTCATGGTACACTTTGAGCAAAGACCGGGGTGGCAAAAAATCACGATCGAGAATTTCGGGAGGGAGATTGCTTCGAATTCCAGAGTGCGGTGGGTAAAGACCGCTAAACACGGCGCTTAAAGATGCGTGGGTTTGTGCGAGTGGAGTCACGACATGACTAAACTCAACAGACTTCTTAAGAAATTGCTTCAACCCTGGACCCATCTGCTTCTGCTGTTTTTCGAGGTAACGCGGACTGAGAGAGTCCATTAAAAAAAAGAGCTGGTGCGGCTTTTTAGGATCTCCCGATGGCGCCATTGTCACTGGACTCTGAGCTTCTTTAGTCCACATGTAACCAGCTAAACTCCATGCAAACAAAATCCACACCAGGACCCAAGATCCACGAGCGATGATTGATGTCCGAACGCGAAAAATTTGGACTGTCGAGATCGAGAAAAAGGCCGCAAGCGGAACCCACGCGGTGTAAATATTCATGAATGGGGCGGCTCGCCTTTGAAGAGGATAGGACCACGCCCAATCATCGAAAATCACGGGGTCTTGAACAAACATCCAAACCGAAAGACTCACAAAGAAGGTCAGGCACCAAAGCCACCATCGTCTTTGAGTTTTCATTAACCAGAGCGCGACACCAAGCCCCAGGCCCAAAATCAGGTACAGAACGAGAACCCGAAGCCCGAAAAACGCCACATAACTTAAGAGGCCCGAATCAATAAAATCCAGATTTCGAAAACGTTGACCTGAGCGCTGAAAAGAAACTGCGGCTCGAAGAAGCTCAAACAAAAAAAGTGCAAAACCCACCGCGACGCCACGACACAGCGAAATCAAGAGCAAAGACTTCTGCGAAACAAACTCAGTCCTCGTGGCCCCAAGATGGATAGAGCTCAAGGTTCCTCGGGCCGACCTGACTCGGCAGGAAGAGGTTGAGTATACAGGCTCGAACTATTACGGTCACGCGTCTCTCGATTCAGTCGAGGGCGCGCCTTCTTAATGATGACTTTACGATCTTTTTTATCGATCACTGGAGAGCGATTGACGAATCCCAATCGCAGATTTTTTTGAAATGCCCCTTCGCCAATGAGTTTTTTGGGGACCAAGTCGCCCATCAATCTTTGCTGAGGTAAGAGAACTTTGTTCCAGGCCATTTGATATTGCAGCTGCTCCAGCCCCCCCGAGAGAGTGCCAAGAACGCGGCTTCGATGCTGGCTGAAGGACCGTGAATCCAAGAAGCTTTTCAAATCACGGTCGTAAGAATTAAGGCCCACTAAGATCCATTTTGTTGACGGTGACCGATCAAAGAGACCGTTTGTCAACCCCGTGACATCCGCGATGGCAAGGAGCTTGCGACGCTCAGCTGAACGCACATCTAGCAACCGGATATCCGTTTGTTTTTTTTGGGCAGAGGACTTGAGTTCTTTATAATCGCTCCACTTCAAAAGTTTGATCCGGGGATCTGAGTTGATCGACCAAGCTTGTCCATCAAGACGAGCTTGACCCGGTCGATAATATGAAACTTTCTTGAAGCCCATTTCAACCGCGAGATTCGCTAGATTTTGCGATGAATAGTCACCCGGATGACTGGCGACGAAAACGACTCTTTTGTCCTTGTCCATCTTCTGCAGGAGCTCTCGGTAGTCACCAACAAGAGCAGCAGAGGGTGTCACGATTGAGTCTCTGAGCGCCGTTTTTGACGTCCAGACGCGTTTTTTTTCGTCAGTGACGACTCCAGGAAGAATTCGAATGACAATGGAACCCGAATTTTCTTTCTTCAATTGCTTTTTTTTGTTCAGGACTCGGACTAACGGGTGCCGCATCGCGGACCCAAAATTAACAGGGTCTGCCGGAGTTTCGACGCGCTCAACTTCGAGGAACATCAATTGGGAATGGCTCAGGAATGAAGGAAAAATGAGACTTGCTTCGGAGGTCAGCTCCGCCATTGTCGTCTTTTGCAAGCTAGGGTAACGAGCCCGCGCTCGAGAAACTGCTTCGAGTCCGTCCAAATTCTCCTTGGACACGATTCGAAATTTTTTTCGCGCAAGATGATGAAGAAACTGGCGACCTTCAGGTCCCGTTTGGCTAAACACAAAAGAATACTCGCGCTCCGCACTCAAGCACTGAAAATCTTGAGCCGAGCTTAGCAGAACAACCCGCTTGTTCCGCATCATCTTCTTCAATAAAGACTCAGGCAAATACGCAGTCTTACCCTTGTGATAGTCACACCAAAAAAACTGGCGACGGTCGCTGGCGACCTCATCCGGCTCGGCAGAAATCAGCGGTCGACTTTCAAAGATCTTCTGCGTTGGGTCCTTGGCAGGCTCGGTGACTAACACGGGTTCAGACGCGGGTGCTTGTGCTTGACCGACCAAGGCGACCTTAGTTTCTGGTGCTAGCTCAGGATCTCTTGACTTGTTCCAGTAGCCCACTCCGAGGAGGAGGAGCAGAACGGCACCAAAAGATTTTAAAAGGCTTGTCTGAGAACCCCTCTCCTCTTTCTTCATTTAGGTGCCTTTGCCACGTCAGCTTCTGGGCCGAGAATGCAATTCGCCCAAAGCCAAACTAAGCAAATAATGACTCCCCAGCTCACTTGCGCAAGGGCCAAAAAGAGAACAGCTCCGGCGTGGAGAAAAATGAGCGCAACAAGCGAGTAGAATCTGGCACGTCCGGCAAAAAACATGAGACCGCCCGACAGTTCGGCCGCGACGGCTCCATGGGAGAGAAGTTTAAGCACTGGTTGCGGCAGAAAACTGGCGGCGGCAGAGGCAAATGGTTCCCTCGCAAAGGCGGATGTTTCTAATATGTTCTTAAGGGCCAGGCCGTTCACCCAAGCGTCATCAAAGTACCAAAACTTGGTCAAGCCCGAAGTTAAATGCGAAAGTCCGATCACGACGAACAAGAAAAAGAGCAAGTCGGCCGGAAGTCGTGCGAGTTGCGGGTTCTCGATTCGGGCCAGGGCAGCCGCGAGTAAAAAAAAGTTCACAACCGGAATATGCGGAGGAATGACTCCGGGGACGGCAAAACAATAAAGAGTCTGCGAGGCCAAAAGAAGAAGAAAACCGGCAATGAGTAGTCGCGATTTCTTTCCCCAAAGAAAGACAACACCCAGGATTTGAAAAACTGACATCACAGTTAACAAAGGCGAGATTTCGGTCAGAAAAAAATACGGGGCTTCGACGAAAAAGTAGGCCCCAAAGTAAAGAGAGACGATTCTAGGCCAGTGGTCGCAAATAGCCGTCGCCAGGAGTTTTATATTATTTGAAGCAGGCATACGAATCCTCGCTTGTGATATTCCCTGAGATGTCTCGAATTCGAAGCGACACAAATCGAGTTCCGGTCGCACACGGCGGCTGGCTCAGGATCAAATTCTGTCGACAAAAAAGCTCCGTGGTCCACTTTTTTCTCAGAGCAAAGGTCTGAATATTGTAGGCCCCAGAGAGAATCGAATACGGAATAATCACAAAATTATGGGAGCCATTCATCTGACCAAGGAGGTTGGCCGAGAGCCCGTTCCAAACAAAATTCCCTTCGTTGTTGTGACAGCCGATTTCTGTGCGGTAGTTTTCGCCGACTTTCTCAATCGATTGGCGAAACGGATTCAGGTAAAGCGAAAAGGATCTTGCGAGCGCCAAGTCTAACGGCTTCTTGGCAAACCAAGATTGATGCCTTGACGCACGAAACAAAGTTGCCCCTAAAACCAAAACCAACAAGAGAATCAGCCGCACTGTGTAGGTTTTTGAAGCTCTCATCGCCGGTAGACCTCATGTTTTAAGCGGAGATTCTTGATTTGAGTTTGTCGGTCGACTCGAAGTGCAATGACTCGGTACCATTTTGATCTTGCCTCAACAGTATAGGTGTGACCATAGCAAAGACATCTGAAGTTGATGTCAATGGTCGCCTCGGCAGGAGTCGAGCCGTGCGGAGCCACCCCAAAGCGAATTGGGGCGTCCGTTTTGTTCTCGACAACCAGGTAGAGCGACTGCCCCATTCCTGGCGTTATGGTGAGAGGTTCCTCGACTTTTGCACCGATTCTTGTACTTACATCAAATGTCAGCTTTCCCATCGAGCCAACGTCCACCCGGGAGCCCGTTTTGGCCTGAAACAGGCTTAGCTCGAGGCCCGCTGATTGAGCCCCCGGCCAGTCAAAATGAACAAGAACCTTTTTGGCTGCTGGCATCGCCGGTAAAGAGTAAAGCAAGCACAGCAAAACCAAGCCCAATTTCATCATTGATCCGACCAAAAAATTCGATGTTTGTATTTAGATAACGCGTCTTCTTCAGACACCCCAATAAACATGTGAGAGACCTTAAAATTTTTTTTTGAATGTTCTCGGTTAACATTCATCCGAAGCACGCGACTCCAGTACTCTCCAGGTTTGACCGCGTAGATTCGGCTGTTGCACAAACATTCGAAATAAAATCCGGTGGACTCGGTTGGTGGATCGATTTGGTGAGGGGCCACATGAAAATAGAGATTTTTTTTTCCGGTGTTTTGTAGGACGACGACAACAGAGGTTCCAACCCCGGGCTCAACCTGGAATCGAACTTGTGGACTCCCTAGAACCGGCAGCTGATCGAATGAACTGTGCACTTGCGTCGTTCCCACCAAATGCCGATTCTTGGTCTGCGTCTGATAAGTTTGAGGAACAGCATCAAGTCCGCGTCGTTGCCAGTTGATTTCAACTGTTGCGGCGCGTGCCTCCATGCAAAGTAACATCATGAACAAGGTCGCCAGGCACTTCAACTTCCACCCC
>JBKCUU010000061.1:0-47936 GCA_046318155.1 Bdellovibrio sp. | reverse complement strand
GGAAAGTGGAGCGCATGTCGATGGTGGATCGCAATGTCTTGCGCGTGGCCGTTTTTGAAATGAAGTTTTTGGTCGACCCCCTCAAGCCCTCGATCGCCATCAATGAAGCGGTCGACATCGCAAAACGTTTTGGAACGACCGAATCCGGCAGTTTCGTCAATGGACTGCTGGATCAAGTCCGAAGGCAAAACCAATGGGAGTGAGCCAGCTCCCCTCGACGCAAGCTCTCACGCCTGGCGCAGACCTGTGGGTGATTGGATCTTCTGCCGAGTCACCGTGGGCGCTCAGGCTTGATTGGGCTCTGAACTTTCAGATCCTTCGCGCCTCCAAATACCGACCTCGCGAGCTTTCAAGCGAGCTTCAAACAGTGCTCGAGGAAACAGGTCTTAAAACTTGGACTCAGGGCCCTCAAAACAAGCAAAACGAGCCTCTGCTGATTCCAGCTGATCTCAACCTACCCTGCCGTTGGGTTTTGTCTTTGAATAATTGGGATCTGGCGACTTTGAAAAAGACGCTGGAGGGCCTCGGGTCACCTTCGCTCCGCGTGTTTTTGCCTCGCGCCGTTGGGCCCGATACTTTCGTCAAGCAATGGACCGAAACGATGGGTGAACGTGATTTTCAATTGGTCATCGACTAAGCTAAAGGACCAATGGATCGCTTAACCACGCGCTTTTTCACTCAGGTCCAAGTTCTTCAAGATCAGCTTGAGAATTTGCTCTCTAAAGACTGGGGTCCGCAAAATCAAGCGGCTCGCCTCCACTTTGAAGTCCTCACAAATCTGACCCAGCTCGAAACTTTAGGCTGGGCTCTGCCCGAAAAGGACCCTGGACGCTCACAAGTTTTGTTCGACCGCTTAAATCCTTACTTTGAATCAGGCCTGTGCTTTCACTTTGAGGGCGAAGACAACACGCAAGGCTGGATCCGTTGGCGCTTGGAGTGCGCGTTTATCCAAGGTCAGATTTATCCACTCTTGCCTGAAGACTTACAAAAGCAGGTGGCTCTGCCTCAAATGCGCTTAACTGAAATTCGCCGCATGAATACGTCTGCAATTTTGCGACAACTTGCACTCAAAGATTTAGCCACACACCCAGAACTTGCGTGTTTGGTGATCAGGCCCGCCGGCCACCGCTTGTGGGTGCTCTTTTCGAATCTTCCTGATTTGTTTTTAAAGACACATGTCACGGCAATTCAAGAGGCCAGCTTAAGACTTTTGGCCGACGGCTTGGGGGAGGAGTGAGCGAGTCTGCGTGTACGGTTTATATCTTATCAGACGGAACCGGTGAAACGGCCGCAACGATGATTCGCGCCGCTCTAGTACAGTACCCACAACACGAAGTTAATTTGATCCGCTTCAAAAACATCCGCACCGAAGATCAAGTGGAGCCCATCATTCAAGAAGCCTTTGATCGCAAAGGCCTCATTGCTTACACGGTCGTGAGCGAGAGCCTGCGTTCAAAGATCCGCGAAAAATCTTTAAGCCTTGGCATCCCCACTTTAGATCTGCTCGGCCCGATCTTGTCGGTGCTTGATACGTACTTAGGCACGGGCACCAACCGCTCATCACAAGCCGGTCTATTACGCGCGGTCGATGAGCATTATTTCAAACGAATCGAGGCAATCGAATTCACGGTTAAATACGACGACGGCAAATCACTGAGCCGCCTCGATGCGGCTGATATTGTTTTGGTGGGTATTTCACGAACAAGCAAAACCCCGTTGTCGATTTTTTTGAGTCACAAAGGCTGGAAAGTCGCGAACGTACCCATTGTCTTGGGCACAGCCTTGCCAAAAGAATTGTTCGAGGTCGACCAACGCAAAATCGTAGGCCTCATCATTGATATTGATTCACTTCAACGCATCCGCAAGAGCCGTTTAGAAAAATTCGGCCAAGACCCGGGCGGCGAGTACGCAAGCCTCTCCCACATCAGCCAAGAAATCGAATACGCCCAAGGCATCTTCAAACAAAACCGAAAATGGCCCGTCTTTAACGTGACCGACCGAGCCCTCGAAGAAACCGCCGCCGAAATCGTAAAAATCGTAGCCGCCCGAATGGGCCTCCCCGACTCCGTCCTCTTTTAGTCCCAACTTGTAAGCAAAAATAAAATCCCAAAAAAGTTTCCAGTCCCAGCGCAGCTCCTCTCAGCAGGTGAAGAGTCATCTCTAAACGGCTCATATCCGAGGCCGCAGGGCAACGCCGACTGAGGCGTGGCTTCAGCCACGTCGCAAGGAGAGCGTTGACCGAGAACGAAGGAGATGAGCCGTTTAGAGATGGCGGCAATACAAAGAAAAGTTGAGGGAGCAGCTGGTCACCAAGGGTTGTCCTCCTGCGGTGTTCCTGGGCTGGGGAGTCTCTGCCTGTTACGACTCTTCATTCCTTCGAATAGTCGCCCGCTCCCCTCATCAACAATGATGCCGTGAATTGTCGACCGAGGTCGAGGTTTTTCTAACACGCTCGCGCAACCTGTCATGAAATAAAATGACATCGCTCAAGATAATTTGACCATAGGCGGTCCAAGCGTTAACTCTGACGGGCCCTCGCAAACGGCATTAAGGATTTTGTTTATGATTCGGGATAAAGCATCCCATGCAAAGCTCGCATTTGGTGGATTTCTACTGGGCCGTTCGCATGCACGAGGGCCCCGCCCTTTTGTTCGCGGACGCAGACTTCACGTCAGCTTGCTCGCCGGGCATCAACCCGGTCAAACTTCATTTTTGCACCAGCGATCAAAAAAAATGCTGACCGCCGTTCTCAAGCGACAAGCACGGCTCCACCGAATTCAGTTTTTAGGATTGCGTCTGCAACCTCGCGAGATTCATCTCGAAGTTCGAGCCAAACGGCGCGAGCAACTGGCGGCTTTTCTCAGATCATCGGCCGGAATTCTGGCTCGCAAAATTTTAGAGCGCGAAAAGGGACAAGCCAAGCCTACCAAAAAATCGGTGGGCTTATGGAAATGCCGGCCGCTCACAGCGGTCTTGCCTCAAAATCAAAGTTGGTTGCAATTTGGCGTGGGCCTTAAGGCTCGGTACTTTAATCAAACTCAAGGGCTCTTGCTTTTAGCGGGCTCTTCTTTGGTTCCGCTTGCCTTTTTGTCATCAGCCTGAGCCGGAGCCGGGACTGCGGCCTTGGCTTCAGCTAAAGCTTTGCACTCGAGAGCTGCTTTCGGTGTGATCACATCATCAAAGTAGTCATTCTTGTAGTGATTGACCTTTTTCATCATGGTTGGATCGTTCACATATTTTTTGCCGGCCTCGTGGCCTTGCATGTAGACGGCGTAGTCGACTTTGGGGCAATTGAAAAACTGCCCTTTGATCTCAGTGTACTCGTCGCGCACGCCAGCCGCAAATCCCGCTTCGCAGCTGCAGTAGGACTTTATCCCCTCAGCGTACCCTTTGTCATAAAGAGCACGATCCAGCGGCACGCCCGCGATACGGCAATCTTTGATCCAAAAGTCGTATTTTTCGCCCGGCCGCTGGCCCGTGCGCCCATCCTCGAGACCCATTTTCTCAAGATCCATGGCCCGGCAACGCTGACTCGAAACCGGCGCACCAAAACCCAAGAAGCTCGAGAGCTGGCTGGCACAACCCGAGAGCCCAAGCCCCATCGATAAGAGCAAAAGCAGTCTGATCATTAAGCCCGCTCCTGCTGCTGCAAGGCCAAGAAAAAGACATCAATGATGGCTTTGTTTTCGGGGGCTTTTTTTGAGTAAAAATAAAAGCCGATATCGTAACTGAAGTCTTTTAGATTTACATGAGTCATACGGCCCATGCGAACTTGCTTGCGAATTGAGGAAGCGGGTAAGAAGCCCCAGCCTAAACCGGACTCGATCACGCGCTTGAGCGTTCCGACGTTGGGCGACTCAAAGACGGGCTCAAGTTGGACGCCCAATTTTTGGAGTGCTTCATTGAGCGATCGATTGAATTCAGGAAGCTCACGCGAGAAAGTGATCATGGGATATTTGGCTAAATCGGCCAAAGACATCTGCTTGGGCATATCGGTCTCTTTACCTGAACCGACCAGCCAAAGCTCTTCGTTCATCAAAAACTTTTTCTCGACGTCGCCCAGAGAGGCCGAGTACTGGGCCTCGACCTCAGGCAAGATGACCGCATCAAGCTCACCGCGCTTGAATGCTTTCACGAGCTCTTCGCCGTCGTCATAATCGATTTTGATGGACAACTTCGGATTGTATTTCAAAAGTCGACTCACGATCGGGCTAATCAGGTGAACGCCCAATGAATTCAGAGTGCCAATGCGCAGTTGACCCTTGAGCTCGGCACCCATTGCTTTAACGGCCACTTCTGCTTGCTGGCCCAATTGCAAAATGCGTTTTGCATAATCAAAAAGAACCTCACCTTGAAGAGTGGGTTTAATCTGACGCACACCTCGTACCAAGAGATCAACGCCTAAATCTTCTTCGAGATTGCGAATTTGTTGGCTGATCGCAGGCTGAGTTAAATAAAGTTTATCGGCAGCGCCAGTCATACTGCCTTCGCTGATGACGGTCACAAAGGATTGGAGCTGATAAAGGTTGAGCATAGGTGGATTTCCTCCTTTGAATTGGCCGGATTTTCACCTATCATGTTTCAGTTGGTGAAGCTTTGCAACAGCTAGCCCTTTATACGCTTGGAAAGGATTCCGACATGCCTCGATTTCTTCTTTTGATTTTAGCTACCCTGCTCTTGTCTTGGAACGCAGAGGCAAAAGTCTTCCGCAATGCCTACGTCGCCTTTGAATTGCCCGATACCTGGAACTGCAACCTCGAGCATACCGAATGGGTTTGCCGCAGCCAAAACGACAAAGAGAGCAGGGAGGCGATCATCATCCTCACCGCCAAAGAAGTGGGCCCCACTGACACCTTTGAAGCCTACACAAGCCACTTGAATTCGGCTCAACAGGTGGCCTATAAAGGTGCGGGCACGGGCGTTTCCCGCATCATTTACCCACCAAAAAAAGTTCAGATCAACGACCACCAATGGGTGGATGGCCTGCACCTCGCTTCTGAAGTCCCCAATTACTACACTCGGTACTTGGCCTCGATCAAAGATCGCATCGCGATTCTTGTGACATTCTCGGCCCACAAGGATCACTACACCAAATACTCCCAAGACTTCTTTAAGGCCGTGATGAGCTTGCGTGTGATCGCAACTAAAAACTTACTCGCGAAACCCGAGATGGGACCCATTCGTCCCAGCGGCGAAACACTGGGTGGACCCATCGGCGCAGCTTTTCCTGGTGATATGCTGGGGATGGATGGCGACGGCGCGGGGGGCGGCGGTGGGCTTGGTAAAACAAAAACCATGCTCTTAGGCTTAGCTGCCATCTTGGCTGCGGTCGGCATCTACATTTTCTTGAAATCACGCCGGGGCTAAGCGCCCCAGCGTTCTTGAGCAATCCGTTGATTCTTGAACAGACCTGGTTTCTAGGGACAGATTTGTCCGTGCGTTCCTTTGATGTTCGTCACAACATCCTGCGCGCCCGTTCCCCAGATCACGACCCACGTGTATTGACATGGCACCGCTCGTCGCTGAAGTAGCGCCATCTTGTCTTCGCGGCGGATCTCGTAACCTTCGATCGAGAGGGTGTTGAGCAGCTGACCCTCTGTCATGCCCGCCTGAAATTGCTCTTGTATTCGGCGGTCAAACTCGGCCGATCCCGGACCAGGCTCCGCTGGCAGACCGCGCGCGGCCGCAGGAAGCCCACGTTCACGCAGAAATGCGGGATTGATGTAAACGCAAAGCGATCCCATGGCCATGCCAATCACAACCAGAACCGCGGCTGTTTTTTGATTTCGAGTCGCCATTCTTCTCCTTAGAGGCTTTTCTTGCGAACCAAACCAAGCTTTGGCAGATCGACAGCGAGCGCCTTTTCATCCGAGTAGATCACGAGTTGCAGTTTGTCGGGGTGAAGATGCTTTCGAATCGCCGCATTGACCTCCTGAAGCGTCACGTCCTGAACGTTTTGCTGAAAGAATCGCAAGTAATCATCCGAGATGCCGTATCGACGAAGCACCATGAGATTTGAGGCCGTCCGATCAGCGGTCTCGAGAGCCGCCGGAAATTGCCCGATCAAAAGGGCCTTGGCCGCTTGCAACTCTTCTTCCTTGATGCCTTTATCAACAAATTCTTTAAGAAGTTTTTCGGTCTCAAGTACCGTTGTCACCGCTTTGTCGTGCCGTGTGAACGTTGAAACTTCAAAACTGCCGGGCTCGAGCCTGGCCTCGGATCCAGATGAGATCGAATAGGTTAATCCTAAGTCATCCCGAATTTTTTGATTCAAGCGGCTGGCAAAAGCGCCCCCCAAAATCACATTGGCAAGCCGAAGAGCCATAAAGTCAGGATCCTTGCGGTTGATACCGACGTGCCCCCAGCGAATCTGCGTTTGCTGGAGACCCGCCTTGCTCACAAGAAAAACTTCGCGGGGCTTTAAATCAGCCTTGGCAATATTCAAAGGGCGCAGTTCTGCTGAAGTCCAAGCCTCAAAAGCTTTACGAACATGGGCCTTAAAAGACTCATCATACTGACCGACAACCGTCAGGATCGAGTTGTTCGGGCGAAAGTAGGCAAAGTAGTGGCGAAGCAAATCCTTGCGTTTGAGATTTCGTACTGAAGCTGTCGTCCCGATAATCGGGTGCGCATACGGGTGAGCACCAAACACTTGCGTGTCCAAAGTTTCGTCGGCGATATACGAGGGTTGATCTTTGTTTTTTTGCATTGAAGCGATGATAACCGACCTGCGGCGCTCGATTTCATTGTTTTGAAATGCGGGCGTCAAAATAATTTCCGAGAAAATCTTGAGCACGTCTTCTTTGGTCGCAGATAAACCTGAGGCATTAACGACAGTTTGGTCATAGCCAGTCACGTAGGAGAAGTCCGCACCAATCTGCGCAAGATCCTCAGCAATTTGCGGGGCTTTGCGTTTGACGGTGCCCTGATCAAGCATCGCGGTCGTCATTGACGTGATGCCCTCTTGTCCTTTGGACTCATTCAGTGATCCCACTTGAACCATGAGGTTGTACGAAATACGCGGAAGCGATTGGTCCGTAAGCCAGATGACTCGCAAGCCATTGGGCAAGGTTTCTTCTTGAAAAGGACGGAGTGCAAAACCGCCCTTGCTCGTACGAATGGAGCCCGTTCCGCAAGCCAAGAGCGAAGTTGCGGACAAAAAGACCAAAACATTTTGCATCAATTTAATCATTGTCCAGCTCCTTGAATCGCAGACACTTTGGCCGACTTCGGTTTTAACACAACGACGATCTCGCGCTCAGGTTTTAGGTAATCTTTTGCGACCCTTTGAATATCTTGAAGCGTGACGGCCTTGTATTTTTCTAGATCAGTGAATAACTTGTCGTAAGTGCCAAAAAGAATTTCGTTTAAGGCTAAGGCTTGCGCCTTACCATCGATGGTCATCAGTCCGTCGACAAAATCTTTCATCAACTGAGCTTTGGATTTCTCGAGTTCTTTTTGGGTGACTGCAGAAGCGAGTAGTCGTTTGACTTCAGCCTTCATCAAGCGCTCGGCATTAGCTTCATTTTGACCGGGCTTCAGCCCGACTGAAAGGGTAAAGAGACCCGAGGCCGCGTTGGTCATATTGTACGAAACCGCCGACGTTGCGATTTGATCTTGGTACACCAGCTTCTTGTAAAGACGACTCGAGCTTCCAGCACCCAAGATGCTGGCAAGAAGATCCAGAGCGTAGGAATCGATATGTCCCGACGCGACGCCTGGGTAAGCAAGCATCGCCGTTGAGGTTTGAACTTCAGATTCGACCACTTTACGAACAGGTTTTGTCGGAAGCGGATCTTGAGCATACGTGCGCTCTGCAAGAGGACTCTCTTTTAAAACACCATAGTACTTTTCGATCATTTTTTTAACTTTGGCCGTCTCAAAATCACCTGCGATCACGAGAACTGCATTATTGGGAACATAGTATTTATCATAAAAGTATTTTAGCTTTTCAGTCGTGTACGCCTGGATATCGCTCATGTATCCAATAACGGGCCAGCGATAAGGACTTTTCGTAAAAGCGACTCCAAATAAAGCTTCGCGCAGTAGGCCCATCGGATTATTGTCAACTCGCCAGCGGCGCTCCTCAGCGACAACCTGAAGTTCGGACTTGAGATCATCAGGATTGAGCGCCAAAAAGCGCATGCGGTCGACTTCCATATCCATGATGAGCTCAAGCTTACTTGAGGGCAGGTTCTCGTAGAACCCCGTGTAATCCCACGACGTGAAAGCATTGTTCGTAATTCCGTTGGCGTGCAGAATATGGTCAAACTCTTTGCCCGAGTATTTTTTGGCACCCTTAAACATCATGTGCTCAAGCATATGTGCAGCGCCGGTGGTACCGACTTGTTCATCACGCGAACCCACGCGGTACCAAGTGTGATAGCTCACCATAGGGACCGTGTGATCTTCGTGCAAAAGAACCGTTAAGCCATTTGCAAGAGTGTATTTCTCGACGGGGAAGCGGATTTTAAGATCGTCCGCCAATACCGAGGTCGAAAGAAGAAGAAATCCAGCGAGAAGTGATTTGCGCAGCATGCAGCCTCCACTGAACAATTGTGGAGACTGCGCCGTTGAAAGGCAAGGGGCTTACTGAACAACGAACTCACTGAAATAAACGTCTTTCACGACACCTTTGTCGAGAATGCCATTTATTTCGGACGTGATGCGATCCTTGAGAAATAATTTACCTTGAATGCTTTCGAGGTCTGGAAACGATTTGTCATTCAAGATTGTCACGACGCGGTCGCGGATTTTTGGAACGCGTGTAATGTCCATCACTTCTTCGTAAGACTCTTCGTTCAGCATCTCGAGACTCACTTCAAGACGAATGACCCGTTTGGGTTCGCCGTTCAGGTTGACCGTAAACTTATCCAGCTTGTGCAAGAAAGGAGCTGGGATATCGTCAACGGCTGCAGCAACGGGCGCCTGACCTTCTCCAGCTTCGGCAGCTGCCGGCGCAACCGACGCTGGAGCTCGCTCCGCGCGCAGGGACTCTTCAGTCATCTTTGGTGACTGCCATCCCAACGTCGAGGCGTAAACCAGGTAAGCCCCGCCCCCCACGATGCTGAGATTGATCAATGCAAATGCGCCCTGGAGAATCAACATCACCGGGAGCGCCTTCTTTTCTTTTTTTTCTTCAGCTTCTTGTGCCATTGCTGGACCTATCGGCAATCTGGACCTTAGCCTTAAGCAAAAAGTCAGAAGCAAAACCACTCATCCTTATGGATGGGGGCTTGAACATTGAGACTTGATTATTGAAACTTAATGAGGTGAAATTTCTCCGAAAAACGGCGATACTTTAGACAGGACCTTTGTCGGTGACTTAAATCTTGTTGCAAGGTCTCGTTCAGCTAGGTGATCGGCGCTCCGATAGGAGACCTAGGTTGTTGCTCCCAACGAGCATGGAGTTTGAGAGACGAATGAAGCACCTCTTGTGTCTATTACTGTTATTTAAGATCACTCAGCCTGCCTTTGCAAATGGTGTTCTAAAGGACGCCCAGTCGCCGACGTTTCCGTCTGGTCTCTTGTCTTTGGGAGACCACAGCCGCGTTATTTTTGTCGCGGACAAAACACGCCGCTTTTTGCGCGTTTATGAATTTCAAAATAAACGCCCTCATTTGGTTCTCGAAGTTCCCTCTGACATTGGTAAAAACAATGGCGATAAGGAACGCGAGAATGACTACAAAACTCCGGTGGGTATTTATTTTCTTCAGCAAAAACGCACGCCGCCCGAGATTCCGTTTAGCCTTTATGGCTCGATCGCGTTTACGACGGACTATCCGAACATCTTTGATCAGCGTGATAAAAAAGGGGGCTCGGGCATTTGGCTCCACGCCGTTCCCGATACGGTTCCGCTCACTCGGGGATCACGAGGCTGCGTTGTTGTTCGTGACGACGTCGTTAAAAAATTAGCTCAGTTTGTGAGGCTCAAAGAAACACCCATCGTGATTTATGATCAAGTCGAAGATCTGAAGCAAGAAGACTATGATCTCGAGCAAAAGAAGTACCTGACGTTTTTTGAAGAGTGGCGCAAGGCTTGGGAAACCCAAGACGCTGACACCTACATCAAGTTTTACGATGAGACCTTTCAAAATAATCAGATGAACTATTCGCAGTGGTACAACCACAAGAAAAAGCTCAAATCTCAGTACAAGTTTATCAAAGTCAGCTTGTCGGAGCCCTTGATCATTCGCAACCGGGGGCAAGTGGTGATCCGCACCCTTCAAGAATACGAATCCGATCAACACAAAGACTACGGAATCAAGACGATTCACGCCGCTTACTCGCCGACCTCAGGGTTTAAGATTATTCGTGAAGACTGGGCGCCGAGAGGCCGCTTAGACACCAAAGGTCAGGCAACCGAAATAGCAGCGCCTCCTCCAAGAACGACTGCTTCCGAAAAAGTTATCGGAACGCCGCCGACGCAATAAAGACTAGTGCGCTTGGACATCGGCCGTTGAAGGCTTATCATCCTCGAGAGTGATTGGCGCTGATTGAGCTGAGCAATCAGGTAAAGTCTTCAGGTAAGTTTCGTACTCTTCTTTTGTGAGCTGGCCATTGGCCAAATAGATTTCAACCAATCGAGAGTCCAATTTGAGCTTTCTAACAGCTTGATCAAGCGACATAAGTCCTCCAGGCATGCAGTGCGAAACAGACCACCAGATTTAACTGAACCGACCCCCACCCGTCAAGGCCATGGCCCCAAGCTGTGCGCCTTTAATTCCAGTATTGGGGGTCTTTTTTGGATTTGGCGTCGGATTCGTTGTCGACGACGAGGCGGAGCTGGGTGCCTTTTTTCTTGGTTTTGCCCGTTTTCTGGCGGCGACTCCAGACCGTCAGCACCAAGAGTGCAATGTACCCCGAAACGAGGCCGCCCAAGTGGGCCAGATGAGCGACCTCACCGCCGCCGGTGCCGCTCGAGAGCATCGACATGATCTCAATGCCCGCCAAGATCATGACGAAGTACTTGGCCTTCATCGGAAAGATCATCATGAAATGGATCGTTCGTTCGCCGAACAAAATTCCGTAGGCCAGCATCAATCCAAAAATTGCGCCCGAGGCCCCGACCACTGGGATCGCCAAACCCATCGAAGAACCCGTTGCCCAGTAATAGGCCCACACGCCGGCAGTGTACAGAATCGCCGAACCCACGCCGCTGGCGAAATAGTAAATCAAAAAGAAGTTCCGGCCCCACTTCTGCTCAAGCTCGGCCCCCATGAACCACAACATGAGCATGTTCAGAACCAGGTGGGTGACCTGCATCGAATGCAAAAACATGTAAGTCACAAGTTGCCAAGCGGTGCCGTCCAAAATGACTTTTCCTGGATGCAGCGCCAAAGCTTTTGAAACCGGCAGGCCCGTGTACTTTTCAAGCAGCACTTGACCCAAAAGCCACATCCCGAGGTTCAAACCGATGAGCACTTTCATCGTCAGGCTGAAGGGAAGATTGATTCCGATTTGTTGCCTCAAGAGAGTCCTCCCACTTTTGTAAATCCACGGATCAGCCGCTCGAAACTGGTTTCAAGATTCTCGATGACGACCTTGGTTTCGGCAATGAGCGGAAAGAAATTCAGGTCACCTGCCCAGCGCGGAATCAGATGAAAATGCAAATGCTCGGGAATCCCCGCTCCTGCCACGGCGCCGTGGTTAAGTCCGGCATTAAATCCCGCTGGCTCGTAGGTCTTTTTCACGACCTTCATCGACGTACGAATCAGCTCCGAAAGATCTGCCCACTCGACCGGCGTGAGTTCAAGCAAATCACCACAGTGGCGCTGAGGTAAAATCAAAATGTGCCCGGAGTTGTACGGAAACTTATTAAGAACAACCATCGAATGCTTGGACTTGAAAACACAAAGCGAGTCAAAACCAATTGGCTTTTGGGCGGCGTTACAAAAAACGCACCCCTCTTGCTTGATCAGTTTACGAATGTACTTTAATCGATCCGGCCGAAACAAGACATCGCGTTCGAGCGGCCAAGTCTCAGATCCCAAAACCAAACTGGCCGATGAACCCACGGCCGAACGCGAGTTGGTTGTCTTTGCGGCTGCCTTCACCGCGCGAGCTCGGCGCCGACTTTTTGCTGGTGCAGATGATTTTTGATCTGACGCTTTTTTCTTTTCAGTCACAATCAATAAACTCCAGGCATCAAGAGCAGGGGTTTATTCGAAAGCTCGATGCGAAGAACCGACTTCAACGCTTCGTTGAGTTTGTTGTCAGCAGACTTCCAAGGCAAAAGTGTTGTCGCCTCTTCGTCATCACCGCTCGAAATCAAATCCCAAAGACTGGGACGCACTTTAGGTGGTTCAAATACGTCGTAATCATCACCCAGGCCTGAAAGTTCAGCCGCCAGATCAAAAGCGTCTTCAACTGTCCCGACGTCATCAGCAAAGCCCAGCTCGGTGGCTTTACGACCCGTAAACACGCGTCCATCGGCGTACTCTTTGACGAACTCAGGCTTCAGCTCTCGGCCCTCGGCCACGGCTGCGACAAATTGCTCATAAACATCGTTGATCAAATCTTGAAAGAGCGCGCGCTCATCTTCACGCATCGGGCGGTATTCTGCGCCCGAGTCTTTAAACTTACCCGTCGAAATCGAAAAGCGGCTCACTTTAGCCCAATCATAAAGTTTTTCAAGATTGGTAAATTCCATGATCACACCGATCGAACCCACCATCGTACCAGGAGCGACCAAAATTTTATCGGCGGCAACGGCAGCATAGTAAGCACCCGAGGCCATGACGGCGGTCGAAACGGCAACAACTGGTTTTTTGTATTCTTCGCGAACACGCTTGATCTCTTCATACAGCTCTTGCGAAGGTCCCACGACACCGCCCGGAGAGTTGATCTCTATGACCACCGCTTTGATTGAATTGTCGTCACGGTACTTGATCAACGGCTTCAACACTTTTTTTCCGTCCATAATCACGCCTGTGAGCTTCAGATGCAAAATCGACTTACTGCTCATCGTGAGGCCACGGTCTTTAAAAAACGGCTTCACCGTTAAGACGGCGATCAACGTCAAAAATCCACCAAACACCAAGAGCAAAACTAACAACATCAACCAAGGGTTCTTTTTTTTCATCAATCCTCCAACCTCGGCATGGGGGCCGGGTGATCCTTTGCTATTTAGCCACCGCTTCTGAAGGAGGCAAAGCTCGGACTACAATGCATAACGTCAACACCTGACTATCCTAAGAGAAAACCTCCGTCTTGGGCGCAATGCAGGCCGGCCTGGGCAACTCAGGCCCATTTATGGATAAGGCGTTCGTCGCTTGCTTTAAACCCTCGATAGACGAAGTTGACGACGTTGGAAGTTCCGAAAGTCAGCGCACTCCCGAGCAGTAACTCGGGAACCACTCCAAGGACCGTCTCCGTGGACCAAGACTCCGACCTCTTTAAGAACGCATAAACAAAGACGCCTTGGTCTTGTCTTCGCTGGCTACAAAGTGACGTCCGCGAAATGGCTCCTCGCCGTGGCTTTAGCCGCGCGCCTCCGGGGCTATTTCTCTGTGCGCCATTTTTCGCTCAGCAATTCTATCCGCCCTCGGCGCCTTTATTTATGCGTTAGTCAATAAACTCGCCGGGCTGGTTCACTTGGTCTGACGTAAACGCAGAGAGCTCATCAAAAGACGCCTTGGTTTTCTATGGGCAGAGAGCGGACTCTTGTGGTCCTCAAACATCTGCTCCCTAGAGGGTCATCGTTGTCGGACCGTCTCCCAGGATCAAGACTCCGACCCAGCTAGAAAAACCGTCTCTGCGCTTGTTGATGGTACCGATGAAGGTTGTGCTTCTTGCAAAGTGCTCGAAGATTATTCAGATGGTGATCCCCGCCCGCAAAGCGGGGTTGCCCATGATCCACCTCGAGGCCGAAGGTGCTCTGACATTGGCGACCTGATTTTTGATCGACGTACTGGCAATGCTTGTCGCGATGTAAGATCAGTTGTCTTGTTCTGGGCGTGAGACTTTTGTTGACGCGCTTTGACTCCGCGGCGGCAATTGCCGTCGGTGTTGTTCTTTCAAGCGTCTTCTTGGCTAAAAACTGATCTGCCAATTGCTCGAGCACCGCGGCCCAATCAAAATTGTGATTCTTTTGCGAAAGCCCATGCACTGCGAGATCCTTGCACTGGCTCAGTTTATCGTACTGCGCCTGCGTGAGCTAGATGGACAAAGAGACCGAGTCTTTTTGAAATCGGGTTCTCTCGGGCTCTTGGATCTCGAGCTCCAGCGCGCGTGAGATTTCTCTTTGGGTCTCGGGCACAGATTTGCCTGCTATTTTTTGAAGGATCTGTTGCTTTTGACCAAGGCTGACTTTTTCACCAGATTGCTTGGCCTTGTCTTTGAGAGCGCGGGAGAGCTCGCCGATCTGAGAGAGGTTCAAATCCCCTGACTCAAGCTGCTCGGCCATCGAGGGGATTTCTTTAAGAAGTCTTGCCGCCTCAAGTCTGCGCATAGCAGCTGAGCCCGAATATGAGAGTTCTTTCACAAGGTATTCAAAAGTCGAAGAGTAGGCTCGGTCCAAGTAAATTCGGCGGCTCTCAATCTGCTGAATATGCAAAAGGATCGAGTGAAGCAGTTCCCGCTCCTTGAGAACGAGATCTTTGAGATTGAGTTCAACTTGTTGATTGCTGAGTTTTTGAATTGTCATGCGGGCCTCCTGTTTTTGATCGAAAAATTGATCTGTCTCGCTTTGGACAAAAAACAAATATCATGACTTTTCAGCGGCTCTTTGTGGCTTGAGAAGAAGTGGAATTTTAAATCACCCCTAAAGGGCGTAATCTCATGAGTGCGACCAGATCTTGCGACTAAATAGAATATTTTGAAAAATCAAAAAAACAAGGCAGCCCAAGGCATTCCTGAGCTTCAAAAAATACGTCAATAAAAAACACACGATATGCATTGCAAAGCATCTTTATATTTGTTCTTTAATCGCAAATCTCAATCCTCAAGTCTCGTCGAGGAAACGTCAGTTTTCTGAAGACCTGAGGTCAGATAAATGGAACATTTGATGTTGTGCTTTTTGTACCGAACAGCCAGATGCCGCTGATCATGTTCACGGCGGGAGATTTTCCCGGCCGATGAAACTTACTCTGTGACGGGGACGGTGATAGTCACTTTGACGTCGTCTTTGACTCCAACGCCCATGTACCTAATGCCCGTGATGCCAAACTCTGACAACTTGATGGGGAACTCGGCTTGCATTTCGTTTCCAACAATTTTGTAAGTGCCGGTGATTTCTTTTTCAACGCCGTGAAATTTAAGTTTGCCGCGTCCTTTGCCTGCGGTGCCGGTCGCTTCAATGAGCTCGGCATCCGGGAACTTGGTCGTTTCGATGTATTTTTCTTTCATGTGCCTGTCGCGAAGCTCGATGCCTGTCTTGAGCGAGTCCATTGGAACTTTGATATTTGTCGCCGAGACCCTGTCACCAGTGATTTTTGCTGAGCCCACTACCGAATTTGTTTTGGCTTGAAAATTACCAGCTGGGGAGAGGTTGACCAGAGCAACAACGCCGACTTCAGCAAGGGCTGGGATCGTGGACAAAGTCAACGCGAGGGCAAGGCTCAACATCAGTAACTTCATAAACACTCCTTTAGTATCAGATTAGTTTTGGAAATTGCCCGTAGACCTGATCTGCCGGCAAAGCATTAAAATGCCACCACTCGTGCGGCAAAACTTGAAACC
This sequence comes from Bdellovibrio sp., assembly GCA_046318155.1. Lineage (GTDB taxonomy): Bacteria > Bdellovibrionota > Bdellovibrionia > Bdellovibrionales > Bdellovibrionaceae > JAHBUS01. The sequence continues at coordinate 32,255 of JBKCUU010000061.1, read as the reverse complement.
CTTGGGCTTCGAGCAAGCGCCGAAGCAAGAGCCGATGGGCGTAAGCACGCGAGGAGAGTTCTCCGGTTTTCAAGAAGTGGTCTTCTTTGATGGGCTGAGCGAGCTCGGCAAAGTGATCAAAGTCTGTACCCATCTCGAGAAGCTCGCCGTCTTTCGTTTGTAACGACAAATCGACAGCCATGCCGAAGTTGTGCATCGATCCGGGCTCAGGGGCAGCGACGTAAGTTTCGAAGGGTGTGCCTTGCAGGTGTTCAAACATTTGGCTCTGAATAGAGGCGGGCCTGAGGGCATCCCAAATCCGAAACTGCAGCTCCGGGTGCTGCTTCTTGAGAACAGTGGCGGCGGCTTGCAGTTTTTCGAAGGCCGTTTGAGAGAGAAAGCAGCGGTCAAAACTGTCGTACAAATTCGCATTCATGAAATTGTCATCTGTGGCGTACTTCAAATCCAAAACGATTTCGTTTGTGGGCAGAACTTCGACGAAATTTTTTTCGATCCATTCAAGTTTTATCAAGAAAGAGTTGGTCGGCATTGGCAAATGATAGAGGAAGTCGCGCGCAGCCTCAAGCTGAGGCCCCGCAGCACCCTGCGGCGCGGTGATATGAGTGAAGTGTCTCGTTTTGAGGCGGCCCAATTGAAAAATCACCTGTTAAGGCCTATGGACATGTGCCCATTCTGTCGACAAGAAATCAGAGCCTAATCGTCTGTAGAGTGACAATAATTGGCAGGCTTATTGAATGAATCAAGCCTGAGACATTCAATTCGGGGGACTGATGAAACGCATTCGCTTCAACGCAAAGAAATCGATGCTGGTGCTCATCGCAGCCGCAATGGTTTTTGATGCGCGGCTGGTTGAGGCCGGTTCGTGGAGCTACCAACCGGTTGCACCCGCGCCGACACAGGATGCGAATGGTGCTGTCGTCAAATCTCCCGAGGTTCTTTACGGCAACAATGAGCCCGGAGTGAATCAGTACCGCCCGACCATCTATACTCCCCCAGCAGCAGCGAAACCCGCGCCATCAGCTTCGCCCGCAACCAATAACAATATGCCCATGGTGATGGGGATTGCGGCGGCGGCCTTGCCCGCATTGATGAGTGGGATGGGGAGACGAGGGGGAGCCAGGGGGACGACAAGTCCGACGAACACGAATGCCTCTGCCGGGGCTCCCGCCACAGTTACGGCTGATGCGGGGTTGACGGCATCGCCTGCATCGTCCGCATCAAAGGGATCTTCTGCTCGCTCCGTGGCGACGGGCTCTGCCGATGTCTTGACAACGCCTGATCCTGCGGGCGAGGCTCGCGCCGGCGCTTGCGGATCAAGTGGATTTGCGCCACCCATGGACAACATTCGAGCCACCTCTTGTTTTGCCAGTGCCCGCGATGGCGGCTCTCGGAGACACAAAGGTTTAGATCTCAATACGTCAGATCGAGGGCGCGGGGCCTCGGGGGCTGGAGTAAAAGCTGTGGCGAATGGCAAAGTTCGCGCTGCAGGCAACATGGGGGGACGAAGTGGTCCGACCGTCATCATGGATCATGTGCAATGCCCAAAAACGGAGGGTAGAAGTATTGGTTCCAACTGTATTTCGACGTACCGTCATCTGTCTCGCACGATCAAAGTTCGCCAAGGGAACTGCTACGATAAAGGCACGGTGATTGGAAGCATCGGTTCTCAAGGTGAAAACGGCGGCGTCGTCCCTCACTTGCACATTGAGATTGCGACTCAATCCAGAGCTTACAATCCAGCGGCATTTGCAGCCATTATCCCGCTAGGAGCTAACCTTGGTCAGTGTGATCGAAGAGCCAATACGCTAGCGCATGGGTCGGGCCGTGCGGCACTTGGCGCGCGCGCGCGCCGAGCGGCGAATGCTCGTTAATCCAAATCTTGACGCTGCCCCGATCGTTCTTCTATCCTGATCCGGGAGCTTGCGCATGAACCGTTGGTCTCAAAATGTTTTTTTGGCAATCCTGTTGGTTCTCACGTTGGGAAGCTCGCTTGCTCAGGCTCAGTTGATTTTGAAAAACAAGAGTACAAAGACAACAACACCTTTACCTGAGTTGCAAGATTACCGAGGCCTTTATCCAAAGTCGACGCCGGCGGAGTACAAGCGGGCTGCAGATAAATCAAAAATTTCATGCGTCCGGCACCGGACGACTGTTTTGAAGATTAATCCGAAAGAAGCTGGTCCGGGCGAAACGCCCGAAAAAACTTGCGATTGTTATTTCCGTAATATTGCGATGGCCAATGATATTCACGAAGTGCAAGTCATCGACGCTTACTTCCGTGGTGTAGAATTGCCACCTTCGGTGTTTGCCGACGATCCCGATATTGGTGACGTTTTTGACGAGCGTCCTGATTACATCACGCACGCCAACAATCTGATTCAAAGTTGCAAAGTGAATGCTGCGCACGTCGAGCCCTTTTCGACACCGGAATCAAAGAACGCGCCTACGCCGGTCAAAAAGAAAGCGCCCCCAGTAAAAACCGAAAAAGCTGACGGGTCTTCGTGAGCTCGCCGGGTCACTTCGAAAAAATTGAGAGCTATTTGCCCATCGATTTAAGTCAGCCTGCAAACTTGCTAATGGCGGGAGCGGTTGTTTTGTTTTTTGTTCTCTTTCGTTATTTTTTAATGGTGACACCATTTTGGGCTTATTTTTATCGAGGCAAGAAAGCAACGAGTGCGAATCCCCGCCAGATTTATGCGAAGCTTCCGGGGCCAAAGGAGCAGCTCTTTGAAATCAAGTGGTCCTTGATTTCGGGCTTGGTTTTTGCGGTTTTTGGCGTGCTGCTGGGGTTCTTTTGGCAAAAAGGTTGGACGCAAATTTATTTGAGCTTTGATGAGTACGGCTGGCTTTACTTTTTTGTTATCGGCCCTGTTTTACTTTTGATTCTGCACGACACGTATTTTTATTGGACGCACCGCTGGCTCCATCTTCCCAACGTGTATCGCCGCTTTCACCGCGTTCATCATGAGTCTTTGCATCCTTCGCCCTGGGCTTCGTTTTCGTTTCACCCGGTCGAGTCTGTCATCAATGCGGCCGCCATTCCACTCATCGTGATGGTTTTACCTTTGCACCCGGTGCACATTTTGATTCACCTGACCTTGATGACAATCACGGCTATTACCAATCATCTGGGATTTGAAGTTCTGCCGCTCTCGGCAGCAAGACTGGGGTGGGGAGACTGGGTCATTAGCGGCCTTCATCACGCCCAGCACCATCGCTATTTTAAGTTTAATTATGGTTTATTTTTTTCTTTTTGGGATCATCGCATGAAAACTGAACATCCTTCGTTTTGGGCCGAATTTAAGCAGAAAGTAGACCCGTAAAGCTATGTACCTGGAAAGAATCGCTTGGACAGAAATGACCTTTGAAGTGACCCGCAGCCGTGGGCCCGGGGGGCAAAACGTCAACAAGACCAACTCTGCGGTGATCTTGCGCTGGAGTCCTTTGCAAAGCGCCGCTTTCAATGAGCTTGAAAAAGCCATTCTTCAACAAAAACTCAGAAACAAACTCACGGTGGATGGCGACCTCTTGATTCGCAGCGAAGAGTCGCGCGACCAAGATCAAAATCGCAAAAGCTGCCTCGAAAAGCTCGAGAGCCTCTTAGCGGGTGCTTTTTTTGTTCAGAAGAAGAGAAAAGCCACCAAGCCCACAAAGTCTTCAAAGCGCAAGCGAGTGGAGACCAAGCGCCATCGCGGCGACATTAAATCCGGCCGCGGCAAAGCTCAGTGGGATGATTAAGGATTGAGTCGTTGGATGGGCCGCTCATACATTTCGAGCCAACCCATGTACTGCTTCATCTCGCGGATGTACAAATTGGTTTCAGGCGTCGCCGTGCGATTGCGAAGTTTGCCGGTGGCTCCAAAATAAATGTAAGGCAAATAGTCCGCATAAGTTTCGGGCGTTACAAACTCCCAGTCATTGTTTTGCGCGCGCTGTTTGAGTTCACCTAAGGCTTCAATCAAAAAACCCATCGTCGCGCGGGCCGCATTCTCGGGGATATAGAGTTTGTCGGGAGTGATTCCGTATTTGGCAGCGATTCGCTGAGGAACCACTTTAATTTGGGTGGGGCCACGGCTGTTGGCCGTCGCCGAGTCTGCACCGGCGAGGTACATGTTGACCGTTTTTAAGATGCTGACGGCCCAAGGAAAATCTTCTTTGAATTGATAGCGGCGGCTTTCAAAAAATTTGCTTTCTCGTCCCAAGATCCCAACCGCCATTTGTGCGAGCAAGTTGTACTCTTGCGGGTTGGATCCGTACAGCGAGAGGATCTCGCCTTTTGAGGACTCCAAAGCACGGATAAAGGCTTGAACTTTGGGGGTGTGCAGTTTGGACTTGGCCGAGATCAAGATGATGTCGCAATCCATGCAGCTGCTTTGCTGCCAGGCCCATGACTGGTAGCCCTCACGAAACAAGTCCTGACGGATTCGATTCACATTGGCCTGGGCCATCGCGAGCTGAGCAGCAAAAATCAGCGGAACAAAAAGAAGTGCGGCTTTGATCATAAAGCTTGGCACCCGGGTTTGTTTTCAGTCAAAAAAGGCGAAAGGTTTTGCAGGTCTGAAGATTGAACTTGAAACGAGCTGCGGTACGAGTTCTCGATCAGTTGAACAAGTTCAGTTTTGATATCATAGGCATTCCAGTTCGTGCAAAAAATTGCCGAGGCCTGGCGCAGCGATTCATTCAACGAACTTTGCGGGTTGCCGAGATTGTAGAGCCGTGACCACGTTGATGTTTGATCGAAGGAGTCGCCCCGGTTGTTGAGATCTGCATTGCGTGCCTTGATTTCGGTGGTGGATGTCTCGAGATGCTCCCACGAGCGGTCCAAATTTAAGAGGCGCTTGGCCACGCCTTGAGCGAAGAGGCTTTCGCCGCCTTGGCGGGCATCAAGGCTGGACGGGGCAGCCTGTGCCACGAGCGACCATAAGGCGTTGGTGACAAAGACGGCGAGGATCAAAAGGACAATTGTTTTCATGCCTGGTTTAAAGCAAGGCCTAGGCCCATGACTTTACGGCTGGAGAGGCTCTCCTGCTTGAGAGAGCCGTCAAAACCTTAGACAGTGCCGTCAAGCGCGAGCCTCCCGGGTCTCTGCTTGTTGGCGCCTCTCTTTTTGAGAAGTTGAATCATTTTCTCATACTCACTTTTGACAGCAGCCGCGGGTACAGATTCTGGATCAGAGGCCGCATCCATGACCATTTTCAGTGGCTTCGCGTTGTCGACGAGTTTTGAATCTAAATTCACGAGGATCTTCTTGTGGTCGCAGACTCGTCTGATCTCCGAAGTTTTATCAGTTCATTTCTTTGAGTCATCTCAGGATCCAGAAAGCTCAATCAGAAATCAGAAAGAGACACAAAAAATGCTAACGCCGCGTTTTCTGAACGTCGCGGGTGAAATTAAATGAAATGAAATTCTGATTCAAGACTCATGCGCAAAGGGCCTCGTTTGTATGTGTCTTGCAAGATTTTCGAACCTCAACATAAATCAGTCAGGCTATCGGGTATTCCCGCGACGGCTGCTCGGCAGACGAGGAGGCGCGGTGACGGGAGTCTCTGCGGGCTCATTAAAGGCTTGCCGTATGGCGGGACAAAAGGTGAGGGGAATGGTGGCATCGGGCTCGACGGATTCCATCAAGTTTGGGCTTGTTTCTTGCCCTGGTCTTCAAGATTTAAAACCCTTTGTTGCCTTTTCACAGGTCTTCGCCGGATAGAGACCGGTTTTATCATTCTCGGTCGTGCCAAGTTCTGGGGGAGAGGAAATGCTTGGTGCATTGATGCGAGAGTACCAAGGAATGTCTCCGGCATGGCGGGCTCGCGCATCTCCATCTGAGGAGTAGGGAGGGCTTGATAAAAATATGGTGAGGTTGGGTGCCATTGATCGAGCGGCGCAGTACAGATTAGCTTCACCCTCATTCACGTAAGCGTATTCATCTTTAAATCCGACTAAGTGAAGGAGTTCGTGGAGAGCGACGGCTGGAGGGCTTGCTGAGGTGACGGCTCCACCCGTCGGGAGCAATGAAGAGAGCCACGGCATTGGTAGTTCCAGAAACAGGTTCGACGGGTTCACAGTACTCTGCTTGGTACTCTTTTGATTTAATAAACAATAGTTTATTTTTCTTGAGGTCCAAGTTCGATTGAGTGAGCAGTGTGACGCCGCAGTTTTCTTTAAGTGATATGGATTCAGCCGGGGCTCTGAGAAGTTTGATCACCTTGGTGCTTGGTCCCTTTTTTTGCTTGAAGAGCTCAGACACGGCAGCACTAGGACGGGAAGTTGCGATTAAGACGAGCGAGAGGAGAAGAGCCGTCGACTTCATAATTCACGTTAAAGTTTAACAAAATCACTGTAAAGCAGGGTCGGACTGATCTGGTTTTTGGTCGTAACTCACGACTCAACAACAGTTAAAGGGACTTCTTTTTGAGAGCCTCCTTGCGAGATTTTCGAATCGCAAAGTACATCAGCGAACCGAACGAAAAAGCCAATGCAATGATGAGTCCCGCCGTCATCCAGGGTGAAGGATCTTCGGCTGACTTGATTCCAAAAAAAAGAATGACGCATTTCATGACAAGCAGCGCTTGAATGAGGGTCCAAACATAGGAGGCGACTTCGCGAGCGGGCGTGTCTTCTTTGACCCGGACCGGTCGATTCACCGTTGTGGCAAGTCCCCATTGTTGAGTGCGGTGAAAATCGGTCACGATTTCAAGCCATGCGACCGCGGGCGCAAGACCAGGCGTCAGACTCAAGCGCTGTCCCAAGCTGCGAGCCGATTTCTCGGTGACGAATTTCTCGAGGTCTTCAGAAAAGTGCCGTGAGCTGGTCGGGCTTAAATCTGAGGTATGGGCCGCCGCGATTCTTTTGAGATCGTCATTGAGATCGTCATTGAGAGCGAGACCCTCTTGCTTCAAGATCTCGAGAAACAAGGCCTTACGGTCCAAGCTCATGCGGCAAACTCGGGCCAACTCTGCATGATCTGCTCGGCCACTCGTTGGCCGCTCTCGATCGCGCCATCGTAAAAACCATAATAATCAATCGATGTGTGTTCGCCGATCAAAAAAAGCTTATGCCCCAAGAATGGCTCATGCAGAAGTCCCATTAAAGTCGTGTACTGACCCGGTGCAGGGGAGCAGTAGGATCCCAAGGCCCACGGATATTTGGGCCAATTGAACTGTACTGTTTTTTGGTTAAAAACGTCTTTGGCACCCGGAAAAAGAGCCTGAATATCTGTGAGCATTTGTGACACGTTGCTGAGCGCGACGTCGTGGGCTTTTTTTCCACCAGCATAAAAAGTGAGAATGCCTGCGGGATCCTTTTGCAGGCGACTGGTCTCCCACAAGGTGCTGGTATAAAGGTTCGACAGCACTGAGCCTGTCGAGGGTTCGAACTTTTTTGGTTTTCGCCAAATACGCTGGCTAAAACCTAACATTGTCTTGCTATTGTAGCCGTACTGAAGCTCCTGGATGGCTTTGTGAACTTGCGCCTTGAGCTTGAGGGTTTGATCCGAGAAGCCGCCAACTTGCCGCAGAACCGGCAGTGGGAGCCCCAGAATGACCTGTGAAAAAGTCATCGTTTTGAGCTGCTCGGTCGTCTGAAAGGTCAGATCGATCTTACCATCTTTTTCAATCACTTGAACCAGTTGATGTTTAAAGTTCACGGCGCCGCGCGGTTGGATTTTTTTGAAAATGGCTTCGATGAGTTTTGAACTGCCACCCTTGATTCGGCTGGTCTCATCTGACGAGCCGTAAGTGGACCACTCGCCATGAAACTCGGCGAACATCGAAAACAAAATCAAAACAGATTGCTTCTCAATCGCAACACCGTTCTCGGTCTCATAAGCTTCGCGCAGCAGTCCTTTAAACCAAGCGGGAAGCGAGGTCTGAACATCCAAATACTGGGCGAGGCTCGTGTTGTCATATGTTTGAGCTTTGTGCCGAAAGGGGCTGGTCGCCGTAATCGCCTCGGGCTTACTTTTGCCAAAAATTCGCTTCAAGTCGCCGCGAATCGATTTCACAAGTGGTGCGGCCGCAGTCTTGACATCGCTTGCCGAGTACCGAATTCCATCATGGACATAGATTTCCGAGAGGAGGGAGGGATCTGGGGCACCAAAGTCTTCGATCACAACACCCAGCTCCCTGGCCAAATTTCGAAGGGCGGTGTGGTCCGAGTTCACAAGCTCAGCACCCAGCTCACAAAACTGTCCTTGCCCGGCAAAAGTTTTGTCATCGGTAAAAACGCGGCCCCCGACACGGGAGCTTGCTTCAAAAAGAACAAAGGGGATCTTTAATTTTTGCAGTTGGTACGCGGCCGTTAACCCGGCTGCACCTAAGCCCACGATCGCAACGGGCTGGATCTTGCGCGCTGATTTCTCGAGCTTAGCGAGAGCTTTGTGTGGTGCCAAGCTGAGCGCTGAACCGGCGAGCAGACTGGCTTTTAAAAAGTCTCGGCGTGATAGCGGCGGCGGCTCTTGAGTCGGTGATGGAGTCACAGGCCGGTTAGTTTCAAGCAAGAGGGACCTTAAATTTTTAAATAGAAGTGTGCGTGCCATACTCGTCTACTATTGATCTTTTTTGTCAAAAAAGGCAGCATTAAATGACTGATCCGCTCACCCAACGTACCCAAAAGATGGGGACCTCTTTATGGAAGCTCTGATCCAATCTTTCTTGCTCGTCGCGGCCAGTGAAATGGGCGACAAGACACAACTCTTGGCCTTTGTCCTTGCCTCGCGGTTTCGCAAGCCATGGACGATCTTAGCCGGGATCTTTGCCGCCACTTTGCTCAATCATTTGCTCGCAGCGACCTTGGGTCAGGGGCTTGCGCAGTTGATCTCGCCCCAGGTTTTAAAGTATGGGCTTGCTTTGGTCTTTTTTGCCTTTGCGTTGTGGATTCTCATTCCTGATAAAGACGAGGAGTTGAAGCAGGCTTATAAGTGGGGCGCCTTTGCGACGACTTTCGTGGCCTTTTTTATGGCCGAGATGGGAGACAAAACTCAGCTCGCCACCGTGGCTCTCTCCGCGAGGTTTCAAGATCTCGTGAACGTCACGATAGGGACGACATTGGGTATGATCATCAGTGACGGCTTGGCCGTCTTTCTCGGGGACCGACTCTCAGAGAAAATTTCGATGACCCACGTCCGGTATTTTGCGAGCGCTTTGTTTGCGATCTTTGGTGTGGGGATCTTGCTGTACCCGTTTTAATTGTTTTCTAAAGTTTCTTTTCGAGCAAAATTTTAAGATGCTCGCCGCTCTGCTGAGTTCCAATGACTTCAAAGCCTTGGCGTAGATTGAGCATCAGCATGGCGCGGTGGGGCGATTCGGTTTTGGTGCGGATTTTTTTGTAACCTTGAGCTTTGCACCAAGTCTGTTGTTGCAAAGCCATCTTGCTGGCGATGCCGACCCTTTGAAAATCGGGATGAACGCCGCCGAGCCAGCTGTAAAATTCGTCGCGGTCTTGAGCATAGCCAAGTTTGAAGCCAACAGGTTTTTCCTCGACGAAGGCGGTCAATAAGCACACTTTTGTTTTTAAGCTGAGTGTCGCGCGAAAGTCAGGGCTATCGACAAAACCAAGAAAAGATCTCATCAAGTTTTCGCAATTTTTAAGATCTTGCTCGTTTGGTGTGGTGGTCATTTGAATAACGGGGATCAGGGGTTCAAATCGCGAGATCTCGCGTCCGTCAGCGAGTTTGACTTTTTCGAAAAACATTTCTTTAGGTCGAACCCAGAAGCGTGCGGTGGGATTGTCGTACAGGGTTTCATAAAAGACGAGATCTTCCATCGTCTCGCTGTGCTTGACAATTTTTAGAAACCGGTACGGCTTGTTCTTGTAGTGGCGGTAAAGCGTCGTCAACATCGACTCAATTTGCAGGTCTCAAGGCGTCTTGTAAAGTGCCAAAGCCAGAGCGCGTTGAGCCGAATGATCCACAATGGGTGCTGGATAACCGGGGACGCCCTCGGGCTCGTGGATGGACTTGTCTTTGACATGTCTCAGCTCTTCGACGTAGGTGCGAATGTAATCGCCATTGGGGTCAAATTTTCGGCTTTGCAAGGAGGGGTTGAAGATGCGGAAGTAGGGCTGAGGATCGCAGCCGGTGGAAGCCGCCCATTGCCAACCCCCATTGTTGGGCGCCAGATCCCCGTCCAAAAGCATTTTCATAAAATAGTTCTCGCCCCAACGCCAGTCGATCAAAAGATCTTTACATAAAAAAGAGGCAACAATCATGCGAACACGGTTGTGCATCCAGCCCGTGGTGCTTAGCTGCCGCATGCCCGCATCGATGATCGGAAATCCGGTCGTGCCTTCGCACCAGCGCCGAAACCACTCGGGATTGTTGGGCCACTGAATCTCTTTGTACTTTTCAAGAAAAGCTTCGTTCTCAATCCTGGGGGCATGCCACAAAATCGAATAGTAAAATTCTCGCCAGACCAACTCTTTGAGATAACGATTGGGGCCTGACTCTGAACGAAAGTCTTCTTGGCCTAACTGGAGTTCGGCAATAATTTGCGCCGTCGTGATCGCTCCGTTCTTGAGGTAGAGCGACATCTGCGAGGTGCCGTTGATGCCCGGAAAGTCGCGGTTGACGCCGTAGTGTTCCAGTTCGCCTGAGAACTGCCGCAATGTTTTGTAGGCGGCCAGCGAGCCTGCTTTCGGTATTGAGATCGAAACATGCGGTGAGTTTTTTTGGATAAATTGCATTAAAGCATCTGGAAAGGGAGCTTCGCGCCGATAAAGCTCACTCCATTTAAGCGTCATAAACGTTGGGGCTCCTTGCCCTCGGGCTCGTTTGCTCAAATATTGAAGTCCTTTTTTTTGTGACTGAATTCGAGTTTGAATGTCGGGTTTGTTAAAACGATCATACCAGCGCTTTGCGAAGGGACTGTAGACCTGGTAAAAACTATGGTCTTCTTTGACGATCTCGTGCGGTTCAAAAATGAGATGGTCGCGTTCGGTCAAGACATCGAGTCCATCCTTTTGGAGCAGCGCTTGCATCTGCTGGTCCCGGTGTCGGGCATAGGGCTCGTAATCCCGGTTCCAAGTCACAAGAGCGGGTTTTGTCTTCAGCGAGGCCAGCAGTTTTGGAAAAGCGTCTTGCACGAGACCATCGATGACCAAAAGCTCTCCGCCCAGTGACACCATTTCATTTTGCAGCTCCTTGAGTGTCTCCAGAAACAGAGCAAAGCGATGGTGCGAAAAATCTTCACGACGCAAGAATTGCGAGTCAAAGAAAAAAACGCCGACGACACGGCCCGAAAAGCGCTCGAACTGAAGTCGGAGGGCCGGGTTGCCTGCAATGCGCAAGTCACGCCGAAACCAATGAATGCCAAATGCGGTTGTTTCGTTCGCTGCCATGTTTAGTTTCCTTAACCAGGCTCTTGAGCTCTACTCTCTTGTCGTGAAAAGAGCTAGCATCCTCCTTGAAACTAGGTCTATAAGGCAAGCTCGAAATTAAGCTCATCAAAGGAGATTTTATGTTTACGAATTGCAATCGCGCCTGGTGTCTTCTCTTCACAACGGTTTGTTTGCTGTTTGTCAGTCCACTGGCGCAGGCAGCTCCGCGAACTGTTGAACACGTCGATCTTCAGCGTTACCTTGGCGACTGGTACGAGATCGCATCGATTCCGCAATTCTTTACAAAGGGTTGCGTCTGCACGAGGGCTCAGTATGGGCTTAAAGACAACACTCAGATTTCGGTTTTGAATACGTGCAACAAGGACGCGATTGATGGACGGCTTTCTAAGGCGCAAGGGACGGCCGAAGTTGTTGATCCAAAAACCAATTCAAAGTTAAAGGTTACTTTCTTTTGGCCCTTTAAAGGCGATTATTGGATCATCGGTCTTGATAAAGATTACCGCTATGCTGTGATCTCAAATAGCGATGCGACCAGCCTTTGGATTTTGTCACGCACGCCTGAGCTTCCCGCGGATCTTTACAAAGAGGCCGTGCAGATCGCGCGCGAGAGTGGCGTCGACGTTGGCAAAGTCAGCATCACAAGCCAAAAAGGTTGCCAGTACCCCTAAAATTGGTCCGCATCTTGTAGTCTCTTCAGCTGTGTCTCTGGTTTGTTGCCAGGGTCGAATTTGAGGGGCTTTAGATGTCATTTTTTTTGACAGTGCTGCGACCTATTTTGTCTCTTGGTTTTTTTTGCGCTTTCAGCAGTGGTGCCGTGTTCGCTCAAGGGGCTGGTACCTCTGAACTTGCGACAAAAGAAATTCAAGAAAAGATTTTATCGCAAGGCGTTCCGGCGCAAGCGCTTGATCAATTGGTGCGTTACTTTGACCAGAACAACGGGCGAGAGTACAGGCAAGATATCTACATCTGCGACGGGCAAGAACCGACAAACGTAAAACCCTGTGAAGAAAAAAAGCGCAAAACGTCAGAGCGCACGGTTAAACTTGCGGTTCATAGTTATGGCGTGATTATTGACTACACCAAGAGCTCTCTTGAGCAGCGGTACTTTTTAATCAATTGGAAGACGGGTGAAGTTACAAAAATGCTCGCCACGCACGGCAAGAACACGGGTGATTTGTATGCCTACCGTTTTAGTAATATCAAAGATTCTCGTCAGACGTCGCTCGGGATTTACATCACGGGCGAAACTTATACGGGTAGCTATGGCTCAACTTTGCGTCTGTACGGTTTGCAGCGGTCGAATGACCAGGCCTACCATCGTGATATCGTCATGCATGGCGCTTGGTATGCAGACGCCTCGTTTGCAAAATCCATCAATCCAAAAACAAAACTTCCATTTGGAAGATTGGGTGTGAGCTGGGGTTGCCCGGCGATCGCTCCTTCACTGGCCAAGCGCGTGTTTCCACTTCTTAAGGACGGCGCGATGGTTTATCACTTTCATCCAGAACTCGAAGAGAGCGCGCAAACGGGCCGCGAGGTTCGTGGACCTAACCTGGAAGTGCCGCGAGGCCCTTGATGACGCGTTCTGGGTCATGCCGTGCGCGGTTCTGACCTATTGGCTAACGCATAAATAAAGGCGCAGTGGGCGATGGAATTGCTGAGCGAAAAATGGCGCACAGAGAAAAAGCCCCGGAGGCTTGGCCAAAGCCACGTCGAGGAGCTTTTTCGAGTACGTCATTTTGTAGCCAGCAAGGACAAGTCCAATGCGCCTTTATTTATGCGTTAGTCAATAGCTTTGCTTTTGTCTCGCTTTTTGTCGATGACGGGCAATCGTAATTCAGATGCGCTTTGACTGCTTCAGAACTATATGTTTTTTTGTTTATTTAAATGGTTAAGTTTTCCTTTAGGAAAATAGTGTCTGGCCAATGACCTTTTGTCGTGAATATAAAATTTAGACTCGAGGACTTTAGGTAAATCGCCGTACAGTGGTGCCATGGCAAGAATGACACGTCTTCCGATTGATCAAGAAGCTCCCTTTGAAGCAAGCGAACTTTTCGTTTCTCGAACTGACGCCCGCGGTATCATCCAGTCCGGGAACGATGTTTTTTGTCGGGTTGCTGGTTTTTCTAGGGATGAACTCCTGAATCAACCTCATAATTTGATTCGTCATCCAGATATGCCCAAAACGATTTTCAAGCTTTTCTGGCAAGTGATTCAATCTGGTGAGGTGATTGCCGCCTACGTTAAGAATATGGCCAAGGATGGAGGTTACTACTGGGTCTTGGCCACTGTTTTTCCGACGGAATCTGGTTTTTTGTCGATTCGCTTGAAACCGACCTCTTCTCTTTTGAAGACGGTCACGAGTCTATATCAAGATCTTCTCGCCACGGAGCGTTCCGATGGGGTGGAAAAAGGAACCGAGTGTCTTGGACAACAACTTCGAGGTTTAGGCTTTGCGAGCTATCGCGATTTTATGCGCCACGCTTTGATGGTTGAACTCCGTGAAAAAGATTTATTGACTCATGCTTCTACGGTATCTCTGGACCTAAATCAGATTCAAAATACGACGGCCTTGATGCGCCGAATGAGCGAGCTCGGCGATTTACTGCGCGCGCTGTTGGATCAATTTCGAACAAGCTCGACCGCGATGGACGTTTTTATCCAACTAAAAAATGCTTGTCACAAAGCCCAAGGCTCGATCGCCACTGTTTTTGAGGGGCTAGAATGTCTGTCGGTCAATATGTCAATCTCGGCCAACCAGCTTGGCAAAGAAGGCGGGACTCTTTCAGTGGTAGCGGCTGCATTTCAAGGCACGGCCACCGAGATACTAAACAGTTTTGGCCGCTTTAACAAAATCACGCAAATGGTCGGCGGTGAGATAGACGAAATCACTCTGAGTGTTTTGTGTTCAAGAGTGCAAGTCGAAATGCTCTCTTTTGAAATTGATCATGTCTTAAGTCGTCCAGAATTTAAGAAGGCTTTAGATCATGGGTTCAGCGCAAACGAAGTCAATGAGATCGAAACACTACACAAGCTCACTCATGAGTTGACCCAGAAAACTCTTGTTCGGCAGCGGCAATTTCATCTGCGCCTTCTGGAGCTAAAGAAAGAGACCGAACTTCTTCATAATCTGGTGATTCGCCTTGATCTCATCCGAACCGGCGGAAAGCTTGAAGGCTCCCGCAAAGACAACATCACCGAGCTTTTTCGTCCGTTTATTGAGGACATGGTCAAGTTTATTCAAGCAGTCGACCAACCCATCAATAATGTTTTAGCTGCGACCAACGACTCGCTAGCTAGTTTTGAATCTGTTTTGAGCGCCGCAGTCCTCCTGGACAACACCTTTCAGGAGTCTAAGGTCGTCTTAATGCACGCCAAAAAATGGGTTCGCAATGCAACGTTGAACGTGAGCGCGGAAGGAGCCTAAGGATGTCCGCAGATTTTGATCAAGAAATCTTGGCAGGATTTTGTGATGAGGCAAAAGATCTTCTTCTCCGCTGGGAAAGTCTTTGTCTTGAAATGAAGAAAGAGGTTAGCGGCGAGCAAGTTCAGGAACTTTTTCGCATTGCTCACAATTTAAAGGGTGGGGCCCGGGCCGTCGGATTGATGGTCATCGGCGACTTCATTCATCAGATCGAAGATGAAATCACGAAACTTCGAGACGGTCACGCGTTAGTCTCGGGGTCCGTGATTCAAAGTCTGCTCGAAGTCCAAGGGGTTCTTCTGAACTGGTTTCGCGAAGTCGCTGTGGATGCGGCCTACACTCCTTCGGGAACCGATGAAATTACTCGGCGCTGCCAAGCTGCCATGAAGACAACCCTCGACCAGCGCGAGATCACGGCAAATGACGAGGTGGCAGTAATTCTTGAAAGTCATGTCCAACCAGGGTCATCGTCGAAGGTGCCACAGACTGCTGTTGGCGGTAAAACACCGACACCTGCGGCAGATAAGAAAAAAACATCCTCGGCCGAGACTATCCGTATATCAGCGCAAAAGCTGGATGAAATGATTCAAGCCATTGGCGAGCTTTCCATTCATCAATCGATTATTTGGCATACTCGTGGACGCGAACAAGATGCGAATCGCTTGTTTAGTAATTCGCTTCAGCTTAGTCAAAAACTAACCAAAGAACTCTATGATCGGACCCTTTCGCTACGAATGCAGCCGCTGCAATCTGTTTTTCAAAGGCTCGAGCGAAATATTTTGACCTTGTCCGATGAACTTGGAAAGCCGGTGGATGTCGAATTGTTTGGAAGTGAAGTTGAGCTCGACAAAACAGTCATTGAGCGAATCATTGATCCTTTGACTCATATCGTTCGCAACTCGGTTGATCATGGCATTGAAATCCCAGCCCAAAGGGCGAGTTCGGGAAAGCCTGCTAAGGGAAAGATTGCGATCATCGCCCGCCAAGACACCTTTGGTGTCGAGATCATTGTCCAAGACGATGGCAAGGGACTTTCGTCCGAGCGCATTCTAGAAAAAGCAATCGAACGTGGTCTCGTCGTCGCGGGTTCAAAACCACCTCGTGAAGAGATTCTAAACTATGTTTTTCTTCCAGGATTTTCTACGGCTGAAAAAGTAACCGAGGTCTCGGGCCGTGGCGTTGGGATGGATGTGGTTCGCCGGACCCTCGAAGAGCTCCAGGGGACGATTCATTTAGAGTCTGAAGAAGGGCAGGGGACAAAGCTATCGATTACTTTGCCAACATCTGTCAGTATCATCGATGCGCTGTTGATCAAGCTCTCGGGACAAAACTATGTCCTGCCGATGGGCTCGATTTCAGAGGTCGTCAATTTGCCAAAAGATTTTCTAATTCCAACTGGCAATATGATGTCGTTTCAAGATCGTGCTTTGCCGATTCAAGATCTTGAATCGCTACTAAGGCCCAAGGTCAATATCAAGTTTCAGGTCGGACAAAGACGTACTTTGATCATTGCCCAGACGCAAGGCCGACACCTCGGGCTTTTGGTTGATGGCATCCACGGGCAGCAGCAAATTGTGATTCGACCACTCAATGAAAACATCAGTGGAGCCTATGGAATTTTGGGTGGAACTATTCTTGGCAATGGTGAGCCCGGATTAATTGTTGATATTGGCCAACTGGCCAATGATTTCATTCGCAGAACAAATGCAAGGGAGGCTTCGGCATGACTCAAGACGAATACCGCTGTTTGATTTATCGAATCGGGGACGGCTTGTATGCAAGTCCACTGCTTTCGATTCGCGAAGTGCTTGAGTACCAAACGCCCAAGTTTATGCCCAACATGGTTCGCCACTTCTCCGGGGTGATCAATGTCCGCGGTGCAATTGTGGGTGTCTTGGATCTGCGGATCAAATTTGGACTTGATGGCACAACTGGTTCGCGCACCTCGATGCTTCTTTGTGATACCGAAAAAGGTGCGCTGGCGGCGATTGTTGACCGAGTTGAGTCAGTTCATGAGTTCAGCACAACTGATGTTGATCTAAAGCCCGCCGTTCAATCCAAAATGGAACAGCAGTATTTGATCGGGATCGGCCGAAAAGCAGAAAGCTTAGTTACAATTATTGACCTACATCGCTCTCTCACTGAGAGCGAGTTTAAAGCAGCATAAAAGCGGAGCGCAAGATGAGTCGACAAATGAGTCTTAAGTTTAGAATGTTCTTATTGATCGCCGCATTGATGAGTTTTCAGGGCGTGCTGGTTTGGGTTGCCATTACCCAAGCCAAAAGTTTGCTGGGGACCTTGCACCATGTTGCCGATATACAGCTCCCAGCCACCAAGAGTTTGGCGATCGCCGATATGCACCACGACGGGATCAAGGGAACTGTCTCGCAGGGGCTTTATTACGATTTGAACTCCCAAACCGATAAACTGGATGATGTTGCGAAAGAACTGTCTGATCACAAAGAGAGCTTCATGGATATTTTTGCAAATATGCAAAAACTTGAAATCAGCGCTGAGCTAAAAGCCGAGATTCTTAAAACCCAAGAGATCGCCAGCGCCTATAGCGATTCGGCCAGCCTGATTGTCGGTCGCTTGCAAAAAGGTCAACGTGATTTAGCGGCGGGTGAGTATTCCAAGTTCAATGAACTTTTTGAAATCCTCGAAGTAGCCATGGAAAAATTGACTGACGCCTCACAAGCGGAAGCTGCGCAAAAAGGCCTTGCTGGGATCGGTATTGTCGGTGATTTGACGCTGCTGTCGCTCGCGAGTCTGGTCTTGAGTTTGGTTGTTTCGGTGGTTATTTTTATTTGGACTCGAAAGTCTTTTGAGGCCTTGGCGCGCGAGACCTCGGACGTAGTTCAAATGGTCAATCATGCCACGACGAGCGTGCAATCTGAGACCCATAAAATGAAAGCCTCGACAGTGGAGCAATCTGCCGCCATCCAGGAATCAGTGTCGGCGCTGGCAGAAATGGCCAGCATGATCGGGCAAACCAGCCAGAACGTTCAACTCTCGCTCGAGACTTCGCAAGGGGCGCTCAATCGGACTGAAGAGGGCAAACAGATCATGGATCGGATGTCCCACGCGATGGTCGCGATTCAAAAGAGCAACACACAATTGCAAGACCTGTCGAAAGTGATTGAAAACATCAACAGCAAAACTTTGATAATTAATGATATTGTTTTCAAAACTCAACTCTTGTCCTTCAACGCCTCGATCGAGGCGGCTCGTGCGGGTCAACATGGTCGGGGCTTTGCGGTTGTTGCTGAAGAGGTTGGGAATCTTGCTGAATTGAGCGGCCATGCGGCAAAAGACATTGAGCTTTTGCTCAGCGAAAGCCAGCAACGGGTCAAAGAGACCTTGGACATGATTCAAAGTCGTGTGACGGAAGGCAATAAGGTCAGCCAATTGGCTCTTGAATCTTTCAACCGGATTTCGACACAAATCGAAGATATCAATCAACAGGTGCGTTCTATTAATGAAGCGACTCAACAGCAGCAAATCGGAATCGATCAGACAAATGCGGCCATGCGCCAGATGAATACGTCGGCGCAAACCAACTCCCAAGCCTCCTCCATCGCTTCCCAAAGGGCTGAGGAATTGGGTGAGGCTGGCCAGCAATTGAACCATAAGATGCAACGATTAACGCAATTAATCTCGGGCCTGGGCCAGAATCTGGCGCAAGATCGCTCAAGGGAAGAGAATAGTGGTTCGTTGAAAGTAAATTCTGTGAAGTCAAGAACCTCGATGCAGGGTGAGGGATCGGATTTGAACCAATTGGTCGAAGAGCTTGCCAATCGTGGAATCCCGACTGGCTCTTCTGGTTATGAACTGTCGGCGGACGATCAGGATTTTAAAAAAGGGGCATAGTCGTTTTCGAACGGAGTCTTCTTATGCCTTTTTCAAACACCGAGTCGGAATTGATTTTCCGACTTGCAGAAAAATTGACGGGTTCCTCGCAAAGCGTTGAAAGTCGCAATGACAATCTTTTGCAGAATGTCGATGCGCTGATGAATTCGCTGGAGATTAAAAGTCTCGAAGAACTGTTGATGCTCTCAAAGAGAGACGAGTCGGTTTATCAAAAATTGATTTCTGCCGTTTCGATTCACACCACGTCCTGGTTTCGTGAGGCTCCGCATTTTGAGCTTTTACTGAAAGAAGCTCAAAAGTTTTTTCGAAACAATCGGACGGGAAGTTTTCGTGTCGCTTCGGTCGCTTGCTCCACTGGTGAAGAGATCTACTCGGTGGCCTTGGTTTTGAAATCGAAACTGAAGATTGAGGATTTCGAGCGTGTCGAGTTTTATGCTTCTGATGTTGACCCGATCAGTGTTGAGACCTGTCGCCGAGCGATCTATCCGATTGCAGCACTAACGCAAATTCCCGAGCTGTTTCGTGCAGATGTTAACGTCGGCCATGGACGCGCGCATGGGTATTTTGCCTTGGATGCACAACTTCGAAAAAGATTTAAATATCGAGATTTGAACCTGCTGACCTTACAGTTGACAGATTTTGAATCTTCTTTACATGTGATTCTGGCTCGCAATGTTTTAATTTACTTCAGTCATGAGAAGCAGCAAATGGTTGTGCAGAGTTTGTTTGGACTTTTGCAAGATCAAGGTCTTTTGGTGCTTGGACATAGTGATCGCTTTGTCAATTTGGCGAGCCTTCACCCAATTGGGCGAAGCAGTTACCGCAAGTTAGAAAATTCGGCCGCCGGCGTGATCTCTTCAGTTCAACAAAAAAGACGACCCGTTGCTTTGGTGATAGAGGACTCCGCGACTGTACGTAAAGTTGTGGCCCGGACTTTGTCTCCGACTTTCGACGTGCACGAGTGTGCTTCGTCCGAAGAAGCCGATACCTTCCTGTCGGATCACCAAGGCGAAAGTCTTGATGTGATTAGCTTGGATCTGAATCTACCTGGCGACAATGGTGGAGTTTGGCTTGAGCGACAACGCCGCAAGGGTTTGAAGGTTCCGGTTGTAATTGTGAGTGATTCGAGTCCTCAAGATGCGGAGCGCGTTTTTGGTGCCTTAATCAATGGAGCGCAAGAGTATCTGCTTAAAAATCGTTTGTCGCAAAGTCCCGATGAGATCCGGGCCATTTTTGAATCACTTGCTTTCGCTAAAACATCTCGTGGGGGCTACTACCCGACCGCCCAGTTTTCGAAGCAAAAATTCAATCCTGAAGTTCTCGTCATCGGCGCAAGCACCGGGGGGCCTGAGGCCTTGCAAAAGCTCTTGACCGCACCGCCACTTGACGGGCCTCCTATCGTTATTGTTCAGCACATGAGCCCTGAGTTTAATCGTCCCTTTGCGCGACGATTGGCTCGGTATTCGGGTCTTCCTTTGGCTGAGATTGAGGGGCCTACACCTCTCAAAGCTGGACACTTGTATTTAGCCGACGGAGATCATCATCTCGAGATCTATAGACGCGGGTCCGAATTGATGATTCATCCGAATTTTCAGGCCGCGCAAAATGGTCATCGCCCAAGTGTCGAGGTCTTGTTTCGCTCATTACTGTCTGCAAATGTGGATTCGTTATGCATGATCCTGACGGGAATGGGTGCCGATGGTTCGCTGGCGGTTCCGGATCTCTACGCCGCCGGCCGCTGTTATACGATGGCTCAAGATCAGCAGTCTTCGGTCGTCTTTGGAATGCCTCGAAAGGCGATTGAAACGGGGGCGGTCTGCTTTGTCGGGGACGTCGAAGGACTGCGCGAAAAATGGCATAGCTTTGCCTCGGTTCGTCGACGCCTGGTGGTTGCATGATCCATGCAGACATGGCTCTCTTAATCCAATTGGTTGAACGACTGACGGGTACTCTCTACTCCAGCGAGGATCGACGACAGCACCTGTTAACGAGTACGAAGGCGCTGATGTCCGAATTGAAGGCCAATTCGATGACCGAACTCTTACAGCGGATCTCAGTTGATTCAGCAGATTTTCAAAAGTTCGTTTCTGCCATCACGATTCATACGACCTCTTGGTTTCGTGAGCCCGACCAGTTTAATAAGTTCGAAAAACTAATCCGTGAAAAGTCTGCAGGTGGCCAAAAAAAGTTTCGGATTTGGTGTGCGGCTTGCTCAACAGGGCAAGAGGCATTTACCTTGGCCATGGTTTTAGAAAATCTAAAATCTGAACTTCCTGAGATCGATTACCAGATCGAAGCTAGCGACATTGACTCTTTATCTGTAGGTACTGCGCAAAGGGCAGTCTATTCGAAAGAACAGTCCTCGCAAATTCCGCAAAACTTCCAGAAGTACGTTTTGTGGTCTAAATGTCAGAACTACTTCAAAATTGACAAGGCTTTGACAAATCGGGTGAAGTTTCGAGTCTTGAATGTTGATCAAGACTTTCCGGTTGAATTTGTAGACTCATTTGATGTGGTTTTTTGCCGTAATCTGTTGATTTACTTTCACCCCCGAAAAGTTTCACTGCTGATTTTGCGAATATTGCGATTGGTGAGAAATGAAGGTTCATTGTTTTTAGCTTCTAGCGAGGCTTTGTTTCAAAAAATTCATGGACTCGAGAGTTCGGGCGGCTCGGTTTACCGAAAAACCCTCAAAGCAGGCGGTGCCGGCGACCTCAAGGCCCAAGCCGTATCGCAAATTTTAGTGGTCGATGACTCGGCTGTTGAGCGAAAACTGATCGGAGCGATTTTGTCGCGCTCAGGCTTTAAAGTTTTCACGGCGGAAAATGCCGCGCTGGCGGCAGCGATTCTAAAACAAGAAAGCATTGACCTGATTACGTTAGATCTTGAGATGCCCGGCAAGCACGGTGCGGTTTGGCTGCGTGAAATACGAAGTCTCGGCTATCAAATGCCGGTCATTGTGATTTCATCCTGTGATCCAGCGGACGCACAAGTTGGTTTTGGGGCCCTTGATAGGGGAGCTCAAGACTTTTTTGATAAAGCCGGGCTGCATGAAAATTCGAAGAATTTGCTCGAGACCGTTCAGGCACTCTTGAATCCGCAACTCTCTTCAGACTTTTTTGTTGTCCCCAAAGAGCGGCCCCAATTTATGAATGCGGCCCGCCCACCAGATTTGATTTTAATTGGTGCAAGTACGGGGGGGCCCGAAGCCATCTGGCAACTGTTGCGACAGTTTCCCAAGCCGACGCCGCCTATTTTGATTGTTCAACACACCAATGAGTTTTTTGCCACGCACTTTGGGCAGAGCGTTGGGAAATCCTCTGGACTCCTGGTTTCAACGATGAAAGAAGCGGAGCCTCTGGTGCAAAATATGTTGTACATCGCCCAGGGCGACTACCATATTGGGGTCACCGAAAAAGAGGGAAGATTTGTGCTCGCGCGTCTGCAAACACCCAGCGAAAACGGCCACCGGCCGGCGGTGGATGTCTTGTTTCGCTCCGTCGCTCAAACACGGGCGACAAGCATCGCTTTGGTAATGACTGGCATGGGCAAAGATGGCTGCAGCGGTGCGATGGATCTGTATAAATCAACTCGCAGTTGGGTCATGGCTCAATCGGCCGATTCGTGTGTGGTTTTTGGGATGCCGCGCGAAGTGATTCAAGCTCGATGTGTTCATGAAGTGGGTGATCTTTTGGGATTGCGCCGAAGATTGATTGAAGCCTGTGCTCCAAAAACTGCGCGAGAGACTTGGTCGCTCAAAAAGTCTTCGTAAGTTGAGAATTTTTGTTTTGATGTTTTTGCCACTTTTGGGGGAATGATGGGATCCAGAGTTTTTTTTTCGATGTTATCTTTGATGATTGCTGTTTGCAATGGAGCAAGGGCCGGTTCAGCTGTCGATGCTTATGAACGATTCCGAGCCCTGAAGGATCGGTCCATCAAATCCTCAGCGGATCAACCATCGACTGAAAAATCTCCGATCAAAGTCAAGACGGGTAAAGCCGAACGTCCTCAAGTTCGAGAGACTGTTCCCGTCAAGAAAGTTGATCTTCCCCGCCAGGTGGCCTCCGAATCCGCTCCGGTCGAAAGCTCGTTGTCGCCTGCTCTGGCGGCGAGCCCGGCGGCGCCAACATTTCCAGCCGATGATTATTTGACCGGGGACTGGGGAGGTACAAGGGCTCGCGCGGCCGAAGCTGGATATGAGTTTGAATTCGGGTACAAGGGTGAATTTGGAAAGGTGGTCAAAGGTGGTGTCGAACAAAAGCAGTCCTATGTTGACAATTTGGATGTCAAATTAGCCGTTGATCTTGAAAAAGCCGTTGGTTGGTCGGGTTGGAGTTTTTTAATTTATGGCCTCGGCAATAGCGGCGCCAACGGTGGCCATACACCATCAGCACACGTGGGTGACCGGCAGGTGACGAGCAATATTGAAGCACCTGTGGATGATTTTCGTATTTTCGAATTGCAGGTCAAAAAGAACTGGAATGAGGATCGCTCGTCGATCATCATTGGCCTTTATGATCTTGCCAGTGAATTCTATTCGACGGGTTCTTCTGGCGTCTTTTTGAATTCTTCTTTCGGTCCGGGGCATGAACTTGCACAGACTGGAGTTTTGGGACCGTCGATCTTTCCGTACGCAGCTCCGGCGGTTCGGGTTGCAGTTACGGATGGCTCGGGAACTTATTTGCAGTCGGCAGTGCTGAGTGCCGTGGCTGGAAACGCTGAGACCCAGAAGGGCAACCTTGTCGTATGGGGCCCTGACCAGGGTTCACTGGTTATCACTGAAGCGGGCCAGACCTGGCCACGAGGTGAGCGGCTGGGAAAATTGGCGTTCGGAGGATGGATGTATACGAAGACCGTGGATCACTTAAGTTACACTCTCACCGATCCGGCCGCCAATACAGTGGCCGAGCAGGCGACAAATGCGGGAGCTTATGTGCTTTTAGATGTTCCGGTCACTGAAAGCTTTTCTGTGTTTACCCGTTATGGAGTTGCTAATCCAAATGTCAACGAAGTGGCAACCAATCTCCAGGCTGGCGCGAACTGGCAGGGGCCTTTCACTGCCAGACCAAAAGATCAGCTGGGGCTTGGCCTGACGCGAGTGACGGCTTCAGAGCTTTTTAAAGAAGTCGAACTGGGCGCTGGCAATGAACTGCGGAACGATGAAATGACCTGGGAGCTAACCTATCGCTTCGAACTGGGATCGGGTCTGGCGATCCAGCCAGATGTTCAAGTCGTGTCGGGGCCAAGTTTTTCAAAAACGATAGAAGAAGCGACGGTGACTTCGCTGCGTTTCGACGTGGCCTTTTGATCTTGATTCATAGGAGCATCGATCCTTAGTCATGAAAAAACTCAACAAAAAATTTTTGCTTCTGGTTTCATTTCTTGGTTACCATGATCTGAGCGACGACTGCCGAGATGTGTTAAATCTATAGAAAAACTCCTAAGAAGGAGAATCTCATGAAAACATTATTCGTATTGGCCGGCTTGCTGACCAGCACCGTTTCAGCCCATGCGGGGTTCCAAACTTTAGACCATACCTGTGCCGAGACGAGACAGGCTGTCAGTTCTAGCGGCGCTTTGTTACTAAGCACCGGGCCCTACATTCGTGGATATTACGTCGCGCATGCTGGATATTGCGCAGTTAACCAAACTACTCAACCAGCTTGGGTTGAAACCAAAGATTCCGATGCTTGCTTCGTGGGTTACACTTGCTCAGAGCGAGATGCCGGTGGCAGCAACGACTAAGTTTTTGACAAGTCAATAGAATCAGATTTTGGACAGACGCCTGCTGACACGAAAGTCAGTCATGGCAGCGTCGAGATTTGCGAAAAAAGAAAAGCCCCCTGCGTATTGGCAAAATGGGGTTGAAAGTGAAATATAAAAGCCCGACGAGAGATCGTCGGGCTTTTGATTTAGATTGTAGTATTTAGTGGAGGCGGGGCCATGCTCCAAGAACCGGGTGGACTCGTGGTTTCCCAGGCTTACAGCATCCACTGGCAACGTGAATATCTAGATCTGACTGAATTGGCAAGACTTCGATGGATCGAGCATTGGAGAATAGACAGGCTAGCCCTGCATTTTGGCGTCAGCCGAACGGCCATTGAAGAACGTATTCGAGCTGTAAAGCAAAATCCTCAAAAATATGGATTGACGTCAAAGCCCATTGTACTTCGGGGGAAATAGACTTGTGTATATACAGTATTTATTGTATGCTCTTTCAAGATGACCAGGATCAAAGCGCTTTCGTCCAAGCATTTGGTGTACAAAATCAACGAAAATGACCATCGTCCACCTCATGTGCATATTGAAGGGATGGTGGCTTCGGTTCGGATCAATCTATTGAGTCTTGAAGTTATGGACTCTGAAACAGAGTTTTCGCAAGCGACTTTGAATCGCATTTTAAAAGTTGTCCGTGAAAACAGAATGCTCTTGTTAGAAAGATGGGAGGAACTGCATGGCTAAAAAAGTAAAAACAGGTTCAGTGAATGTTCCAGCTGAAGATTTTGCTGACGCGAATATAACAGCGCATATTTCGATCAGGCTTCCTTTGAATTTAGTTAAAGATCTAAAGAGGTTGGCGTTGAATGAAGACTACGAGGGTCGTTATCAGGTTTTGATTCGTGATGTGCTGCAAGCTTTTACCGAGAAGAGTAAATCAAAAAAGAAGATTGCCGTTTGATTGTTAGATGCCCAAACATAGGGGCAAACCGCCGAGGATTCGGCGCAAAGGGTCAGGCCCACCCGAACTTTTCAAATTTTTTTAAGTGTGAGAGTTCGAGTCGCTTGACAAATGGTGGAGCTGACAGGGATCGAACCTGCGACCTGAAACATGCCATGCTTCCGCTCTCCCAGCTGAGCTACAGCCCCACGTGTCCCAACACCTCAAGTTGTACTTCTAAGTACCCGGCGCGACAAGATGATTTTCGTTGCTCCTGCTGCCGTTTTGGCATTCAATAATCGCACTTAGAGACCAAGGAGAATCACGTGCTTCGTTCAGGATTGTTTTGCATTGCATTGATCAGCGCACTGGTGGGATTTGCTTCCGCCGCCTCAGCCAAAGATTTGTCGAGCCGCCTCGGTGTGGGCTTTCGAAACGCGTACTCGTTTGATCTTCCCAGTCTTGCGGCCCATTATTATCCCACCTCTGATATGGGCTTTGTCGGTGCCGTCGGAATTGACACTGAAGATCAAAATTCGAAGTTTGCACTCTCGGGCGGGATTCGCAAAATCATTTTCACCGAAGACAATTTGAATTTCTTTATGGGCGGCGTATTCTCGATGGTTTCGAAAGAGGCCGCGGGCTCGACCGATTCGGGGTTTGAACTTGCGGCCCTGGTCGGCGCCGAGTTCTTTTTTGCGGGTCTCGAAAATCTGGGATTCAATTTTGAAACCGGTGTGGCCGTTACCAACGTCAAGAAAGTTCGCTTCCGCACGATGGGTGACTCCTTCTTACGCGCCGGCATCGTCTTTTACTTTTAGTTCTCAAAAGGAGCCACAAATGAAAAAAGTCCTTCACACCGATCATGCTCCCGCCGCCATTGGACCTTACTCTCAAGCCATTCAAGCGGGACCCTTTGTTTTTTGCTCAGGCCAAATCGCGCTGTCTGCAGATAAAAATGTGGCGATCCCGGCGGACGTCAAAAGCCAAACCGTACAGGTCATGAAAAACGTCGAAGCTGTTCTTCATGGTGCTGGTCTCAAATTTGAGAACGTGGTGAAGACCACCATTTTTTTAACAGACATGAATGACTTTCAGGCGGTGAACGAAATCTACGGCCAACATTTTGCGCAAAATCCCCCTGCACGTTCGACTGTCGCGGTGGCGGGCCTTCCTCGCGGAGTCAAAGTTGAAATTGAAGTCTTGGCCTTTAAAGACTAAACGCCTTGTCGGCTTCACCCTCCTCACCATGGGACTGTTTGGGCTTATCGCATTTCGAGAGGCTCATCTTGTTTTGTCGACACCGATCTCGAGTTGGACGCAAGATCCACTCGCTGATTGCGGTGTTGTTCTGACGGGCGGGGCAGGTCGTGTGCGCGAGGGCATGGCCTTATTCGAAAAAGGCGCCATCAAAACACTCGTTATCTCGGGAGTAAACCCGCAAACCGAACTTCGAGATCTGATGACTCCTTTTGATCTTGCCTTGGGTGTAAACCCAAAAGACATTATTCTTGAACGCCGAAGCCAGACCACCTACGGAAATGCCCACCAGAGTATCCCAATTTTAGAGGCCTTGCACTGCCGGGATCTGATTTTGATCACGTCTTCGGTCCATATGTACAGGGCGCACCGGACTTTTGCGGCGGCGATCCCCGGTGACATGAGGATTATCCAGCACGCAGTCGCCGCGCCTAAGGCCGAGGAGGATTTTTTTAACCTGGCGACCGAGGTCCTGAAATCGATGTTCTACTCTCTGTGGGCCTACGCTTAAAGCCGAAAAATTCCGACCAGTTGGAAGGCGAAGGTGAGGCTTTCCGGTGGTTGTCAGGCTCGGTCAATCCGTCACAAAAAACTTTGAGTACACGGCAGATATTTTTCTGATGCTCTACCTTGCCCTCCGAGCGGGTGTTCGCGATCAAGCCCAAAGTTTTCGTGCCATTTACCAAGTCGTTTCAGCGCAAGTTTACTTCACCGGCTGGCAAGCGCTGCCGCTCATCTCGATACTCGCGCTGGCTTCTGGCGTGATGGTCATTTTGCAATCATCAAGTCAGCTCAATCTGCTGGGTGGAACGGGGATGATCGGCAAACTCTTGATCGCCATTGTCGTTCGCGAAATGGCGCCGCTGATGACGGCCTTGGTGGTGATCGCCCGGTCGGGAACAGCCGTGGCCTCTGAGATTGGCAACATGCGCGCCAACCGCGAGATCGAAGCGCTCGAGTCGCTGGGAATCAATCCCTTAAGCTACATCGTGTTTCCACGTCTCGTTGGCGGCATTGTGAGTGTTGTGTGCCTCTCCATTTACTTTGTCATGATCTCTGTCTTGGGAGGCTTTTTGCTGACCAAACTCATCCACGGCATGCCGTTTCAGTTTTATGCCGACTCGTTATCACAAGCGGTTGCGACTGAAGATCTGGGTCTTTTTCTTTTAAAAAACATTTTTAGCGGTGTGATCATCTTTTCGGTGTGCTGCTACCAGGGGCTTTCGGTCAAGCGCAGTCCAACCGAAGTTCCCGTGGTCACGACTCAAGCCGTGGTGAAAAGCATTGTTTACGTCATCGTCTTTAATCTCTCGGTTTCTATACTCTTTTATCTCAATCAATTGCTCATGCTCGGGGTGATCTAATGGGCTCAAAACCAAATATCGAAAAACTTCGTTTCGAAAACCTGTCGTTTAAACCCGAGGGCCAAGATGCCATTTTTGAGAATGTCGATTTCGATTTTCCGATGAACCAATTAGTTTGGATCAAGGCCGAACACGGCTCGGGGCGTTCGACGTTGCTTCAGCTGCTCGCCGCCTTGCAGATGCCCACGCACGGAAGTTATTTTATCAACGAGAAAAACGTCGCCGACATGTCGTTTGAAGAGTTTTTGCCGTACCGCTTAGCAATCGGATACGGCTTTGATATGGGCGGATTGATTCATAATCGTACACTGTTCGAAAATCTGATTCTGCCGCTTCATTATCATAAGGTGCTCACGCAAGAAGAAGCGAGCGAGAGAGTCTGCAGGTACCTGCGTGATTTTGGATTGTGGAAGTACAAAGATCAGCGCCCCTCTTTTATCTCGGGCGGCACCAAGAAACTGGCCTGTCTGCTCCGCGCGATCATCATGCACCCGCAAGTGGTGTTGCTCGATGATCCGACCGTGGGTGTTTCGCAAGAGACGTCTCTTAAGTTTTTTGACCTGCTTGAAAATCTAAAAAAAGAGGGTCAGCTTAAACATGCGTTTATCAGCTCATTTGACGAGAAGTTTATGGGTTCGGTCGAGCATACAGAAATCTTTATCGAAGGCGGACTTCTGCACGCGATGCCCGACATGCCCGAGAAGAAAGTGGTCTCGTTATGAAGATCAAGTTTAATCAATTTGAAAAAGTCGCTGGACTTTTTGTTCTTGGCGCCATTGGTCTTTTCTTGATGAGCATGCTGGGCGTCGCGATGAAGCAAGGCTGGTTTGATTCAAAGGTCACCTACATGACCAAATTCAAAGCCGCCGAGGGCCTTCACGCAGGTGCGACAGTTCAGATTGCAGGGCTCAGAGCTGGAAGTGTCGATGAGGTCGAACTCACTGAAGACAATATGATCCTGGTGCATTTTTCGATCCTGGAAAAGTTCACCAACCGAATTAAAGTCGACAGCCAGGCGCAATTGATTCGCCCCTTTATCATTGGTGAACGCGCTTTAGAAGTGACCGTTGGTTCGACCGAGGCTGCAAGGCTCGATCCCAAAACAGTGTTGCGGGGTCACGATACCATGGATCTGATGACGGTCCTCTCGGGTCGTAATTTGGGCGAGTCGCTCGCGCATATGGGCGAGATGATGGATAGTCTCAAAACACTTGCGCGAGCCTTCTTAGATAAAGACCGAACGCAAAGCATGATTCAAATGTTTGACCGCGTCGATCCTTTGCTTAAAAACCTCAATACGATGTCGACTGAAGTGATTAAGCTTTCGCGCCAAGCAACCAAAGACGACAACTTGGGACGGGTGATGGCCGAGTTGTCTGTCACGACCCGCGAGCTCAATGCGCTGATTCCTTTGATCAATCAAAAGGCTCCCAAGATGGGCCAAGACATCGAACATTTAGTCGGGAACCTCGCGGTTTTGACCGAGCAGTTTAAGGTCTTTATTCCGGCTTTGGCCGAAATCGGTCCTGACCTCCCACATGCCAGTCGCCGGGCCGTTCAGGCACTGGATGAGGCCGTTGTCTTACTCAAAGCGATGCAAAAATCCTTCTTGATTCGCGGCAGTGTTGAAGACGTGCGAGAAGAAGAAGAAAGAGCCAGACGCCTTCCTGCGTCGAAGTGACCTTTCGCCTCTAATTCACTTGAACCCTCAGTTTCTACCTTGAGAGAGTCAAAGGAGGATGACCTTTGACTTTTTGCTCCGTTTTTTGTTTTCAAGACGTGCTGGCGCGGTGATCCGCCGGATCTCGTGGCTCACGCTAGGGGGCCTCACTATTAGTGTCGCCGCCTTGATTTTAGTCTTGAGTGTCATGCGCGCCTTGAACGAACGTGTGCAAGAGCGCACGCTCGCCACCGAACCCCACCTGTGGGTCGAAGTCCCCGGCGTTTCAGCTCAAGCTCTTGAAACGCACCCGGTTGCCGAAAAAATCAAGTCTAAGACCGCGTGGCGCTCGTTTGCTGAGGAAACTCAAGACGTCATTTTGCGAACCATGGATGGCCGCTTTCAAGGTGCCGTCGCGCGCGGGATGACGGATGAGGGTCTATCGGTCTTGCTTTCGCAAATCGAATCCGTGGGCCAAAAAAACAAGCCATCGGTGATTAAGCCCATTCCTCACCCTGACGATGCAATGGCTCAAGGCGAAGTATTTTTAGGCGTGGATTTGGCCCATAGCTTGGGTGTTTTTGAAGGTGATCCGCTGATGGTGCTTCCGCCCGAGGGACTTTTGCTCCCGGCGGGTGAGGCGCCTAAGTTTGAAAAGGTCCGCGTCCGCCGAATTTTAACAACGAATCTTGCTGATGTTGACGCCAAAAATTTGTTTTTTCTTCGAGGAAAAACCTTGGGCGCTTTGGCCTCATCGCCCAGTCGTCACCAAGGCATCGTTGTTTGGACCAATAACGCCAGTGAGGTCGACGCGTATAAAAAAGATCTGCAAAAGTTGACGGGTGTTCAGGTTCAAACCTGGAAAGAGCGCAACTCGGCGTTGTTCTTGGCGCTGAAGCTCGAAAAATTTGTCATCGGCTTGTTTTTGGGAATTGCGGCCTTGGTCGCGGGCTTCTCGCTCTTGAGCGTGATGGGGCTTTTGATTTCGCAAAAACGCAAAGAGCTGGGGCTTTTGCAGGCGATCGGATTAGGACCTCAAGCGATGCGTCGGCTGTTGGTCGGCATTGGCGTCAGTCTAGGTGGATTGGGCTTGGTTGCGGGCGGCCTGATCGGAACGACGCTGTCTCTGAGTCTTGAAGTTTGGCCCTTGCGAGTTTTGCCCGATATTTATTATGACGCCGAAATTCCGGCATCGACGGATTGGTTTCTGATCTTTGTCGTTCTCTTGATTGGATTTACGCTCAGTTATCTGGGATCATTTAATGTTGGAGCAGGCCTTTACAAAAGCAGCCCTTCTGAGCTGCTTCGCAATCAATCCCGCTCTTAAACCGAAACCGAATGCTCTCGCAAAGCTTGCGTGAGCGAAGTTTTCTTGTCGGTGCTTTCTTTGCGAGTGCCGATAATCAGCGCGCAATTCACGCCGTAGGTTCCTGCGGCGAAGTTTTTTTGATAAGTGCCCGGGATCACGACCGAGTTCTTGGGAACGACTCCTTGAAAAATCTGCTCGATGGGACCTGAGACATCAATAATTTTGGTCGAGGCCGTGATCGTGACCCCAGCGCCAAGGACCGCACCCTCTTGGATGTAAGCACCTTCGACCACGATCGAGCGGCTGCCAATAAAGACGTCGTCTTCGACGATAACGGGGCTTGCTTGAATGGGTTCAAGAACGCCGCCAATGCCAACGCCGCCCGAGAGATGCACGTTTTTGCCGATCTGTGCGCACGAGCCCACGGTGGCCCAGGTGTCGACCATGGTGCCAGCACCCACGTAGGCGCCGAGGTTGACGTAAGAAGGCATCAAGATGGCGCCGGGTTCAATGAATGAGCCCTTGCGAGCCACAGCAGGCGGAACAACGCGAACACCCGTTTGTGCCGACCATGTTTTGAGAGGGACTTTATCAAAAAATTGCAGATCCCCTGCTTGAATCGGGTTCATCTGCATCACTCGAAAGTACATGAGGATCGCTTGCTTCACCCACGCGTTGGTTGTCCAAGCGCCTGAACTTTGGCGTTCAGCCACGCGGATTTTACCCGTATCAAGAGCCTCGATGACGGCCAGCAGATCCGCTTTTTCAGAAGGCGTCAGTGACCCATGGGCTTTGAGTTTGGCTTCTAAGGATTCTATTTGAGCGGCATTCATACAGTTCTCGTTTCGGTGAATTTTAAGCATTCTAAAATTGCGGGTACGTGCAGGCGTAAAGTTTCTTCGGGAGCAAGGCCGCGTTCAATCTCGTAGGTCAGGGTTGGCGATGTGCGTTCGAGTCCTGCATACGTTCCCAGGCAACCGGGCGTGGGGTAACCGATATCATCATCAATCAAATACCCCGTTAGTTTGGCCAAAACTTCGGCCTCGCCACGGCAATCGCCATTGACATTAAGAACAGGTTTCCACGAGTGCAGACTGAGCAAAAAGTTTGGTTTTTCTTTTTCAAGAAAAGCAGCCAGAGCTTGGTTTTCGGGTTCGCTCCCTGCAAAGGGACCCGGATTGTAGCGCGGCGTTTTGATTTCGGGCGACCAATCTTTGGTGGGGAGGTTGCGATTCAAATCAACGCCGCGAGTGTTCATCCGGCTGTTAAACAAGACGCCCTCTTCATTGAACCGCGGAACCAAAGTTAAATCCAGTTTGTAGGTAAAAGATTTTTGAAACTCACGCAAAAGACCTAAGGCCGCGACAACGCCCTCGCGC
>JBKCUU010000060.1:0-12644 GCA_046318155.1 Bdellovibrio sp. | reverse complement strand
GACTTGAATCATCTGTTGAACGTGCTGAACCGTGAAGACAACCTGGCGTTGAAAAGTGATTCCCGCTTTGGCTTCGGCCTCATTGAGCAAAACACCATTTCGGTTGAGACCTTCAAAAACTTTTGCTGCATTTGCGAGCTCTGTTTTTTGTTCTTCGGGAGTCTTCGCCATGATCACCTTATCAACGGCGGCTGCCATCATATCAGCGTTGTCCAAGATCACACGCTTTTGAGCCGCATTGCGAACGAGCGACGCAGACATATCGGCGTTATCAAAGGCGAAGAATTTTAAAGCCCCGCGGCTGGCTGCGTTTTGATCCGCTTTGGTCACAACCAAGCGGTCTGTGGGAGGAGACTCAAGAGCCGATCCAACGCGAAACAAGGTCGCAAAGTTGTCTTTATCTTCAAGTGTGCTGGCCTCGAGAAAAACAATTGATCCCAAGACTGCGTAGTAACGAACGATCTCTGAAGTTTGGGGAACGAGGGTCGCAGGAACTTGAGCCAAACCACCATCAACAAAGAGGACCGATGTCATGTTGTCAGCCAAAGTCTGGCTGAGAGCACGCATGATGAAGCTGCTTTCTGCGGGGAGCTGCATGGCGTACTTCTCGAAATCCGCAAATGACAGCCGAAGGCTGATTTGCTCATAACGAGGATTCCGCAAGTCACGCGTCGTCAGCATCATCAAGGCCAAGGCTTTGTCGAACTCGATACCGCGAGTGCGAACTTGAATCTCTTCAGTTCCACTTTCAGTGATATCTTGAGTTGCACGCGCCTCAATGATGGCGATCGCTTTTTGTTGCTCGGTCACGGGTTGACCGTCAACTCCAATAATGGGTTTGCCATCAGCGCCCACTTTCGCCACGGACTTGTTAAAATCCACGCGCGTGAAACGACTCGGATCATTCACATCCGCCGTGGTGTGGGGCGTGTTGAAGGTGTTCAAGAAAAACTTGTAAGACTCAAGAGCCGCAGGAACATAAGAACCCACATCCGAGTAACCCTGGATCGAGCGGAAGAAAGTTTCATCCATAAACTGACGGACCGCGAAGAAGTTTGTCATGACGCGGCCGATGTAGGAACCCATGCCGACCGAGTTAATGCGGTCACCACGAGCGTTCATCAGGGGGTACTGATCTTGGTATTCGTCGATGTAAAACTTCACGACTTCTGCTGGTGTTGTCCCTGCATCCCAACGGTTGCACGTCGGGTCGCCGCCAACATGGATGTCTGTGCAAAAGTGGTAGAACTTCAAAGGAAGTTTTGCCAAATGCGCAGATGTCACATCCCACCAAGATTTGACCATTTTGCCAGTTGAATCCATTTTACCGGGGATCACGGCATTTTTCATGTCTTCGAGGTTCACAAACTTACCGGCAACCAATTCGATCACTTTCACTTGGCCATCGACCTTCATGCCGATGACTTTTTTGCCATTTTGGTCTTGAGCTGCTGCCTTGACGCTATCAGCAACTTCGATCAAGCCCGTGTAGCCAGCCCGCAAGGCGTGGGCATCGTAAGGACCAGGCTTTTGATAGTTGGTCAAATTACGATTTGGAGAAGGGTAATCCATGATCGACGAGTAGTGACGATCTGAGTTCTCATCACCAAATTTAAAGTTCGATTTATCAAACGATCCTTTAAAGTTGTGAGTCAGACCCAAGGAGTGACCGATCTCGTGCGACAAAGTCTTTGCGTACCAGTTCGAGAACATCTGCTCGGTGGGAACGTCAGCCAAATCAACTCCGCCCATTGACGGGATGCCCTCAGCCGAGATCACGCAACCCAAGCCTTTGCGGAAGTTCTTTTGAAATTCAGCAGCCAGGGCCAAGCGGCGAGTTTGCATCGACAAAGCCAAACGCTCTTCTTGCGACAACCTGTTGCCATAAGCTTTCAAAACTTCAGCCGCACTCAGTGCTTGCAGCATGGCTTCGTCACGAGTGGCCGCCAAGCCTTGAGCATCCATGGCCAACGCTTTTTCAACGATCTGGCGCAAGTAACCTTTTGTGATTGAAATTGAGGCCGCCGCTTGCGCTTTGCGCTCGCGTGACTCGGCACCCGTGTACTGGATCGCCTTGTAGGCTTGACCCATCGCTTTTAGTCCTTCAGCAGTTTGCAAGGCGCGGGGAGTGCGAGGAACTGAGCGGTAGTTCGCCGTGTCGGACCAGCGACGGATCAAACGCTGAGCATCTTGCAATTTGTCTTGCGAGGTTGCTGGTGCTTGCGTTCCTGTGTTTGTCGCCTCTGCCAATTCTTTACGGAACTCATTTTCAATTTTTTGAGCGGCCGCGGCCTTCAGTTTCTTGTACTCCCGCAGAATGCGAGCATTGTTTTTTGTCGAGCCGATGTAGCCAAGCAAGTTACCGCTGTACATCAAAACGTTGTTTTGTTCGGCGATACCAGTGCGGGGATTGGGGGCCGATTGTGACATCCCCAAAAGACCCGAATCCAAACCTTTATCAAAGTTCCAAATATAGTTGCGGTCCAAATCACCAAGGCGACCGGGAGTGGAGTCAATACCATCAATTTTAAGAGCGATGTAGTCACCCGAACGTTCCAAGGGCGTTCCTTGAAAAGCGCGGCGCATATTTTCATTCCAGTCTTTGATGACCTGGCGAGTGGTGTCGATAAAGATTTTTTTGTAAGTCTCATCCTCAGGTAAGCCGCCCAAAGTGTAAGTCAAAACTTTGCCGTTTGCGAAGTCTTGAATCACAGGCAATGCGAGCTCATTGTTGATACGGCCAAAGTTACCAAACTGATCAGGAACGCGCTTGCCTAAAGTAAAGATTCCGAAACCAAGCAAGGCTTGAGCGCGGAAGGGAAGATCCTGGTTTTTAATTTGGTCGCGCGACTTGTCGTGCGCTTTAAACGAGATGCGCTCGCTCAAGTTAAAAGTCGACTGCAAGTTGCCGCCGTACCAGTAGTCATTAAGACCAAACTGCGACATACACTCAGGAATGAAGGTGTACGATCCCGAGATCGAGAAGTTCAGCGAACCCTCTTTTAAGCGCATATCCATGTTGGTGATGGTTTTGTTGCCCGTTGCTGCAAAACACTGACCCGCTTGGAAAAAGGCCAAAGGCGACGATGTCGTGGGGATTGTATTTTGAGTCCAATTCAAAGAGATGACTTCAGCGCGCTCCTTGGTTGTCTGCTGAGGAGAAACCAAGATCGTGCCGTCATCACCCTTCAGGCGCAAGTAGACAACAGGGATTGACATGAGTTCTTCTTTATCGATGTCGCCGGCTTGGCGCTCGGAATTGACGGCATCGGCCCGGCGAACCACGAGACGGTGGTCTTCCATATCAAACTTGATGATCTCTAAATTACCAGAAGCTCCGGGGCCAAAAGCCGAGAGCGAAGACGCCGCGTCTTCAAAAGTACGGCGGAACAAGAACTCTTTGCCTTTGATGTCAGAGATCATGATCGTGTTCAAAGGATTTAAGCTACGAGCGGCCAAGGGACCGACTTCAGTCACTTGAGAATTGGCGGCCAATTGCAAAAGCGTCGTACGGCCGCCGGCTTTAACTTCTTCGAATTTAACGTTGCCTGTGGGTTGACCGTCTTCGTTCAGAGCCAAAGTGGCTTGAACCGACGTTGCGACCAGACTGCGCTCGAGGATCAACACGCAATCGTCACCGGCCTGAGACTTAATCTCGGCCGGGCAGTTCAGAACTTCGCTGTTTTCAATACGAGAATCAAGCTTCGCGAGAAGTTCACGGTCTTTGATCTCACCACGTTTTTTAATCGTGTAAATCAAAACGTC
Source organism: Bdellovibrio sp. (assembly GCA_046318155.1). Classification (GTDB taxonomy): domain Bacteria; phylum Bdellovibrionota; class Bdellovibrionia; order Bdellovibrionales; family Bdellovibrionaceae; genus JAHBUS01. Next base: position 8,879 of record JBKCUU010000060.1, on the reverse strand, counting down.
AACTTTAGCCGCCCGATCCGGGCTTGACCGGCGAACCAGGCGAGTCGCTACTTTTTCTGACTGTGAAGACAGGCCCAAACGCGTTTGCAGCAGTTCTTCTGTCTCGGCAACCGTTGTAACACGGTTGTTCAGCTGGTTCGCCAGAAAAATCTCTTGGCGAAGTGTGGGGTTGCTCGCAGGAATTTCAACGGCCTTAAATTTCTCGGCACGCAGGTCCAACTGCACGTGAGTAGCCTGTGCCAAGGCGGTCGCGCGGAAGTCTTGTTTGTAGGACTGCTCGCCGTAGTCATTTTTTTGGCGAACGAGAATCCCTGTTTTTTGAACGGGGATTGTATAAATGGGTAAAAACTTTGTTTGGCCCACGGTCTCAACTAAATCTTGATCTAAGGTCGAGAGTTCAGAAACGTCAGTCACTTGCTTCATCACAAAAACGACCGAGGGCAAAACTTTAAAGCGCAAAGCCAAAGACTCGCCGGGCTTGCCTTTAACGGGGGCGTTTGAAATCAAACCTGATAGTTTGCTAGGAACCTTTGCCGATTGAACTTTGAACGAAGGTTTTTCGTTCACCGCGATCGGCTTTGAGTTGTGATCCATCGTGCGGGCGTCATTGCCCAGCTTCATCTGGTAACCAGAACCTTGGAGTTCAGAAATCGCCATGAGCTCGAGCTCGAGCGACTCATCCGCAATCTTGGTGTCACGCGGTTTTGTACAGGCTGTTAAACCAAGGCTCATCGCCACGGTTACGAGCATCAGCTTCGTCATCTGTTTATTGGTGCCTGCCGTTTTTTTCATGCGGTCTCCATTTGTTTCGAAAACTCAAAGCAAAAACGTTAAATTTGTAAACACGAGCGAGTTGTCTTCATCGGCCAATTCAAGATTCAAGCTCTGGCCGTCAAACTTACGGGTTGAAACATAGGGTTTCCCCCATGAATGACCCACGCTGGCGCTCCATCGCGGTGAAAGCTTGAAATCCAGTTCTTGGCTATGAAAAATATAATCCTTGGCCACGCCTTGGTAAGAGAGTGTGTCGATGTGACCAAGCGTAAGGTTCAGGCCCATCCAGTCGGTAAAGGCCCAACCCGTCTCCAGAGACTGAGTCGACGACCACTGAGTGTTCACGGTTCCTTTGTAAGCAGTGTCATATTGATGAAAGTTGCGAGTCAGACCTAAAGTCGCCGCAATCGACCAACGTTTTGAAAACAAATAGTCGGGGTTAACGTCCATACGTGCGGACGAACCCAAAGAAGCTTGAAGACTTGAAGCTTGAGCTGCCCGGCTGATGGGAAAGCCGGCCGTTAAGGTCGGTGTGAATTTTACGCGTTTCGCGAAAGCCGAAGTGCCCGATGCTTTTCGCAGCGAAATGCTCCCACGGCCGAAATCAAGATCCTCTTCGCGTAGATCTTGCGAGTACTCAACTAACGCACCCAAGGTGTAATCACGGTTTAAAATGATGGTCGGAGCAACGGCAAAGTCCCATGAAGCCGAGTAGGGTGAGCCTTCAGAAACGTAGAGACTGTTTGACCGGCCGACGCTCATCCCAAGGGCCCAGAACTGAGGAGGGAGGCCTAAGCTGATCGCGCGGTCGGCAAACGCAGGAAGAGCCAGGAGTAAAACTCCGAGAACTTGAACCACCAGCATGCATAAAAATCCAATTCGCGCCACCATCTGGCAACTATTAAGCAGTCTTCGTGCCGTGATTTCGGGTGTCATTTTGCGTCTATGGAACGCGTACGGAAGAAGTGGGCGTTTTTGAGTGTCAAAAAGATTGTCAGGGGACGGTTTTTGCCTCGACACTAGGCCCATGTCAAACTGGCTCAAGATCATCTCGATTTACACCGACGGTGCCTGCTCAGGAAATCCTGGTCCTGGCGGCTGGGGCGCGATCGTGATCTTTCCCGAAGGCTTCGTTCGCGAGCTTGGTGGTAAAGACGCACCAGTGACCAACAACCAAATGGAATTAATGGGTGCCATCAGTGCTTTGAGTTTTATCAAAGACCGCGACGGCGATGTGGTTTTGTTTACTGACTCCACTTATGTGATCCGCGGAATCACGCAGTGGGTGTGGGGCTGGAAGAAGCGGGGTTGGAAAAATGCGGCCGGCGAAGAAGTTTCAAACCGCGATTTGTGGGAGCGTCTTCACCATTTGGTGCTGGCTCGTAAGGGGAGCAAAATCGAGTGGCAGTACATCCGGGGCCATACCGGCAATCCTGGCAATGAACGCTGCGATGAGATCGCGGCCAATCTGACCAAGGGTCGTTGGGTTGATTTGTACGATGGGCCCTTGATTGGGTATCCCGTTGCGGTTCATGACTTTCCGGAAAAGAGTCCGCTTCCCGAGATGCGTCCTCAGCAAGAAAAAAAAGCTGCGCACTCGTACCTCTCGGTCCTTAACGGTGAGGCCATGCGCCATGCCGACTGGGCGTCCTGTGAGAGACGGGTCAAAGGTAAGAGCGGTGCCAAATTTAAAAAGGCCGCATCACAGGCGGATGAGGCCGCCATTCTCAAAGACTGGGGCGTCGACCCCATTAAATTAAAAGGAGACTAAATGCAAATTCAAAGCAGTCATATCTTAATCACGGGCGCAAACCGGGGAATCGGCCGAGCTGTTGCCATGATGTGTGCCGAAAACAAAGCGCACCTTCATGTTGTCAATCGCACACAAGATGCCGAGCTCGTTACAGCTCTTGAAAAAGCGGGAGCGGCCTCGGTTGTCCAGTACGCCGCGGATTTGGGCTCGCGTGAAGGTGTCGAGGCTTTTTTGGTCAAACACAGCCAACTCGAAATCGATATTCTCTTTAACAATGCCGGCCAGCTGACCGGGAGTTTGTTCGAAGAGCAAAGCATCCCAGAGATTTATTCGATGCTGCAAGTGAATGTGAACGCCTTGATCCACCTCACTCACGCTTTTTTGCCAGGCATGCTTTTGCGTAAACGGGGTAAGATCATCAATAACTCGTCAGTGTCGGCTTACATGCACTTTCCGTGTGCCTCGACTTATGCGGCCTCAAAGGCGGCCGTCGCGGCCTTTACCGAGTGTCTCAAAACTGAGCTACCGGGAACGGGAGTTTCAACTCTTTTACTCATCACGCCCGGTATTGAGACTCGGATGTTTAAGGATATTCCTAAAAAATACGGTAAAAATCTGGATGTGAGTTTTTTGACGAGCATATCGTCAAAGAAATACGCCGAGATGATCCGCGAAGCCATTCTTGAAGACTTTGATACTTTAAAGCCCCAGGGCTTGAGTGGAATTGGTCTCAGAGTTGCCCAACATTTGCCAGCGACCTTTCAAAAACTGGTGACCAAAAAGTTCACTCGGGGATAAGCACAACTTGGTCATACGAGCGTCATCCGAACACAGAGTGGGCAGTGGACTCCCGAGCAGTAACTCAGGAACCACTCCAAGGACCGTCTTCCGGGATCAAGACTCCGACCTCTTTAAGAACGCATAAATAAAGACGCCTTGGTCTTGTCTTCGCTGGCTACAAAGTGACGTCCGCGAAGAAGCTCAATGCAAATCGTATTTTTTTCTCGCCGTGGCTTTAGCCACGCGCCTCTGGGACTATTTCTCTGTGCGCCATTTTTCGCTCAGCAATTCCATCGCCCACGGCACCTTTATTTATGCGTTCGTCAAGAGCTAGAAAAACCGTCTCTGCGCCTGTTGACGGTACCGATGCAGGTTGTGCTTCTTGCAAAGTGCTCGAAGATTATTCAGATCGTGATCCCCGCCCGCAAAGCGGGGTTGCCCATGATCCACTTCGAGGCCGAAGGTGCTTTGACATTGGCGACCTGATTTTTGATCAACCTACTGGCAATGCTTGCCACGATGTAAAATCACTTTTCTTCTTCTGGGCGTGAGGCTTTTGTTGACGCGCTTTGACTCCGCGGCGGCAAGAGCCGTCGGTGTTGTTCTTTCAAGCGTCTTCTTGGCTAAAGACTGATCTGCCAGGTGCTCGATCACCGCGGCCCAATCAAAATTGTGATTCTTTTGTCAAAGCCCATGCACCGACGGAGACCCGTTAAAGTGCCGTGACAAAAATAGGCCCCATTCGAAGGGCTTTGACGCTCCTGCCTGGCTGTCTCGAATTGAATTAGTTCTTAGCCGGCTTTTAGATTGCTCTGACACCCAATGTAGTATCGCCAACTAGTCAGGTGAGGGCTTATGAAGTTATTTTTATTTGCCATGATTGTTTTCTCGAGCCTTAGTGGCTTTGCCCAATCGCTCGAGGCGGGTGCGATCAGCCTGGCAGATGGGACCGATGCCAAAGATCAACCACTTTATGTTCTTCGAATTCAGGGAGCGATCGCTTGGCCTATGGCAGACAAGCTGGAGCAGATTCTGGCGCCGTTAAAACCAAAGCAGCCCCTGCTGATTATTCTGAACTCAAACGGTGGGGCGGCCAATGAGGGCCTCAAGCTGATCGCTTTGCTAACGGCGGAAAAAAGAAATGGACGCAAGATTTTGACGAGCGTCGAGAACGGGACAACATGTGCCAGCATGTGCGTGATGCTTTACGCTCAAGGCGAAAATCGCTATGCGGGTGAGGCCTCGATGTTCATGTTTCACGGAGCCACTCGTCACGAGATGACCAACGTGCCAAATGAACTCAAGACGCGCGAGATGTTACAAATTTTGATCGACGCCGGAGTCAGTAAAAAGTGGATCGATCAATTGTGGGCGCTGAAAGTTTTTACTTTACCAGGCTCCTATTGGATGAGTGGACGAGAGCTGGTCGATGCGGGGTCCAACCTTGTTACGAGAGCAATTTCGCGGCACGAGATCGAAGAACCTTGGTATGCTCCTTTTGACCCGACCATGGGACCGAAGTGAGTCGCATGAGCCGACAACGAGTCGTGTTGAGCTGAGCTTCTCGTCTATTTGAGAGCCCATTTTGATAGGCTCTCAACACGGTCTGGAACCGAAGCAAAGCGTTTACGCGAAATGCCCAAAGATTCGATAATGGTCGCCGCGACCTTTTCGGGTCTGATAATGCGTGAGCCCCGATGCCGCGACTTCAATTTCTTCACCTTGGTTGGTTGGGCCCAAGTTGTGGAGTCGCGTCACCGCCACGGTTTTTTGGAAGATGGTGTGGCAAAAATTGAATTCATTCTTGGAACAGAACAGCCGTCCATGGATAGAAACAGAAAACTTTTGCGATGTGCAATTTAGAATGTTTTTTGAATTTTTTTTTGACGCATTTTTCTTGAACTCAGCAATGCCTCTGGTCGTTTTGCATTTCGAATTTTCAAAATATTTTGTTCAATTTGAAGATCACATGACCTCGGCAGGATTAAGCCTTTTAACAATGGATTAAGCCTCATGTCCATTCAGAAACTCAGCAATCAAGAGGTTGGACTCAATCTCAAAAATCTCGTTGTTCAAGAGCGAGAACTGCTGCACTCGATTCTTTTGCATATCCAGCAGATTGAAGCTCGCCGCATTTATTTCGACCGAGCCTACGCCTCGACTTTTGAATATCTTGTGAAAGAGCTTTCCTATTCGGGATCGGCTGCCATGCGAAGGCTCGAGATCGCAAGACTTCTAAAGGAGATCCCTTCTATGGCCATTCAGATTGAGTCTGGGGATTTGAATCTGACTCAGATCGGAGACCTCTCACGCGCTCTCAAAGAAAAAGCCAAGCAATCTGGCGAAAGAGTCAGTCTTTGTCAAAGGCAAGAGATCCTTCAAAAGATAGCGGGCAAATCTGTGCCTGAAACGCAAAAAGAAATCTCACGGGCATTGGATCTCGAGATCCAAGAACCCGAGAGAACACAATTTCAAAAAGACTCGGTTTCCTTATCTATCCAGCTGACGCAGACACAGTACGAAAAGCTGTGCCGATGCAAAGATCCTTCGGCCTATGGACTGGCACAAAAGAATCAAGACTTTACCTTGGCATCGGTGATCGAACACCTGGCCGATCAATTTCTAGTAAAAAATCACACAGCTGAAAAAGCACCAGCGGTTGCGATTGCCGCCGCGGAGTCAAAGCGCGTCAACAAAAGCATCACACCGAAAACGAGGAAAATGATTTTGTCTCGCGACAAACATTGTCAGTACGTCGATAGAAACTCGGGGCGCCAGTGCCAGAGTACTTTTGGCCTCGAAGTGGATCATCTTCAGCCTCGCTTTGCGGTGGGCGAAGTCTTTCAAGGATCAGTCATTTAGAAAATAAAACCCGCAAATGACATAGGCCCTAAGGATTTGCACCAATCACATCGCAAGTATTTAGGCGCGGGACTATTCCACCGATTTAAACACGATGCTCGACGAACCCACGGGGCCGGTGAGCGTGAGTTTTTTCTCGCTCTTTTCGATCAAGCTCATCGGGATCGGGAAAGTCACCTTGTACGCCGTTTGCCAGCGCGTGTGATGCGGGTACAGAACCATCAGCTCCGCCAGCTGTGCTTTGATCCGTGCAGCCTTGCCTTCGAAGCGTCGGCCATTGGCATCCAAAAAGATTTTCCAGCGTGTGGTGGGCTTCGCTAAATCATCATACTTGCGCTCGGGGATAAAGAAGCTCAAAAACATTTGCGATTCTTTTTGCAGGTTGGCTTCTGAAGTTTCTTTTTCTTTTGCATACTGAGCGGGGTCCCATTGGTACACACGGGCATTTTGATCGGCTTGTGCACGCACCACAGCACTGCTGAGCAGCGTTGCTTTAAAATCCATCGTGTTCATAAAACCATCGTAGCTTTTAGCGCCTTCGGTATTTTTATTGATGATGCTTTGGTACTCACCGACCGAGATCAACTGCAATTGCGGATTGTCAGGAAGAGACGCGCAACCCAGAGCTGCAAAAACCAAAGCCAGAATCGTGATTCTAAGATGTAACATCGGTGGTCTTCCTCCGTTAACGATCATGGTCCGAAAACAAGACAAGGGTCAACTTTTGTCTTCACTCGAGGTGGTCCGCGGAAGCGGCTAGTCCTGCGGCTTGCCAATAGACTGACCGATAGGGACAAAGTGTTTCAAAAACAGGACAAAGGCGCAGCTGTCACCGCGTCCTCATTACGGCATCAAGTTGAGGCGTTTTTCAAACCGGTTGATGAGGCCTTCGGTTTGTTCAAGCGGGACGGACGGGCGCTGAGATTCGCCAAGCACGTAAGTGAGACCGACAAGGTAGGTCACATTCAGATCCGATTTGTGCAGCGGGCTTTTGCGGTTGGACGATCCCGCGTAATCGGTGAGCGCAGCGCCCAAGTAAAACGAGGCTCGGCCCGAGCGAAAAGATTGAAAGTAAGAAAGTTCGCTGCTTAAAAAGCCTGATCGCGCAGAAAACGCAGGGCGGGAGGATGTTGCAAAAAGCGCTGGAACTTCAAAGTAAGTTCTTAAAAACTCTTTGTCCCCGCCCTTTAAAGACCAGGTCAGTTGACCAAAGCTGGTGATCTGCTCGGCAAGAACTGGGACCTTGAAGTCCTCATTCGAAAATTGTGTTTGCCACCGGTACTGCAGCTTGCCTTGATAGGCAATGCCCGCCGTCTTTGTGAGGCTAAAGTCCGTCGACAGGGCTTGAAACACGGCGAGCTTGAATTCAAAGTCGGGAACCAATTTAACAACCAGTTGCGGACCCAGCTGAAGCATCCAAGGAAGATCGTCCATCCCGCGACGAGCCGAGTTTTCATCGGACTTAAGAGCAGGATAACCACCGCCGGCCATTTCAAAAGACCACCGCTCGCCTTTAAAAAGATACGCCCGAGTGCCCTCACGGTCATCGGCCCGCAAAATCCGTCCCCGGTATTGAAACGTCGGAAAGGGTAAAAACAAATTCGAAAATTGATCCGCGGCCGGGTAGTGCTCAAAATGAACATAGCCCAAACCAAAACCGTACTCCCAGAGCGAGGTGTCCTCGGCTTGAGCCCACGCGGGCTTGGCGCTGGTCAACAGCGCGCAGAGAAACAAAAAATGAACAAAAAAATTCAGCGCGTGCATCAGTCGCCGCGAAGAACGAGCGTGTCTTTACCCTGGGAATCGGGCGGTGCCCACGGGTAATCCAAGTTGTAGTGAATGCCGCGAGACTCTTTGCGCTTGAGCGCGCACTCGACTGAAAGATCCGCCACAATGGCAATGTTACGAAGTTCAAGAATGTCGCTATTCAGTCTAAAAATCGAATAGTATTCTTTTACTTCGCTCAAAATATTTTTGAGTCGATGCGAAGCCCGCTCGAGCCGCTTTTTCGAGCGGACAATGCCGACATAGTTCCACATCAAGCGGCGAATTTCGTCCCACATATGGTGAATGACGACCATCTCGTCGGGGTCTGATTGTGAGGGGTGATGCCAGTCGGCGGGATCTAGAACTGGAAGCTGAAGTTCGTTTTTGATCGACTGAAGTTTGACGGCGCAGTTGTGGGCCATGGCCAAGCATTCAAGCAATGAATTTGAAGCTAAGCGGTTTGCGCCGTGCAAACCATTGCACGCCGTTTCTCCCAAAGCCCATAAACCTGGAATGTCAGTTTGACCCGCGACATCAGTCAGCACGCCGCCGCACAAGTAGTGCGCGGCCGGAACGACGGGGATGGGATCGGTGGACATATCAATGCCATGCTCAAGACATTTTTTAAAAATGACCGGAAAGCGTGTTTGCAGATACTCACGTGTGCGAGATCGCATATCCAAGTACACACAAGGATCACCCGAGGTTTTCATCTCGGCATCAATCGAGCGCGCCACAATATCGCGCGGGGCGAGCGAGCCCAGCTCATGGTATTTCTTCATGAACGCATCGCCCTTGGTGTTCATCAATTCGCCGCCCTCACCGCGCAAGGCTTCGCTAATCAAAAAATTGCGTGAGTCGCGGTGGTACAAACACGTCGGGTGAAACTGCATAAACTCGAGATTCGCAATGCGCGCACCGGCTCGGTGGGCCATCGCAATGC
>JBKCUU010000059.1:0-46424 GCA_046318155.1 Bdellovibrio sp. | reverse complement strand
TGCGTATGCTAAAGCGTTGGACTATTTCATTCGAACTGGTGTTTTGCGATGGACCACCTACGCTACGCTCACGGCCGTTTTGGTCGCCCTTCTTGTTGTTGTTTTGCCTGGGCTACCTAAAGAAATTATTGGTCGACCCGAAACGGATTGGGTCATTCTCGGTGTTTCAAAGCCCACGTTTACCGAGCCTCGCCAACTGGATCAGTTTACTGAAAAACTCGAGTATGATCTTTTGCAGAAATACCAAGAAGAAACCGCTTATACCTTTACCCAGCTCAATGGCGCGAATAACGGCATGATTATGATCCGCCTCAAAGACCGAAGGAACATGGACAAGATCTGGAAGCAGCTCGAAGAAGATTATATCAATTCGCCGACGACTTTTTATTGGGTCGAACCCTGGAATCCATCTGAGCTTCCGATCCCAAATCCTCCGAATATGCTGCTTGAGGTGCGCGGTGGTGATCCTGTCGATCGCACGAAAGTTGCCGAAGATCTAAAAGTCCGATTGTCTGAAGCCCAAGTGTTTTCGCGTATCCGAAATCGACCTAATAGTACACAAGAAGAGCAAATCATTTTGCAACCACGCACTGACGTCATGGCCCAAATCACGCGATCGACATTTTCGGTGGCAGACCTTGCTCAATTTGTCCGTGTCTCTACCGAGGGAAAGTATGTCGGAGAGCTCACGGATGGAACGCAAAGATATTCGATGGATTTGTCATTCACGAAAGGCCGAGTCAATGACGTTGATCAGGTCAAATCACTTCCTTTACACCTTGGCGGCAAGATCGTTCCTTTAAGTGCCCTCGCAGACGTTTATATGCAGAAGCAAGCGCCCGCGCTATTTCGCTACAATCAAAGCGAGATGACAATGATCACGGGACGAGAAAACGAGTCGTCAAAAAGTTTAGTTAAAGAAAAACAGGTGCAGGCCCAGAATATCCTCGCACAATGGAAAACTGAAAACCCTAAAGCGAACGCCAATGTCGTCTGGACAGACCCAGATAAAGAAATTGGCGAAGCCCTCGGACAACTCAAGTGGGCCCTCGCTCTCTCGGTTCTGCTTGTCTTTGTGACAATGGTTTTGCTCTTTGGTGATTTGGTCGATGCACTTTTGGTCTTGGTTGCGATACCGCTGGGTATGATTGGTGTCTTGGCGAGCTTGTTTGTTTTTAAGAGCACACTGTCGCTCAATTCCGTCCTCGGCATGATTCTGCTCAATGGAATCGCTGTCGCCAATAGCATTATCCTCGTCGACTTTATGAAAAAGCTCGTCGCCGAGGGACAAGCTCCACTTCAAGCGGCCGTTGCGGCGGCAAAGGCTCGTCTGCGACCGATTCTGATGACCTCGATGACGACAGTTCTTGGAATGGTTCCCATCGCACTTGGTTTTGGGGAGGGTGGACGGATTCTTCAGCCTTTAGGCATTGCGGTTGCGGGTGGGCTTTGGATTTCAATGCTACTCACAATTTTTGTAGTTCCAGCTATGCAGGCCACCTATCTCGAATGGCGAATGAAAAGATTCAGGCGACAAAATAGAGTTTTGCCTTGGAAGAGGCCCGAAGGAGAGCTGCGATGAAAAGTTTTTTTTCATTTTTGATCTTCGCTTTGTTCTCGAGCGCTGGTTTGGCCTCGCCCTTGGCATTAACGTCCTTTCGGGAAGTTTTAGAAAAAGTTGGAAACGAAAGTCCCAAGCTGCATGCTCGTCAGTTTGAGGCACTCAGTTCAAAGTCTTTTGCACTTTCAAAGTATTTAACCTGGTCCCCCACTGTTGTTGGAACCGCTTCGCAAGGAATTAAGGAGTGGGGCCTCGATAGCGGAGAGACGGCGGCGCTTCAGGCAAAGCTGAACTTATTCCGTTTTGGCGGCGACCTCTCAGCGCTTAAAGAGAGTTCACGCACGCGCGAGCAGGCGGACCTCAACTTTAAACTAGCTCCGATCACGCTTGAGGCCGAAGCCGCAACATTGATTTTTCAATGGCTTGAAGTACAAAAGCGACTCGAGAGTCAGCGCTCACTCAATGAACGCAAGCGTGAGCTTTCACGAGTAGCGCAAAACCGATACAAAATGGGACAATTGCCCGCTCAAGAAGTTGAAAAGGTCCGGCTTGATTTTACCAACTCCGAAATTCAGATCAGACAGGCCCAAGTTCAACTCCTAGATTTGAGATCTCAGCTGGATGGTGTTTTACCCGGCCTGACGATGGTTCGAGACTGGCCCTGGGAAAAGGTTGATCTCAAAACAAAGCGAAACGAAAAAAACTTAAGAGACCGCATGGTTTTTAAAGTGCGAGATCTTGAGGTTCAAATCCGTGATTCAAAATCATATCAGGCTGGCACTGATTGGGCCCCACGCCTGGATCTGACCTCCTCCTGGGTATCGAACCAAATTTCGCCCCTCGAGAGTGGCGATTGGACCAGCCAACTTGTCCTTACCATTCCGTTTTGGGAGCAAGGCAACTCCATAGCCTCTCGAAACTATTGGAGTGACCTGAGACGTGCGGCTGCCGCCGATTTAAAGTCTTTTGAACTTTCTGAGACAGCCAAACTTCAAACCTTGCAGGAGCGCCGCTCAGAGCTTTACCAAAATGCGATGCTGGCACGAGAGTCTGCCGAGCGAGCAAGATCACTGGCTTCAGAAAGCATCCGCCGCTTTCAAGCGGGCCGAGCCACGGTCAATGATTTACTTTTGGATCAGGCAAGAGTGTTTGAATCTGAGTCTCTCGCCTTTACCACGATGCGAGATTACCACTTGGTTTTGCTCGAGACTTGCTTGGCCGCCGAAGAGCGCGCCAGCCGTTGCTACTAGTTAAACAGGAGCTTAGATCGCCCTGATTTCGAACCTATTTATCATTCAAAAAAAAGGGAGCCACTTGGCTCCCTTTTTCGTTTCGGCATTTCTTTTGAGTCTTTCGATTCTGAAAAAACCCGAAAGCTTCGGAATTACATTTTTCCTTGAAGGAAGAACGCAATAACGAATGCGTAGATCACAAGTGACTCGATAAGAGCCAAACCGATGATCATGGGAGTAAAGATTTTACCTTGAGCTGCGGGGTTGCGAGCAATACCGTCCAAGGCTGCCGCTGCAGTTTTGGCTTGTGCAATCGCGCCACCAAAAGCTGCGATTCCGATTGCTAAGCCCGCCGCAAGTGCAGCAAGTCCGCCGTTGATAGACATGCTTGCAGCTGCATCTTGTGCCAAAGCTGCGTTCGATGCCAGCAAAGCTGCTGCTAAAACCAAATACTTTTTCATAGGATCTCCTCCAGTTGTGCCAACCGCGTGGGGTTAGCGTTTGTAAGCACTTGTTCTCTCAAGTGCATTGTTTCTTAAAAATTAGTGGTCGTGAGCCGTTGCCATGGCGACGTAAACCATCGAAAGCAAAGTAAAGACAAAGGCCTGTACAAAGCAGACAAAAATTCCAAGCAGATAAAAGGGAATGGGTAGTGCGATGGGAACGAGATCCAAGAAAATTCCGACAACGGTATGATCACCCCGCATCACGTTCGCCAAACGAAGACCCAAAGAAACAGGTCGAACAAAATGAGAAATGAGTTCAATGACAAGCATCAAGGGACCTAACCACAGAACGGGCCCCAAAAAGTGCTTGAGATAACCCACTCCGTTTTCTTTAAAACCGAAGTAGTTGTAGTATAAAAAGATAAACAAACCCATCGCGAGAGTTGTGTTTAGATTTTCGGTAGCCGGAGTCATTCCAGGAACAACGCCAACAAGATTGTTAATCAAAACAAACGTAAAAACTGATGCAAAAAGAGGGAGAAACTTGCGGCCCTGCTCTCCCATCACCATGTCGACCAGGCCTTGGATAAACTCAGTCACAAACTCAAAAAACCCGCGGAGAGAAAACTTTGATGCGGGAACGACCGCAACCTCGCCGGTGCCGAGCTGAGCTCTTCCAACAAGTGCGGCAGTGACCAACCCCACCGTAACAATACCCGCTGTTGCGACGTGCGCATACTCATGGCCAACACCTGGGATGAGTGAAGTTAGGCTAAATGACATGTCAGTTCTCCATTTTTTGGTCGTCGTCGGTTGTCAGTGCCGCAAGCAATGCGGCGAGTACGATATTCCCGATCCCAGCTGAAAACCACAAAGGTTGAACCCAGCTGGTGAGCAAGATTTTGTACAGAATGATCCCGAAAATCGCATATTTAAATACAATGATGAGAAGGGCGACCGCAACGAGTTTTTTAGCGATCAGCCGCCCCCAAAGCCAGGCCGACAATCCGGCGCTCGCAAAGACAAAAAGACAGCCAATTCCATAGGATAGCGCAGCGTCCCAGCTCACAAGCCAGCCTGCGAGGGCTGCTCCCACAACCAGGAGCCCGAGCTGAATCAGAAAAAAGTTTTTCATGGCCGGGTCATCTCACATGCGACGTAGCCAAGCAATCCAGAATCGAGCTTAGCCCTTAGAGCTCTTCTCTTTTTGTCCAATTTCAGATTCACATAATACCCATCCCCGTATTCCGGAGCGGCTGAGCGCCGATGCTTGCCCAGAAAAATCGTTCGACTTCAATTTTAAGAACTCTTCCACCCTGTCCTCAGGCTTATCCACACAAAATGTTGTGGATAAGTCTGTGGCCATTGTGTACAGATTTATTTAATAAATAGTTGTTGCATTTAATATTTATAATTTAAATTATTAATCTATGACGGACCTGAACTACTTGCATCTTTACTACTTTTGGACGGCCGCGAATGAGCGCGGTTTTTCAAAAGCCTCAAAGAGGCTTGAGATGTCTCAATCCGCCATTAGCTTGCAAATTCAGTCGCTCGAGAAAAATCTTGGGAAGAGGCTGATCGATCGCAGTCCAAAATCGTTTGAGCTCACGCCTGAGGGTGTGGTGGCTAAAAACTATTGCGATGATATTTTTTCAGGTGGTGAAAGCCTTGTACGAGCGCTCTCTGGTACTGAGAGTCCCTCACAAGATTTAATTCGGCTGGGTTTGACTTGGGATTTCCCGGTCGACTCTATTCAAAAAGTTCTTCAGCCTCGGTGGCGCGCCAGCCGGGACTCTTTTAAGATCGAATCGGGATCGCTCAATGAGCTTATCCCACAGCTGCTCGAACGGAAGCTTGATGTTGTTTATAGCAACACTCGCCCCTCCCAAAACACCGAACGAAAGCTGATGATTCGAGAACTCCAGAGTTCTGCACTGACCGTTGCCGAGAGTTTCAAACGGCGGCACTCAAGAAAAGGGGATTTGGGGACTCTTGAAAAAACCCCCTTTTTTGTCTTGAGTGCCTCGCTTTTGAAACAGTCTTCAGTCGCAAAATGGCTGGCCAAACAAGATCAGCCCTTGGCCACCCAAGAAGTGACTTGCGCCCACACTTTAAAAGATTTTTTGATGACGACACCTGGCTCAAAAGGCTTAATCCCAATGGCCTTCATTAAAACTGCGGCCCAAGAGGGCGACTTTAAGATTCACCACGAATTCAAAGATCTCAAATTTTCAACGTTTGCGATTGGTCGAAACGGCTCCGAGAAAACGGCGCGCTTAAGATCCTTTTTTGGGTAGCCTGGACCGCGTTCGTTCGATCAAGAACCCACTCTTATTCTGTTAAAAACCACGAACAGTTCTCAAAAAGAGGTTTTGTCCTTTTCCGCAAGCTTCTCAATACGCTTCAGAAGAAAAACAAGATGGATGAACCACCCTACGAGGCTGGCGACCGAGAAAAAGATGACCATCAAACCCTTCGTGCCAAACTTTTCGTCCAGGACTTGTCCGATGTACAAGCAACCAATCACAAGACCGACAAGCTCAAGCCCCATGGAAGCAAAAACAAGATAGCGACTTGGCTTCATTTTCTAAATCCTCGAGCTCCGGGTTGGTTTTTGACCCGCTCCTGCAGGCGCTTGATGCGCACATCGATATAGTCTGGCATGGCATGATCCACTCGAATTTCTTGCAGGGTTTCGATCGCTTTTTTATAGTCTTTCATTTCTTCGTAAGCGACGGCCAGGGTTAGTCCGACGTTCTCTTTTTGTGCCTTTTTCGGATTAGATCTAATCATGTCTTTTAAGATTTCGGCCGCACGTGAAAGGTCCTTGCGTGCCAGAACAATGTTAGCCTTGAGCAATTGCATCTGAAAATTTTGGTCTTCGTTTTTTGAAAGTCGAAGAAATTCATCAACTTCCATCTCTGCCTGAAAAAAATTATTCTGATAATAATAGGCCCTAGAGACGTCCATCTTGTACTTAAGACGCTCACTCGGATCCCTAATCAGTGGAAGTAACTTGTTCACTTCGACAATCGCACGCTCATAGTTGTTAAGATGATCAAAGTAGACGGCCGTGACCTGCTTTTGGGCCCGCAGACGCTCGGACTCATCGGATGAGTTCAGAACAATGATTTCGTAGTACTTTGCAGCTCTTAAAAAGTCTTTCAGTTCAAAAAAGGCAATGCGCGCAGATTCCCTTGCCGCTTCAAGGCCAATCTTTGAATCTGGCTCTCTTGCGATAACCTTATCAAACGAAGAAAGGGCCAGTGTATACTGGCCCTTCTTGGAAGATTCGACTCCATTTTTGTACTCGCGTTCAAGACTTGATCCGCAACCCATAAGTGTTGCCGAAAAAATCAGTACTGAGGCGAGCCTTGTCATCCTATTGAGGATTTGTCGGGTCCGCGAAATGAGCTGAGTGCTCTTCATCATCTACAACCGCAAAACCCGTTACGAGTTCTTTCTTTTCATCCAAATTGATCAGCCGTACACCTTGGGTGTTTCGGCCCAAAACAGAAATGTCTGAAATTTTCATTCGAATATTCTGACCACTATCGGTCGTCAAAATGAGCTCTTGGTTGTTCTGAACTCTTCGAGTTCCAACCACCATTCCCACCTTATCGGTGGTTTTTTGCGTGATAATTCCAACACCGCCGCGGCCTTGCACTCGGTACTCTTCAAGTTCAGAGCGTTTGCCGTAGCCCATTTCAGTTACCATCAAAAGAGTGTCTTTCGACCCCTTTTCGATGACCTCAAGGCCCGTCACAACGTCAGATTTTGCCAATGTAATACCTTTGACACCGCGAGCAGATCGACCCATCGGTCTAACATCACCTTCGTTAAAACGGATCGACATCCCTTCACGAGTCGCGATGAAAATGTCGCTTTGCCCGTCTGAGATCTTCGCGTCGATGACGTTATCTTCAAGATCCGTCGTCAGAGCGATAATGCCGGCTTGGCGGGGATTCGAGAATGCATCTAAGGCTGTTTTCTTGATGATTCCCTGCTTGGTCAGCATAACCACGTATTTGCTCTCGACAAATTCCTCTACCGGCAAGACGGCCATGACCTTCTCGTTGTTTTGCAACTGAACGACATTCGCAATCGCTTTACCTTTTGAGGTTCGATTACCCAAAGGCAATCGGTGAACTTTGCACCAGTAGACCTTACCTTTGTCAGTAAATATCAAGAGTGTCGTTTTTGTGCTCGATGTAAAGATATCGGTCACGTAATCCTCTTCGCGAGTTTCCATACCTTTCAATCCTTTACCGCCACGTTTTTGCGTTCGGTATTCATCAATCGGAATACGTTTAATGTAGCCCGTGTTCGTGATTGTCACGACGACAGATTCTTCAGCGATCAAATCTTCATCTTCGATTTCACTCGTATCGCCTTCGATGCGCGATCGACGCTTATCGCCGTAGCGTTTACGAATGTCTTCAAGTTCGGCCACGATGATTTTGTAAATTTCTTTAACATCAGCCAACACGAACTTGAGCCAGTCGATTGTTTTCATAAGCTCGGCAAGTTCCGCTTCGATCTTCTCACGCTCGAGTCCTGTTAAGCGCTGAAGGCGCATTTCAAGAATGGCCTGAGCTTGGCGCTCAGAGAACGAGAATTTTGAAATCAAGTTGCCAAGCGCCTCTTTGGCTTCTTTAGACGCTTTGATCGTTGCGATGACCGCGTCGATGTTATCAAGGGCCTTTTTTAAGCCTTCGAGAATGTGCGCTTTTTCTTGTGCTTTCTTAAGATCAAAAATGCAGCGTTTGATCACGACATCGCGGCGATGTTCAACAAAGGCCTGAAGCATGTTTTTGAGGTCAAAAACGACAGGCTGATTTTTAGCATCTAAAGCAAGCATGATAATTCCGAAGCTCACTTGAAGCTGTGTAAACTTGTAAAGTCGGTTCAAAATCACCGAAGCGTTCTCACCTTTCTTGATGAGAATAACGATACGCATCCCTTCGCGCGAAGATTCGTCACGAATATCAGAGATCCCTTCAACCTGCTTGTCACGAACCAGATCAGCAATGCTTTCGATCAGTTTGGCCTTGTTGACTTGGTAAGGTATTTCACTGACGATAATTTCTTCGCGGCCGTCTTTTTTAGTTTCAATATCAGCGACGGCTTTAAGAGTGATAATTCCCTTTCCTTTTTTGTAGGCTTGGTGAAGACCCGAGGTTCCGGCAATGACGCCCGCTGTGGGAAAATCAGGACCTGGAATTTTTTGCATCAAATCATCAATCGTACAATCAGGATTGGCGATCAAATGAATACAACCATCGATGACTTCGCCCAAATTGTGCGGAGGAATATTGGTCGCCATACCAACGGCAATTCCCGCAGATCCGTTGACTAGTAGATTCGGAAATTTCGCTGGCAAAACCAGTGGGATCTCAAGAGAGTCATCGTAGTTCGGTCCAAACGGGATGGTCTCTTTATCGATATCGGTCAAAAGCTCTTCGGCTAAACGGGTCATTCGAACTTCGGTATAGCGAGAAGCCGCTGCCGAATCTCCGTCAATCGAACCAAAATTCCCTTGACCATCGATCAAGGGGTAGCGGAGCGAGAAGTCCTGAGCCATGCGAACCATGGTTTCATAGACGGCGCTATCACCGTGAGGATGGTACTTACCGATCACGTCGCCCACAACACGGGCTGATTTTTTGTAAGGTTTATCGTGCGTATTGCTCAGCTCATATTGAGCGAACAGCACTCGGCGATGAACCGGTTTTAATCCGTCGCGAACGTCTGGGAGAGCACGGCCCACGATAACGGACATCGAATACTGCAAATACGCTTCGCGCATTTCTTTATTGATATCGACGACCGTGACTCCCTTAGGAGAATTTGAGTTCTGATCCATTTTTTACGCCCTTAAACATCAAGTTCACGCACCATCAGTGCGTTATCGTGAATAAATTTTCTGCGAGGTTCAACTTGTTCGCCCATAAGGACGCTAAATGTTTCATCCGCGGCTAGAGCGTCATCAATGTTGACCTGAAGCAAGTGTCGATTTTCGGGATTTAAAGTTGTTGTCCAAAGCTGCTCGGGATTCATCTCTCCTAATCCCTTGTAGCGTTGGATGTAGTAACCTTTTTTCGAAGATTCCATGATGTACTCATTGAAATCGGCATAGCTCTCAAATGAGTGCTCAGCACCATCATTTTTCAAAACCAGAGGAAGCTTCGTCGTCGACTGGATTTGAGACCAGAAGTTGATCAACTCAATCCATTCTGGTGCCTTGATAGTGTCAGCCGACAAAATAGTCTCGATCTTTTGAGCATAGCGAGTCGTTGAGATTCGCAATTGAAATTTTCCATCGACGGTTTCAGTGGTTGTTTTCATTTCGGTAATACCACGCTCTGGATGCGTGTTCACCCAGTCAGTGAGATCCAAAAGAGCACGTTTGGCATCAGCTTCATTGCTAAAAACTTGATCGTGACTCGCCACTTTCGACATCATGAAGTACAAAACATCAGGATCGTATTTTTTGGAGGAAATACGCAAGAGATTGTAGAATTTTTGAATGTTCAAAACCAATTTGCGGAAATCGGCTTCGAGCATAGGCTTTTGAGCCGATGTAATGATGACGTTTTTAAGACCAGATTCTAAAAGAAACTCAGTCATCGCCGCATCATCTTTGAGATACACTTCTTGACTGCCTTTTTTTGCTCGGTAAAGAGGTGGCTGCGCAATATAGATGTAACCCTTTTCAAGCACCTCGGGCATTTGACGGTAAAAGAAGGTCAGAAGCAGAGTTCGGATGTGTGATCCGTCCACATCAGCATCTGTCATGATGATGATTTTGTGATAACGGATTTTATCCACGTTGATGTTGTCTTTGCCGATTCCGGTCCCGAGCGCCGAGATCATCATGCGAATCTCTTCGTTCGAAAGCATTTTATCGAAGCGAGCTTTTTCGACGTTCAAGATTTTACCTTTCAGAGGCAAAACGGCTTGAGTACGGCGGTCACGCGCTTGCTTTGCGGATCCACCGGCCGAGTCACCCTCGACCAGGTACAATTCGCAGATTGAAGGATCACGCTCTTGGCAGTCGGCCATTTTTCCAGGAAGAGAACCGCCATCAAGAGCCGTCTTGCGACGTGTCAGCTCTCGCGCTTTTCTTGCAGCATCGCGCGCGCGCGCGGCTTCGACGCATTTTCCGATCACTGCTTTAGCAACAGCCGGGTTTCGATCAAAGAAATCGCCCAACTTGTCGTTAACTAAAGTTTCGACGGCGCCTTTGGCTTCAGTGGTTCCAAGTTTAGTTTTGGTTTGTCCCTCAAACTGAGGTTCACGAACCTTGACCGAAATAACAGCCGCCAAACCCTCACGGATATCTTCTCCTTCGAGTGAAATCTTAAGGTCTTTCAGGAGATTTTTTTCAGTTGCATAGGCGTTGGTTGTTCGAGTCAAGGCACCACGAAAGCCGATCAAGTGCGTTCCGCCTTCGATCGTGTTGATATTGTTGCAATAAGAGAAAATAGACTCTGAGTACGAATCATTCCACTGCATCGCCACTTCAACTTCGATATCGTCTTTTTCGCCCTTAAAATAGACCACATCATTATGTAAAGGTTTTTTAGACTGATTCATGTAGCTGACAAACTCGGCGATCCCTTGTGAGTATTGAAATTCTTGCTTTTTGCCGGTGCGGTC
The DNA here is from genome assembly GCA_046318155.1 of Bdellovibrio sp. Taxonomy (GTDB): domain Bacteria; phylum Bdellovibrionota; class Bdellovibrionia; order Bdellovibrionales; family Bdellovibrionaceae; genus JAHBUS01. Next base: position 35,520 of record JBKCUU010000059.1, on the reverse strand, counting down.
ATCTTTAAGCGAAATATACAAACCCGCATTCAAAAAAGCGAGTTCGCGAAAACGATTTGCCAACGTGTTGAAATCGTAAATGATGGCTTCATCTTTAAAAATATCGCGGTCAGGTTTAAACGTCACCTTAGTTCCGGTGCGAGTTGAAGTACCGGTTTTCTCTACCGGACCTTTGGGTGCGCCGCGCTCATAGGTTTGCGAGTACAGAAGCCCGTCTCGAGAGACTTCTACCTGACAGCGACTTGAAAGGGCATTGACGACCGAAGCACCAACGCCGTGCAGACCACCCGAAACTTTATAGGACCCACCATCAAACTTTCCACCTGCGTGCAAAACCGTCATAACCACTTCAAGAGTGGACTTGCCAGTTTTGTGAGTCGCGACCGGAATACCGCGGCCATCATCCTCAACCGAAATTGATTCGTCGGTATGAATGATGATGTTGATGTGTTTGCAAAATCCAGCGAGCGATTCATCAACCGAGTTGTCGACGACTTCGTAAACCAAGTGGTGGTACCCGCGAACACCGGTATCACCGATATACATCCCTGGACGTTTTCGAACTGCTTCAAGTCCTTCAAGAACTTGAATCGAATCAGCGCCATACTGGCTCTGAGTTTCGGTACTCATGCGTGACCTTTCGTTATCGTGCTTCCGTCAACAATTTCGATCACCAGACAATTATGCTTGGCCAAGTCTCCTGTTAACTTCAGGTCCGTGGTCGTCATAAAAATCTGTGTCCTGATCTCTTGTAGAAAAGAAATCAGGGCTTCGCGCTTCTCTTCATCCAGCTCGGACAGGACATCATCGAGCAATAGAATTGGGTGGGCGCCGTGAACCCTCCGATGATACACGATTTGAGCCATTTTGAAAGACAATATGAGGGCTCTTTGCTGTCCTTGCGAACAGAAAAAACGTGAGTCATTCTCATCATATAGGAAGATGATGTCGTGCTTTTGTGGTCCCACTAATGACGTCCCACTTCCAAGCTCGGCTTCGTGCAGTTCTAGCGCCCTTTTTTCGAGCAAAATGTGGATATCTTGGTGGGTAAAGTGGATTACTTTATTTCCTGAGATCTCATACTGAATGCGTGCAGCTTTTGCGCTCTGCGATATTTTTTGCATAGCAGTGTTAAAGTCGGCCATCAACGACTCCAGCGCTTTGAGCCGAGCCACGGTCAGTTCGGTGGCTAACCTGAAGAAAGAAGGCCCTACGCTTTCGAGAAGGGCTTCTGTTTGGGCCCGTGTCTGTTTGCTCTCGGCATAGTCCTTCAGCATCCGGTTTCGCGTTTTAAGGACTCTACGAAAGTCTTTAACCAAAACCGCATTTTTTTTGTCGACTGATACCAAAAGCTCATCAACGAGTTGCCGGCGTTGATCGGCGCCTTCTTTAATCGAAGCTAAACTTTCGGGACTAAAAATGACAAAGTGAAAGAGGGGAAGAAGATCTGAACTCGAAACCCGTTTGCCGTTGAGTTGATGATGTTTTCGAGATTTCAGAATTTGAAGTTTAAGATCATAACCCAAATCATTTTCAGAGGCATAAGCGGCAAGCCAAGCTTGATCAGTTCCCTTGCGGACAAAAGTTTCATTTTCACCAAATCGAAAAGACTCTCCAGAACAGAGAAGAACAAGCGCTTCGAGAAGGTTTGTTTTTCCTTCACCGTTGCGCCCTAAAATAATATTAACTTGGGGTCCAAATCGAACTTCAGCTTCGGTGTAGTTGCGAAAATTTCGAAGCACCAGCCGCTGAAACATTTTTAGCCCGCGATCAAATTCGCATCGGCATAACAACGCAAGTGTAGTTCGGGTCGTTATGGGGTCGCATAAGACCAGGTGAGAGTTGATCGTTAACTTCAAAATCGACTTCATCGTCAGAAATTGCGGTCAAGATGTCCTGGATGTATTTGGCATTAAAACCAATTTTCATATCAACGCCATCGTAACCAACTTCGATTTCTTCTTTCGCATCCCCGAGTTCAGGATTGGTTGAAGAAATTTCCATTCTGTTGTTGGTGAGCGTGAGAGTAACGGCCTTTGATTTTTGATTTGCCAATAAAGCAACACGCTTGAGGGAAGTCAAAAACGACTCGCGATTAATTCGGATTTTTTGTTTCAACTTTGACGGAATGAATTGTGAATAGTTGGGGTACTTTCCCTCGATCAAACGAATCATCAGCGTGGTTGTATGAGTCCGAACAATCAACTGCGAACCTTCGATTGCAATTTCAAAATCACCACCCACAGACTCTAGAAGCTTTTTAATTTCTGAAAGACCTTTTCGCGGAATGATCACACCTTGTCCCGAAGACAACAGCTGCTCGGCAGGAAATTTTTTATTAATCATACAAAGTCGGTGACCGTCGGTCGCAACCATCGAATAACCAGCATCGCCCTTTTGTTCGAAATAAACACCATTGAGGTGATAACGAGTTTCGTCACTTGAGACCGAGTAAATTGTTTTATCGATCATGTCTTTGAGCGTTTCAGCTGGGATTTTAAGAAAACCTTGCCCTGTGTAGGTGGGGAAAACGGGATACTCTTCGGCGCTAATGCCGACAATTTTTGAGGTGTATTTACCTTGCTTAATTTCAAGCCAGTTGTTTTCTTTTTTCACAAATTGAATCAAGCCTTCCGAAAGTTCTTTCGAAATATCAAACAAGCTTTTTGCGCTGACCGCAACCTTTCCTGGTTGAAGCACTTTACATTTCGCGCTGTCCGTCAAACTTACTTCGAGATCTGTTGCAAAAACCGTCAGTGCTGTTCCTTCGGCTTGCAAAAGAACATTGACCAGAATGGGCATCGTGTTTCGTTTTTCCACAATGTTCTGAGTCTTGCTGATCAGACCCATCAGATCTTTTTTCTCAATTTCAATTTTCATGACCCATCCTTACTCTTCTTATTATTTAATTAAATAACTCGTCGTTGTAGTAGGAGCGAGGAAAACCTTACAAACTTGCCAAGCACATGTAAATACTTAGAAAACGCCGTGGATAGAGGGGGCGACTAATTCGCACCAAACTCTGTTGATTTTGGGGATAAAAGTCGTCCACATTTTAAACCCCATGTCTATCCACAGTTCTATCCACATCCCACATTCACAGTCCTGTGATGTTGTGGATACGTGTTGTTAACTCTTCGAGATCGCTCTTAATTTCCATGTCTTTAGCCTGTAGATCACGGACACGTTCAATCGCATTCATCACAGTCGTGTGATCGCGGTCACCAAAGATTCGGCCGATTTCCGTCAACGGTTTGTCGAGGTGCTTCTTGATCAGATACATTGAGATCTGTCTGGGAACGACAATCACTTTAGCTCGAGACGCTGATTTGAGATCGGTCATCTTCACCTTGAAGTGGTCAGCCACCATTTTTTGGACATCTTCCATCGAAAGAGTGGTCTGAGTCTCGTGAGTAGTCAGAACACGCTTGGCGAGTGAGTAGTCAATAGGAAGCCCCTGAAGCTCGCTGAACATCTTCACCTTTTTCAGGTTACCTTCGAGCTCACGGATTGAACGCTTGGATATCCGCGCGATGTACTCAACAACATCCTCAGTGAGGCGTATGTTCATTTTTTCGGCTTTATAGCGAAGGATAGCCACGCGAGTTTCAAAGTCCGGCATTTGAATATCGACAACTAAACCCCACTCAAGTCGAGAGCGGTTACGGTCATCGAGTTTCAAAATATCCTTCGGCATTCGGTCACTTGCCAAAACGACTTGTTTGCGCCGTTCAATGAAAGCATTGACAGTATGGAAGAATTCTTCCTGCGTTGCCTCACCACGGCCAATAAACTGAAGATCATCGACCAGCAAAATGTCGCAGTTATCTCGATACTTGTGCCGAAAAGCGTTCATCTGATCATGGCGCATTGCGTAAATACACTCATTCAGGAACCGCTCAGCTGCGATATAAAGAATTTTGAGGTGTGGAAAGTTGTTCTTAATTTCGTGACCTACAGCATGCAAAAGATGGGTTTTCCCCATTCCGGTCGGCCCCGAAATCAAGAGCGGATTGTAGCCCTCACCCGGATTGCGGGCGACATTGTAGCAAGCGGCGTGGGCAAACTCAGAGTTTCGGCCCACCACGAAGGTCGAAAATGTGTAGTTTGAGTTTAAAAAGTCCAAAGATGTCGGGCCCGATGGAGGCGCCTGTTGCATCACTTGTGGCATTTTGGCTTGATACTGCTGTTCTGAATACGCGGTTAATTCGATTTGAGCCGGTTTGTCGTGGTTTGTCTTTATAATGACATCCAATTCGAATGGCGCGCGGTAAACCTCGGCGATTTCGGAATAGATCGTTTCTAAAAGTGATTCGACCACATAATAGCGGTGAAATTCACTGGGAACACTTAAAACCATACGAGGCACTTCGAGGGACCCCTGGGTCTCGACGTAGTGAATGGGGTTGATCCAGCTCTCGACCAATTTGTTTTCTTGGTTTCGTGCTTTGATCCTTGATTTGATCAAATCCCAGAATTCGGCGTTCAGTTCATTTGTCTCGGTATTTGGTTCCATCGGTTCCACGCGCGATCCCCTCCATCGTTCGTGATTGTGGATAAGTCCGGTCTCGGGTTAACCGATGTGGGTGGGCTTTTCAACAGTTGACCATGATGCCGCGTTGTGATTAATTGGGCCCCTTGTTAAAAGCTTGTTGAAATTGCTGAAAACAATGGCTAACGACTGTTCATAAAGCCACCAGCCGTACTGTGTCTTAGGAGTCAAAATGAAGCGTACCTACCAACCCTCAAATAAACGTCGTAAGACTTCACACGGTTTCCGCACTCGCATGGCGACTAAAAGCGGACAAAAGATCTTGTCAGCTCGTCGTGCTAAAGGCCGAAAACGACTGACGATTGCTGTTGGTGGAAAATAAACGACTGCGGATTTTAAGAACGAGAGCCGACTTTATCCATTTGAAAACAAGTGGACAAAAGAGCTCGCCCAACCGCTGGGTCTCTTTCTTCTCAGTACCCACTTCGACTGAAGACCTTCGTATCGGATTCACGCTCAGTCGAAAAGTGGGCACAGCGGTCACCAGAAATCGTCTAAGACGCTGGGGGCGGGAATTTTTCAGACAGGCCTTGAAACAAGGCTTGGATATGGGTGCCGATATCAATGTCGTTTTTCGACCAATGGAACCAGGGTTTTACAAAGACCTGGAACATTCTGAGTTCGATCAAGCCTTTGAAAAAGGGCTTGGTCTTGTTCGCAATCGCCTCTCGAAAAGCCGCCCTTCTTCTGATTGAAATCTACCGAGTCGTTTTGGCCCCCCACGTGGGTGGTGCCTGCCGCTTTCATCCTTCTTGCTCTGAATACGCCACCCAGGCTTTTTCCAAGCACAATTTTTGGGACGCGTTTATCTTTACAGGTTCACGGTTGCTGAAGTGCCGTCCTGGTGGTCCTTCGGGATATGATCCCGTTCCAGAAACTGTTCACTGCTGCTCGCGAGGTCATCATGAGTTCTCAAAATGAAAAATCGTTCTTTGATTCAAAGACAATTATTGCCGTCGTTCTTGTCGGTGTTTTGTTCTTCGGATGGCAAAAATATCTCGAGTATAAATACCCTGATTTTTATACCAAAAAAGCACCGGCAACCGCGACAGCTTCAGATGCGACCAACTCTCCAAATTCGGCGGCACCTCTTGGGGCAACAACTCCAACTGAGAGCGCGGCCTTAAAGCCGGTCGCTGTAGCTGACAGCAAAGTTCTTCCTGAAACAAAGATCGCTTTTCAAAATGATCGACTCACGTTTGAAGTCTCTTCTAAAGGCATGGGGCTGCACAACCTGATCGTTCGAAGTTACACGGACCGCGAGAAAAAACCCGTTCAAATGGGAGCTTCAGAAACGGGTGGTCTGTTTGAAGTGGGCCTTCTGGGTCGCACTGAAAAACTTGATTTTCAAATCGAAAAAATCAGCGAGACGGCTCTTAAAGGGATCGCTCGCATTGGCACTATGAGTGTCGAGCAAGATCTGACGTTTCATCAAGAGACGAGCTCTTGGAGTTCGGCCGTTCGTGTTTTAAAACCAGCCGCAGACTTCAAAGGTTTGACGGTTACCTTACCCGAGAAGAAGCACAAGGGCGGCGGAACTTCGTTCTTAATGCCCTCGATGGAGTACCAAGAATTTGTTGTCAAACACCAAGGCACTATTGATCACGTCAATGCGTCGTCTGAGTCTGAAGATGTTAGACAAGACTTTACGCAAGTGGCACTTGTTTCTTTGGGTTCGCAGTACTTTACGTCGGCGTTTGTTGATCAGTCGGATATTACACCCGAGGTTCAAGTTTTTGCTCCGGCGAAGGGTGAGCTCCGTGCTGTGATTGCTTACAAGCCCGCACAACTCAAAGATCAAATGAATTTTCAGTGGAAAACCTACTCAGGACCCAAGTCCTTAACGGACCTCCAAAAAGTCGACGTCGCGCTTGTTGACGTTGTGAACTTTGGATTTTTTGCCTCGATCGGAAAGATTCTCTTGGTCGTTCTTCAGTGGTTTAACGGCTACGTGGGCAACTGGGGTTTTTCGATTATATTGCTGACGATTCTGGTTCGCTTTTTGGTCCTTCCTTTTAACATCACGTCTTACAAGTCGATGAAAAAGATGCAAAAGATTCAGCCGATGCTTCAGTCGATTCGTGAGCGCTATAAATCAGACCCCACGGCAATGAACCGCGAGACGATGGCACTCATGAAAGAGCAAAAGGTCAACCCTTTGGGCGGCTGCCTTCCCATGCTCTTGCAAATGCCCGTGTTTTTTGCCCTCTATCAAGTGTTGGGACAAAGTATCGAGCTGTACCAGGCCCCTTTCGTTTTATGGATCCATGATCTTTCGATCAAAGACCCCTTCTTTGTTCTCCCTGTTTTGATGGGGATCACGATGTTCATCCAACAAAAAATCACACCGACGACGATGGACCCCGCGCAAGCTAAGATCTTGCAGTGGATGCCGATCATTTTCTCAGTCTTTACACTGTCACTGCCAGCAGGCCTGACGCTTTATATTTTTGTCAGTACTTTGTTCGGCGTGCTACAACAGCAAGTCTTTATGCGGGATTCAAAACCGGCTGTAACTGCTGTGACCGTTTCTGCCAAATGATGAATCGATTTGTTCAAGCTCTAGGAGGCTTTTAAATGAACTTTTTTAAAAAACTTTTTGGTGGAAAAAGTGCCACAGGCTCTGCAACTGAAACTCTTGTTCGTGAAACCTTGGAGGGCCTCATCGAAAAAGGCGGCTTTGACCTCGAGTTTGACTTGAATTCAACCACGGATGATAAGGGCGAGCCGCAAATTTTGGTAGAGCTTCGGGGCGGCGATGAAGAAATGCTAAAAGAAAATGAAGGCGAGATGATCGAATCATTACAGCTTTTCTTGAAACGTGTTTTGCAGCACCATCTGCCTGAAGACCGCACGAATGTTGTGATTGATTCAAACGGTTACCGTGAAGAATCAAGCAACGCTCTTGTTGAGCTGGCTGAAAAACTCAAAGGTGTGGCTCTTGAAAAAGGAAAGCCCGTTTATTTTCGCGCTCTTTCGCCCAAAGATCGCAAAGTCATTCACCAGTACTTGGCAAATGACCAACGTGTGAAAAGCCGATCCATTGGCGAAGGTCTCTTTAAAAAAATCAAAATCTTTCCTGTGAAAGGCCATGCCGGCGCCGATGATGCGTCTGCAGACGCTGAGTAATCTTTAAGAGGCACAAATGTTTATTCCAGGTCGGGATCAGGAATCCATTTGTGCACTCGCAACGGCCCAGGGCCTCGGGGCCCTGGCGATCGTTCGCATCAGTGGCCCAAGGGCCCTTGAAATCTCACGCCAGGTTGCGACCTTTCTTCCTGTAAAACCAGAAACTCACAAAGCCTATTTGGGCCGCCTTCAGGGTCAGGATGGGACTTCGTTTGATGAAGCCCTGGTCACCTACTTCGCCCACCGTAAATCGTTTACCGGTGAAGAGACTCTTGAGTTTTCCACTCACGGATCACCCACAATCGTGCAGCTCTTGCTACAAGCGCTGGTCCAAGCGGGGGCCAAGATCGCCGAAAAGGGCGAGTTCACTTTTCGCGCGTTTATGAACGGAAATCTTGATTTGGTTCAGGCCGAGAGCGTGCTTGCGCTGATTGAAAGCCAATCTTCACAGGGAGCCAAACAAGCGTTAAGGCAACTCAAAGGCGATTTATCTGAAGAACTCCAAGGATTGGAATCCGAAATAACCTGGTCACTTGCGCACATTGAGGCTGGCATCGACTTTTCGCAAGAGGGGCTCGAGACGGTTTCTCCTAAAGAACTTTTGAAGCGCTTAAGCGTCGTGCGCCAGAGATTGCAAAAGCGCTTGGCGAGCTACGCGCAGGGAAGAGTTATCAAAGAAGGACTCCGAGTCGTTTTGATGGGCCGACCGAACGTAGGTAAGTCTTCACTGCTCAATGTTTTGCTCGAAGAAGAGCGGGCCATTGTGACCGAGATTCCCGGAACCACTCGTGACCTGATCGAAGCTCCACTGATTGTGGCCGGGATGAAGGTCAATTTGACAGATACTGCTGGTTTGCGGGCGTCCACCGATTTGGTCGAAAAGATGGGGATCGAGCGCACGTACCGGGCCTCTCAAGACGCCGAGCTGATTTTGTTTGTCATCGAAGCGGAAAAGCTGGGCCAAGACGACGAACTTGAAGAGCTTCGAAAAAAAGAAGCCTCCAAGGTGATTCTTTTGGTGAATAAGGTCGACCGGGTCGCGAGCGTTGATCTTGAGCGCCAGCAAATCATTGAAAAATTACATGAATGCGGGATTTCTCCACCTGAAAAGATGCTGTTTGTATCGGCTTTCGATAAGAAAAGAACATTCGAGACGGTGATGAGTGCTTTAACCGAATGGATTCAAAAAGCGGGGATTGAAGACCAAACGGTTCTTTTTCAAGCCCGGCACTTTGAGCGTCTCCAAACGGCTGAAGAGAACCTGGGCCGCGGGATGCAGCTTGTTTTTGATGGTGTCAGCCCCGAGTTGGCAGCCTTTGAACTGAAAGAAGCGCTTCTCTGCGTTCAAGAAACACTGGGTACACATTACGATGACCAAATTTTGGACCGTGTGTTCAAAGAATTTTGTCTAGGAAAGTAAGTTAAAATGTCCGCTTCTGGGGTTCGCCCATTTGATTTTGATGTCATCGTTGTCGGGGCCGGTCATGCTGGAATCGAGGCTTGTTTGGCGCCGGCGCGCCTTGGGCTTCGTACGCTGATGGTGACTTCAAACGTTTCGCGCATTGGTTACATGTCTTGTAATCCTTCAATCGGTGGTCTTGCAAAGGGCCATATGGTTCGCGAGATTGATGTGTTGGGTGGACAGATGGGTTTGGCCGCCGATGCCACCTGCATTCAGTTTAAACGCTTAAATTCTCGGCGGGGACCCGCCGTTCGAGGATCCAGAGTTCAGTCCGACAAGCAAAAGTACGCTCTGTATATGCAAACAACCCTGTCACTGCAGCCGAATCTTTCGGTTCAAGAAGCCGAGGTTAAAAGTCTGCTGCTAAGGGGGTCTGTCTGCGAAGGCGTTGTTCTTCATGATGGTTCTGAAATTCGTGCTAAAAAAGTCGTCATCACAACGGGTACCTTTATGAATGGTGTGATGCATGTTGGATTGACTCAAACACCAGGCGGCCGCGTTGGCGATAAGGCCTCGGTCGGCCTTTCGGATCAATTGGCGACATTTGGTTTTGAGGTGAGACGTTTGAAAACAGGAACGCCCGCTCGTCTTCATAAAGATTCGATTGATTGGTCGAAGACAGAACCTCAGTACGGCGATGACCGCTTTTTTCCTTTTAGCTTTCGCTCGCCAACCAAGTATTTACTTCCGCAGGTTGCCTGCTACCTCAGTCGCACATCGGAAAAAACCCACGACATCATTCGCGCCAATCTTGATAAATCACCGATGTACTGCGGAGTGATTGAGGGAACGGGTCCTCGGTATTGCCCCAGTATCGAAGACAAAGTTGTCAGATTTAGCGACCGCCAGTCCCATCAGACTTTTTTAGAGCCCGAGGGACTGGATTCGGATCTGATTTACCTACAAGGGATTTCGACATCTTTACCCGAAGACGTACAGCTGGATTTTTTGCGTACAATTGCGGGGCTCGAAAATGTCAAAGTCGTTCGTTACGGGTATGCTGTGGAGTACGATTTTATCGAGCCCACTCAAATTTATCATCGCCTGGAGACCCGCCAGATTCGGAATCTGTTTTTGGCTGGCCAAATTAATGGCACGAGTGGTTATGAGGAGGCGGCGGCACAAGGCTTTGTTGCCGGCGTCAATGCCGCACATTCAGTTCTTGAAAAAGAAGAGTTTGTTTTGTCCCGAGATGAAGCCTACATGGGCGTGTTGATTGACGATCTTGTCACCAAGGGAACTCGCGAACCCTACCGAATGTTTACTTCGCGCGCCGAGCATCGATTGATTTTGCGCGAAGACAATACGATTGACCGACTTGGTGAGCGCGGAAGAAGTCTCGGTCTAATGGGATTCGAAGCGGGAGAAAGACTGACCTCACTCCGTGTTCAGCGCGAAGAAATGATTGCAAGACTTCAAACACAAAAGCTTTTTCCGAACGCGGCCACCCAAGAAAAACTGCGCTCAATTCCCACGTCAGTTTTGAATAAGTCTATTACTTTCGAGGAGTTTCTTCGGCGCCCAGAGATTGATTGTTTACATCTCCAGGACCTTGGTTTTGACTTTAATTTGGATCCCAATGTGCACGAACCCGTCGAAATTGAAGTGAAATACTCGGGCTATGTGAAACGACAAATGCAGCTGATTGATCAGGCCAAAAGAATTGAGAATTTGGTTCTGGATGAAACTCTGAGTTTTGAAAATATCCGGGGGCTTTCGACCGAAGAAGTTGAAAAACTTCAGCGAGTGCGACCACGGACTTTAGGACAAGCTTCGAGAATCAGTGGCGTGAACCCTTCTGCGATTCAGGCAATCATGATACAAATAAAGGGTCTCCAAAAGGCGAAGGAGTTTTCCATTGGACAACAGCAATCAGAATCCCCGAGCAAAGAAACCGGCCGGGCTTTCAACGCCATCGAACTCTGAAGCGACAAACGCCCTGTGGCGCATTGATCAGTGGTTTCCAGAGTTAGACCCGCAGGTGGGACAGCAACTCAAAAAGTACTATGATGAATTGCTTCGCTTTAACCGCACCGTGAATTTGATTGGTGTTAAGACGATAATCGTTGCCGATGCAATTCACTTTGCGGACTCCATTCTTTCAAGTCGTCTTATTGCTAAAGCGGGTCCCATTCCTGAAATTTATGACTTCGGAAGCGGAAATGGATTTCCAGGCCTTGTTTATGCGGTGCTTCATCCCGCGACAAAGGTCCACTTGGTCGAGGCCGATGGGCGCAAGGCCGAGTTTTTGAAGCATGTGGCCGCCCATTTAGCTCTAAAGAACGTGACCGTTCTCATTCGTACAGTCGAGAGTCTCCCCGAGAAATCTGTCAAAGTTGCGATTTCTCGTGGTTTTGCGCCGATTGCCAAGGCCCTTTTGCTGTCGCGAAGACTATTCCCGCGGGGCGGTGTTTATTATCATCTCAAAAGCGAAGAGTGGTCGAGCGAGGTTGGACAAATTCCCACCCAACTCTGCTCATTTTGGACCCCTAGCCTCGTAGGCGAGTACCGCTTACCTGTCGGCGAAGTGCAGTTTGCTGTCGTTAGAACCGATAAGATCGGTGATTGATTCAGGGCACCTTGCGCCTCAGAGACTTGAATTGTTCCACGTAGAACAGCCCAGGGATTCTCAATGTCCGCCTTTTGTGCTCGACGCAGGAGAGCTCGACTTCAACTCTTCTTCGATGCGTTCCTTGACGGACCAGTTGCGGGACTTGGTCCGAGCGGACTCGTTAATCTGATAATCCGCATAGGCTTCAGGCGCCGGCCACTCGCCCCCTTTTCCCCGACCAAAGGCATCTAGATATTCATCTTGGGCCTCAAGCTTTCGGCTCTCGAGGCGGATGGTATAATAGCGCCTGAGTTGTTCAAGTTTTTCAATCCGCGCCTTACTTTCGAAGACCCTCTTTCGTGCAAACTTGATTTGACCGGTCTGGGGAACAACGGCTTTTAACTTTATCTCGGCCTCTTCGAGGGCTTTCTTCTCAGATTCGATAGCGCCAGCGAGCTCTTTTTGCTTAGCTTCGATGTCCTTATAAATAGGGTCACGCAGCTCCGGATGCGGATCTGGCTTGTTGCAGGCGCTCAAAACCAAAATAAAGAGGACAACAAAGTACTTTTTCATCAAATGTTCCACGTGGAACATCGGATAAAACCCGAAAACTCTTGAATTGAAAGCCAATCTCCATCAACTTTACTCAGAGGTTGCAGAACGGAATCTGTGCTCTCGCCTGGAGGATGAATGGCAAAAACAATTTGTATCGCAAATCAAAAGGGCGGCGTTGGAAAAACAACCACGTCTGTCAACTTATCGGCAGCACTGGCGACTCTTGGCAAGCGAGTGCTTATTTTAGATATGGACCCCCAAGGAAATGCCTCCAGTGGTTTAGGCGTTAAACGCTATGAGCACCAAGATTCAAATATTTACCATGTCCTCATCGGCGAAAGACCACTCTTAGAGGTGATTCAGCCAACACGATTTGAAAACCTCAAAATCGCAACCGCAAATCCTGATCTTGTCGGGGCTGAAATCGAGTTGGTTGAAATGCCTAACCGTGAATACCGCCTAAAAACAGCTGTAGCGACGGTGGCTGACCAGTTTGACTACATACTTATCGACTGTCCACCATCGCTGGGGCTACTCACCTTGAATGCTTTGACTGCGGCCGATAGTTTTTTGGTTCCGCTTCAATGTGAGTATTATGCTCTGGAAGGCCTAAGCCAGCTATTGAACACGGCAGGGCTTATCAAGAAAAATCTGAATCCCCAACTACATATTGAAGGCATCGTTTTGACTATGTTTGATACTCGAAACAACCTGAGTCATCAGGTGGTGAGCGAGATTAAGAATCACTTCGGAGACAAAGTTTTTCAGGCAATTGTTCCAAGGAACGTGCGCTTGTCGGAGGCCCCAAGCCACGGTCAATCGATTTTTGAATACGACTCAAAATCCATCGGTGCGATTAAGTATCTTGAGGTTGCTCAAGAACTTGAACAGCGCACAAATGGCACGAAAACTAAAACTAGACCAGCCTATGAGGGAGATTTAAATGTCTGAATTATCTAACGATTCATCAAACAAAAAGAAATCACTCGGGCGCGGGCTAGGATCCCTACTGGGCAGCCCCACGCAGGCAAATCAGGCTCTTGAGCGCCCGCCAACTCCTGATCCAGCTGAGCGTGCGGCGGGTCCTCAGGTTTCTCCGGAAGCTCGAATCTGGCAAGTGGCGGTCGATAAGCTTCGCCCTTCGGCCTACCAGCCCCGAGGCGTTTTTGAAAAAGACAAACTTCAGGAGTTGGCCCAATCAATTCGAGTTAGCGGAATTTTGCAGCCCATTGTGGCTCGCAAGCTGACCAATGGCTCGTTTGAAATTATTGCGGGCGAGCGCCGTTGGCGAGCGGCTCAGCTTGCCGGCCTGCATGACGTTCCCGTTATTCTCAAAACTTTGGGTGATCGCGAGACGCTTGAAATGGCGCTTGTCGAAAACATTCAACGTGAAGACCTCAATCCCCTCGAGGAGGCTGATGCTTACCAACGCTTGGCGCAGGAGTTTAACCTGACCCAACAACAAGTTGCTGAAAAAGTCGGAAAAGACCGGGCGACGGTCGCTAATTCGATCCGCCTTTTGCAGCTTCCTGAAGTCGTTCGCGAAATGCTCAATCGCCAAGAAATCTCCGTGGGCCACGCCAAGGTTTTGCTTTCGATGACCAATGCCTCCGACATGTCAAAATGGGCGAAGAAAGCGGTAGCCGAAAGCCTCACGGTTCGAAAGCTTGAAAAAGCGGTACAGGAAACTCTTGCACCTCAAAAAAAGGCGACGCCAGGCTTGGACACAAATGTCACCGAGCGTCTAATTTCGGGCTTATCGGATGAGCTGCAAAAACTCTTGGGAACCAAAGTGAACATTGATTACCAGAACTCAAAGGGTAAGATCTTGATACACTTTTACTCCGACGACGAATTGTCGCAGTTGATTGATAGGATGCGTGAAGGATGCCGGAAGCTTTAGAACTTCTCAACCACCAGGTAAGCAGCGAACATGTGACGGCCCTTTTGGACCAGGGGGCCCGCTTTGAGGGTCGACTCACCTTTGAGGGCACCGTGCGCATCGGTGGTGAATTTAAAGGCGAAATCTTTACGAAGGACGCTCTTGTCATCAACGAGGGCGCCATTGTTCAGGCCGACATAGAAGCCGATACCATCGTGATTTGCGGTCGAGTGGAGGGCAACTTGTTTGCTCGCCGCCGCGTCATAATGCACCCACCCGCTGTTTTTCGTGGCACCGTTACCTCCCCGAGTCTTCGCATCGACGAAGGCGTCGTTTTTGAGGGGGCTTCCTATATGCCTAAAACCTAGGCGCGTCCGCTAAACTCCTTGACCGTGTTTTCGGAGCGGTGCTAACTCCGAACGCTCTTCACAAGAACTTAAAAGTCGCGTTAAATGCGCGCGAATGCTACCCAACAGGTGGCCGGATGACTTCGAAAGGATTTCAATCAAATGGAAGTTCTTCACGCTCTTGGAATTAATAGCACCGTTCTGTTTCAATTCGTTATTGCGACATTTGCCTTTTTTGCGCTCTCAACTCTTGTCTACAAGCCCTACACGGATGCCTTGCTCGAGCGTGAAAAACGCACGAAAGGCGGCGAAGAAGCGGCCGTTGAAATCGCGAAACAAGCGGGCGAAATTCGCCTCTTTTATGAAAAAAGGGCCCGCGAGATTTCGACACAGATTAAGTCGATTTTTGATTCTCAGCGCAGTGAAGCCACTCGTGAACACGAAGTGATCGTGTCAAAATCGCGCCATGAGACGACAAGGTTGATTGATGAAACGCGCCACCGAATTTCGACCGACTTGGCAGATGCTTCAAAGAAGATGAAAGAAGAAACGCCCCAAATCGCACAAGCAATGGTGGCCAAGCTTCTTTCAAAGAAAGCGTAGGATTTGAGATGAGCTCGTGGATGAACTCGTGCATTAAGCTTTGGATTAAACTTTTATCCCAGTGCTGGCCGGCGGCTTGCCTCATCTTAGCACCTTCGATAGTTTTGGCGGCCGGCAGTGGTGGCGGTCACGGGCTCGACGAAAAAACCACCAAGACCATTATTTTTCAGGCCATCAATGTCGGCATCATGCTGGCGGCGATGGTTTACTTCCTTAAAAACACAGTTCAGTCTTATTTTAAAGAAAAGAGAGCGGCTTTCTTGGCGACAGCTGAAAAAGCACAAGCAGCAAAGCGACAAGCCCAGCGCGAACATGACGAAATCAAAAACCAACTGATCAAGCTTGAATCAACAGCTGACGATGCGATTTCACGTGCTAAGGCTGAGGCCGTCGACATGCGAAAGCTCATGATCCAAGAAGCGCAAGGTCAAGTTAAAAAAATTCAAGAAGAAGCTTCGCGTTCCGCGCAAATCGAAATCCAGCGCGCGCGCAGGGAGCTTCGTGACCACACGATCCGCGAAGCAACACGTCTTGCTAAAGAGACGATTGAACAAAAAGTTTCAATTGAAGACCACAAGCGGCTTCAGGTTGATTTCATTCAGAACATCGGGACGGTACAACAATGATCAGCGAAGTCTCTCAGCGCTATGCCCGCGCTCTTTATGAAGTTTCAAAAGAAAAAGGAACTGCAGATAAAGTCTTCGGCGAACTCCGAGTTTTAGCCCAGGTTTATAACGAGAGCCAAGAAATCCGAGAGTTCATGTGCTCGCCCCTCGTTTCTACCGAGTTAAAAATTAAAGCCCTAGAAGGTGCGTTGAAATCTAAAGCTTCAGATGAGCTTTTGAGCACTCTCAAATTGATGGCCGAGAAAAATCGTCTTTCGCTTTTTGCAGAAGTCTCATTGGCTTTTGAATCAATTACCGACGACGCTCACGGGGTCACCCGCGGAGTTGTGCGTTCAGCGACATCAGTTCCAGCCGAAGAGCGTAAGCGAATCGAAGAAACTGTAAATAAAGTCACAAAGAAAAAAGTTATCTTGACCTACGAAGAAGACGCGACATTGTTGGGCGGTATGGTCACTCAGGTGGGCGGCTGGACATTTGACGACAGCTTGAAATCGCACCTGAATAAATTGAGTGATGAATTAAACAGGAGAGCCAATTAATCATGGAAACGCAAATTCGCGCAGAAGAAATTAGCCGAGTACTTAAAGACCAGATCGCACAGTACAATAAAAAAATTGAGGTGAGCGAAACGGGAACCGTTCTTTCGGTTGGTGACGGGGTTGCCCGCATCTATGGACTCGAAAATGTCATGGCCGGAGAGCTCGTTGAGTTTCCTGGAGACACCTTCGGTATGGTTCTCAACCTTGAAGAATCTTTCGTGGGCGTGGTGATCTTCGGTGAAGATCGTTACATCAAAGAAGGCGATTTAGTTAAACGGACCAAAAAAATCGTCGAAGTTCCGGTTGGCGAAGCTCTTCTTGGCCGCGTGGTCAACGCATTAGGTATCGCGGTTGATGGAAAGGGCCCCATAAAAACCCCTCACACTCGCATCGTTGAGCTTAAGGCCCCCGGTATCGTTTATCGTCAATCGGTGAGCGAGCCCATGCAAACGGGTATCAAAGCCATTGATTCGATGATTCCAATTGGCCGTGGTCAGCGTGAGTTGATCATCGGAGATCGTCAAACAGGTAAAACTGCAATTGCGATCGACACGATTATCAATCAAAAAGGTCAAAACGTTCAGTGTTTTTATGTGGCGATCGGACAGAAGCAATCGACGGTTGCTCTGGTTGTTGAAAAACTGCGTGCAGCAGGCGCGCTTGAATACACAACTATTATTTCTTCGGGCGCCTCTGATCCTGCTCCGATGCAGTTCCTGGCTGCTTACACGGGAACTGCAATGGCAGAATACTTCCGCGACAGCGGACGCCACGCATTGATCATCTACGATGATTTGACGAAGCAAGCACAAGCTTACCGTCAGATGTCACTCTTGCTCCGTCGCCCTCCTGGGCGAGAGGCCTACCCTGGAGATGTTTTCTTTATTCACTCGCGCCTGCTTGAGCGCGCGGCAAAAATGTCGGCTGACAAGGGTGGAGGATCATTGACCGCTCTCCCGATCATCGAGACACAAGCCGGTGATATCTCGGCCTACATTCCGACAAACGTGATCTCAATCACGGATGGCCAGATCTTCTTGCAATCAGACTTGTTCTACAAGGGGATCCGTCCTGCGATCGATGTGGGTAAATCAGTTTCACGCGTGGGTGGTGCGGCTCAAATTAAAGCCATGAAGCAAGTTGCCGGCACTTTGAAACTTGAATTGGCTCAGTTCCGCGCCCTAGAGGCCTTTGCCGCGTTTGCATCTGATCTTGATGCCGCTTCACAAAAGCAACTCGCACGTGGACGCCGACTAGTTGAAGTTTTGAAACAAGGTCAGTACTTGCCTGCAAAGGTTGAAGAGCAAGTGATTGTGATCTGGGCCGCAACGAACGGTTACATGGATCATGTCAAAGAAACTGAGATCAAACGCTTCGAAAAAGAATATCTCGAGTTCTTGCAAACTAAAAACTCACACATTCTAAAGAACATCGTCGAGAAAAAAGCCATCACCGATGAAATCAAGGCAAACTTGAAGTCGGCAACGGACGAATTCAAAGCTATTTTCCAGTAGGAGTTTGGGATGGCCAGCCTAAAAGACATCCGGTCGCGAATTGATTCGACCCGGAACACACAGCAGATCACGAAAGCGATGAAGCTCGTGTCTGCAGCAAAATTGAGAAGGGCGCAGAATGCAATTACGAACATGCGTCCCTATGCCCAATCGTTGCTTCGTGTGATCGCAAACATTGCAGTGACCGAGCGGGTCTCGCACCCACTTTTGTCGCCGCCACCAGAAGTGAAAAAGGTTTTGCTCGTTGTTCTATCTTCAGACCGTGGACTTTGCGGAGGCTTTAACTCGCAAATTAACCGCTTTGTTGAGCAGTATTTGCGCCAGAATGGTCCTAAATATGAAGCGATCGACACGTTCTTTATCGGACGCCGGGCCATGGACTTTTTTGGCCGCCGCGGAGTCCGTCCCATCGAATCTATGATCAAACTTGATAAAGAAATTTCTTTGGGCCTGGCGTCTGCGATGGCCGAGAAATTGGTTCGTCGCTATTTGGCGGGTGAATACCAAGAAATTCGCGTTGTTTACAATGAGTTCAAATCAGCAATTTCTCAGGTTGTGAATTGCGAGACGTTGCTTCCGATTGATCTCTCGAAGCAAACATTGAGCGGAGCCCTCGAAGGAGGTCTTCCCGCGTTTTCTCAGGATATGATTTTTGAACCGGCACCTGAAATCATGATCGAGGATTTATTGGTTAAACACTTTAGCATACAAATGTACCGCTACATGGCTGAAAGCGTGGCTTCCGAACATGGAGCCCGCATGAGCGCGATGGAGAGCGCATCGAATAATGCAAAAGAAGTTTTGTCTCGCCTAACACTGACCTACAACAAAATCCGCCAAGAGAAGATAACGACTGAGCTGATTGAAATCGTCAGCGGCGCGGAAGCACTTTAATTTTTTTGATGATAAGGAGCATTGACATGCAACTCGGTAAAGTAAAACAGGTAACAGGTCCCGTTGTGGACGTTGAGTTCGATGGTGGACAACTGCCCGCGATCAACTCCGCCCTTAAAGTAACGAACAAGTTCATCGACAACAAAGAGTACAATCTGACTCTTGAAGTTGCTCAGCACTTGGGTGACTCGGTCGTTCGTACAATCTCGATGGACTCAACAGAGGGTTTAGTTCGCGGAACGGCCGTTAAAAACATGGGCAAAATGATTCAAGCGCCTGTCGGTGAAGAGGTCCTTGGACGCATCATCAACGTGATCGGCGAGCCCGTGGATGAAGCGGGTCCAATCAATGCAAAAGAGCACTGGGATATTCATCGCTCAGCTCCTAAGTTTGAAGATCAAGCAACGCGCGCAGAAATGCTCATGACTGGTATTAAGGTCGTCGATTTGCTTGCTCCCTACGCAAAGGGCGGAAAGATCGGTCTCTTCGGTGGTGCCGGCGTCGGTAAGACCGTTTTGATTCAAGAGCTCATCCGCAATATCGCAACTGAGCACGGTGGATACTCGGTTTTTGCCGGAGTTGGTGAGCGGACTCGCGAAGGAAACGATCTGTGGACCGAGATGAAAGAATCCGGTGTTATCAAAAAGACCGCACTTGTGTTTGGTCAGATGAACGAGCCGCCCGGAGCCCGGGCACGGGTTGCTTTGACAGGCTTAACAGTCGCCGAATACTTTCGTGACGTTAAAAACCAAGACGTTCTTTTCTTTGTTGATAACATCTTCCGTTTTACTCAGGCCGGTGCCGAGGTTTCTGCCCTCCTGGGTCGTATTCCTTCTGCCGTTGGTTACCAACCGACATTGGCGACCGAAATGGGCGCGATGCAAGAGCGTATCACATCGACAAAAAAAGGCTCGATCACGTCGGTTCAAGCCGTTTACGTACCAGCGGATGATTACACGGATCCAGCTCCTGCAACAACGTTCACGCACTTGGATGCAACAACCAATTTGGATCGCGATATCGCGGCCATGGCGATCTTCCCTGCGGTTCACCCCCTGACTTCAACATCACGACTGCTTGATCCTCAGGTTGTTGGACAAGAACATTACAACGTTGCTCGCGGCGTGCAGTCTGTTCTTCAGCGATACCGAGAGCTTCAAGATATCATTGCGATCTTGGGTATGGACGAGCTTTCTGAGGACGACAAACTTGTCGTCAGCCGCGCTCGTAAAATTCAACGCTTCTTTTCACAGCCGTTCTTTGTTGCCGAACAGTTCACCGGTCTTCCTGGCCGTTATGTCGACATCAAAGACACCGTTAAGGGTTTCAAAGAAATCTTGGACGGAAAACATGACTCGTTGCCTGAGCAAGCGTTCTACATGGTTGGAACAATCGAAGAGGCCATCGAGAAGTCCAAGAAATTGGTGTAAGCCATGTTTAAACTGAACTTGGTCACTCCCGAAAAGAGGCTTGTGGTCGATCAAGAGCTAGAAGAGATCACTCTTCCTGCCCATTCGGGAGAGCTCAACATTTTGCTTGGACACGCACCACTCATGACGACGCTAGAGCCTGGAGTTTTGACTTACCGCCTTAAAAACGGACAAGCCGATAAGCTCGCGATTAGCTGGGGATACTGCCAGGTTTCAGCCGAAGGCGTTTCAGTCTTGGCCGAAAAAGCTGTACGCGCCAATGAAGTCGATCTCAAAGACGATCAAGAGCAGCTCAAAAATAATGAAACTCGCATGATGACCGAAACTTTGGATGATGTTCAGTGGGAAAAGTTGCAGAAAGACGTCGCCCGCTTACACGCCGAAATTGAATTGGCCCAAGGCCGAAGATAGTCTCATATGCATTTATTGATTTGAAACGAGCGTCGGGCTCCATCGTTGGTGGAGCCTTTTTGCTACTTCCGGTGCCAGCATCGGGTGATGCATAAAAACCGGCCACTCATGAAAGAATCTCGCAGAGCCTAAAACGCCGGGCTCAACTTGATTGATAACAAGGGTTTGGTTTCGAAGTGACTTTCGCCAAGCGAGCAAGCTTCTGGCCGACCTTTTCGACCGGACGAAGGCCAGAATCAAATCATTCTTTCGAATTTTCCTAAACTCTATTGAATCTGCCGAGTACACCGGCCTTTGCAGGGTACGCTCAATCTGCCACCTGGCCCTTGAATCCACCGGCCAAACAAAAATACGATCGGGACTGACCCTCTTCGGCAACGATGGAAGGCGAGCTAGATTTTTTTTAAGAACTTCAGTCGACAGCCCTGTGTAGCGGCTGCTTCCCTGAACAAGCAGATCATTTTGCCGGTGGGAAAATCCTAACGGAGCTTGACCAATGATGCGTTTGGTTTTGCGGATCCGCTCGACCTTTTCGTAAAAGTTTTGCTGAGAGATCAGACCCTTTTTTAGGGCTTCACGAATCGCGATGGAGGCTTGCAATTGATCGCGAGAAGACCAAGAGATCATCGCAATATCGACCCCCGCATTCAAAGACGAAATCACATTTTTTGAAATTGATTTGCTGTTTTGGGCGCCTTTCATTTGAAGATCATCGGACACCACAAGCCCGCGGTAGCCCATTCCGTCACGCAGCCAATTTTTGAGCAACACGCTCGAGTACGTTCCCGGGGTGCCCTCGCTGGACGCAGCAGGATAGACCAAGTGCGAAGGCATGACGGCTGTGGGAAAGAGCCCGGCGAATACACGAAAGGGGGACAGATCATTTTTTAACAGCGCGTTTTGCGCAATGGATCTTCGCACGACGACCAGGTGGGGATCGCTCGCGCCAGGACCCAAGCCAGGGTAGTGTTTTGCAACCGGAAGAACCTGCGCTTTAATTAAACCCATGGAGTAGGCTGTGCCCATTCTGGCTACGTTCTCGGCGTCGTCTCCAAAGGACCTGGATCCGATAAAGCTTTTTCGATCTCGCGCTCCCAAGTCAAGCACGGGCGCAAGGTTCATATTGAATCCTAATTTTCTGAGTGAGTGTCCCACTTCTCGCCCCAGAGCCTCGACAATCTGAGGGTCTTGAGTTTGGCCCATCGCCCAAGCGCTGGGAAGTGGAGGATCAAAGGGGATTCGACTCACGACGCCGCCTTCTTGATCGACACCTAAGAATAAGGGATGTCGCGAGCACCTCTGATGAAGCTCACGGAGCTTGCGAACAAGAGCCAACGTCTGCTGATTTGAAACCAAGTTTCGTCTAAAGAGTAAAATTGATCCGGGGCAAACTCGAACCAAATGTTCTTCCATTTTTTGATCCAACGTCGGCCCATGAATGCCCACGATCAGGAGTTCGCCAATTTCGTCAGCCGAAGGTCCGGCTGCAGCTGCCTGAATGGCTAGAAAAGACGCGGTGGCGCACGCGGCACTCATGAGAGGACGAAGTCTTCTGCTAGTCTTAGACATAGAGACAGCATCGCTGAAGCAACTTGAAAGAACTACGGGGCCCCGACTGAAATTAGACCTCCGGCTGATCGCATTTTTTGTTTTTGCTCCCTTGCTTTGCCAAGCGATTCAAAAGGATCTTCCGGATCCGAATGCGGGTGATATTCCATTGGTAGAAATTGAGTATGGTCCCGATGTGATGCTTCCCTATAAAGAGCGGCGTGATGACTGGGGACGCACGTTTGGCTTTCGCTTTGAGAACTACAATCCCTCTGGGTATCAATCTGACTTTGACCTCTCGTCCTACAAAGACCTCTTTGGCGAGAACACCATTAACATGTTTGGACTCCAGGGCGGCGTAAAATACAACTTGAGCTTTGGTTCGTTGACGGCTGAAGGGTCTTACCAAACGGGCTCGATCTCGGATTCACGCAGTGGCGGACCCACGACATTAAGCCTCACGAAAATGGGCGGTCACTTCGGACTCTGGCTGGATATGATTTTCAGTGAACCCTACGTTGTTCCTTACGCCCAACTTGATGTGTACCAAATCGACTATCAAGAATCTGGCGGGAATGTCTCGCAAAGCGGAACATCGGGCGCCTTGATTGGCTGGACAACCGGTACCCTCCTTCAGTTGAACTGGCTGGATGAGGCGGCCGCCCTTAGGGCCTTGTACGATTCGGGTTTGGACAATGCTTACATCGATCTCTTTATGACTCAATCCCAGGCGAGCAAGAAGCCAGACTTGGCCACGGCCATGACCTGGGGCGCAGGCGTCAAGCTCGAGTTCTAACTCAAAATCTAAATATGTTTTAAGAGCTGGGTGAGCTCGTCGTAAACGGCGGGCCAATTCATCGTGTTCATTCGAATGTTGAGCCGGTTGTCTGGCGTGATCGCATATTTTTTGTTTTCTCGCGTCGCCAGGGCAATCACGGTATCGGGCCGCATCTTTGTTTTTTCGGTAAAGACGAGTGAGACATTTTTAAGTCCGGCCGAAAGATCTCGAACGCCCAACTCTTTACACTGCGCGCGGATGAGCATCAGTCCCATCAAATTCAAAGCGGGTTCGGGGATTTCGCCAAACTGATCTTTGAGCTCTCGCTCAATTTGTTCGAGCTCATCGGGCGCACGAAGGTCTGCCAGAGCTTTATAGTAGGACAAACGCATGCGAATATCGGGGATATAAGTATCGGGAATCATCGCAGGAATGCGCAAGTTAATCTCGGGCTCAAGATGAGCATCATCAACGACTTCACCGCGCATCGACGCGACGGTTTCGTTCAGCAGATCCATATAGAGTTCGTAACCGACCGAGTTGATGTGCCCGGACTGATCTTCACCTAAAAGATTACCCGCCCCGCGAAGCTCAAGGTCATACTGCGCGATACGAATTCCTGAACCCAGCGCGGTGTTTTCTTGAATAACCTTGAGGCGTTCCTGCGCTTGCCTGTCGATCTGCTTGCCGCGAGGAAGAATTAAATAGCAATAAGCACGTTGTTTCGAGCGACCGACTCGTCCCCGCAACTGATAAAGTTGCGAAAGTCCCATCATGTGGGCCTGATCAATAAACATCGTGTTGGCACGTGAGACATCCATCCCGGATTCAACGATTGCCGTACAGACGAGCACATCAATTTCGTGATTAAAAAAAGCAATCATCGTCTTTTCGAGATCATGTTCCTCCATTTGCCCGTGACCAATCATCAACCGAGCTTCAGGAACAAGCGCCCGGATTTCATCGGCAAGCCCGTAAATACTTTGCACGCGATTATGGATAAAATAGATCTGTCCACCACGAGAAATTTCACTGGTGATCGATTTGCGAATCGTTTCTTCGTCCCACTTGGTGATAAAGGTCCGCGTGGGCAATCGGTCCACGGGTGCTGTGTTAATCAGAGAGAGGTCACGAATGCCAACCAAGCTCATGTTCAGCGTGCGCGGGATCGGGGTTGCCGACATCGCGATCGTATCGACACTGGCCTTCATTTTTCGAAGCCGCTCTTTGTGAGCAACGCCAAACTTTTGCTCCTCATCGACGACCATGAGGCCCAAGTCTTTAAAAACGACGTCATTGCTCAAGAGGCGGTGCGTGCCGATGAGGATGTCGACCTTGCCCTCTTTGACTTCTTGTAGAATCTTTTTTGAATCTGCGGTCGAGACGAAACGGTTTAATGCGCGGATCTCAATGGGCCAACCTTGAAATCGTTTCTTAAAAGTCTCTAAGTGTTGAAAACTCAAAACTGTTGTCGGGGCAATAACAGCCACTTGCTTCTTGGTTTGCGCGACCAAAAAGGCGGCTCGCATTGCGACCTCCGTTTTTCCAAAGCCAACGTCGCCGCAGATCAGTCGGTCCATTGGTTTGGTTGATCTTAAGTCCTTAACGATGTCGTCAATCGCGCGGTTCTGGTCATCGGTTTCATCAAAAGGAAAGGCGGCTTCAAAAGAGGCAAACTCGGCGTCATGAATTTTAAAGGCCGGACGATGAAGTTCAGATCGCTTGGCGTAAAGTTGCAAAAGCTCACTCGCCAGATCGCGAATCGCGACTTTGACTTTGGTTTTTGTCTTTTCCCAGCCGGGACCTCCCAGTTTATCGAGCAAAGCCGTGGCCGCATGACCCGCATATTTTTGTAATTGGCCGACGCGGTAAACCGGCAGGTAGAGCTTGTCCTTATCTTTGTAGGCAATCTGAATAAATTCGGATTGAGCCCCGCCGATATCCATGACCTTCAAGCCCTCGTAAACACCAATCCCGTGCTGAAAGTGCACGACGCAGTCGCCGGGCTTGAGGTCGCCAAAGTTGAGTCGCTTGGCTTTTTTCGAAAACTCGTCGGTTGCTTTGATTTCGCGCGCTCGCGTTTTCTTTCCGAGCAAATCCTCGTCACGAAGAAAGATCAGTTTCTCTTCGGGCAAGCGGAGGCTCTCGGGCAAAAGCCTCGGTATGATGACCACGGGTCCTTGCTCCCAAACTTCGTCCTCGGGTTTGTTAATTCGGCAAGGGACATCAATCTTTTCGAGAAAGAGGCGAAGGCGCTCGCTTTGACTTTGAGAGCGTGAGCCAATCAAAAAAGAATACCCCTGTTCAGTCCAAGCTTCGAACTTCGTTCGCACCGAACTCAGCCAGCCGTCGCTGCCCGGGGCTTGCGAAGCCAATAAATTTGAAAGCTCCAGAACATGCGAAGACGGATAGGCGAGGGCCGAGACTTTTTGCATCTCGAGCTTAAGTTCTTGTGTGTCTATCGAGGTGAGTTCACAAAGGCGAGAATCCGCCGGCCAAGGGAGCTCATCAAATTTTTGAAACATTGAATCAGGTGAGGGCCGAACCAATTGGCGTGTCGATGTCTGGAATTCTGCGACCATTTCCTCTTGAATCTGATCGGCATGACGAGAAATTTCGATGGGATCAACAAGCCAAATATTGAGTGACGACGAAAAGTGATCCAAAGGATTCGCGAGGCCCGAGTAAAAGCAAGGCAGCAAAAAATCGATTCCATCGAATCTGTTTTTGCGCGTGAGCGCCCAAAGCGCCTCTTCGGTTTCGGCGGCATCGACATTTCGGCCGAGGTGGGTGGCCTTAAATTTTTTTATCAGGTCCTCGAGATGGTCTTCTTGCCAGATGACTTCACGGCAAGGAATGACAAAGGCCTCAGAAAGTTCGCTGATCGTTCGTTGGTCGCTCGCGGAAAAGCTTCGAATGGACTCAACAGTTTCGCCAAAGAGCTCGATTCGAAGTGGGGTGTCGTGCGCCGGCGAGAAGACATCCAAGATGCCGCCGCGCACCGAGTACTGTCCGACGTCTTCCACTATCGCTGTCGCTGAGTAGCCCCAATCATTCAAGACATCGCTTATGTTTTCAGGTAATTCCAAATTCTTGCGAAGTGTCACAGTTCGATTCGAAAGAGCATTAAACGGCAAGGTTTTTTGCAGCAACGAGCCCACCGGCGCAACAAACAGGGAGCCCGGTTTTGATTTCTGAGCTTCGAACAAAAACCGCATTCGATCCGCTAAGATTTGGTTCTTTGGATAGAGGCCCGAATAAGGTGAAACGTCAAAGTGCGGAAGAAGAAGGCAGTTTCGCTGTGAATCAAAAAACTGGAGGCTTTGAATGAAGCACCAAGCATCGCTTGATTTTGCACACACGACGAGATGGGGTAAGTCATTGAATTCTTTCGTATTCGATTGTGACAGTGCCATAGCAAGAGGCAGTGTCGATGAGCTTCCGATCACGCGAACATGATGGCGCTCGAGCGACCATTCGCGAGCAACGAGAGACTCAAATCTAGAATTCAAAATTGTCTGCGCCATGAACCACGATTTTTGCCAGAACCTAAGGGTTCTCGCCAACTTATATTTCTTGGAAATCGATTCGAGCCTCGCTATATTTGTCAGGACTATCGTTTTGCATTTATGTTGCGCGTGCTTTGCGCGCTATTCGTCGCCCCAGATGGGCGTGTTGCGGGAGGCATTTGTGCCATTAGGCGGAGTCCTATTTATCACGGCGTTTTTAATTGCGTTTGGGTGTCTGATGTTGCTGCTCGCCTCTAAGCTCGGCATCAAGAAAAATCCAGACCCCGTCAAATATCAAAGTTACGAGTGTGGGATCCCCGTACAAGAAAAGAAGGACACCAAAATTTCGGTGAAGTTTTATTTGACCGCGATTTTATTCATCATCTTCGATATTGAAATCATCTTTATGTACCCGTGGGCGATGACATTTAAGGACTCAATTGCATCTGGCCAAGGCTTGTATGTCCTGCTTTCGATGGGTGTCTTTTTGCTCATCTTCATTTTTGGTCTGTTCTGGGAAGTAAAATCAAAAGCTTTGGAGTGGGACTGATTTATGGGTCATGATGCATTTGAAATTATCGTCAATGGTCTGAAGATGATCGTGATTTTCTTGATGATGGTTCAAGTTGTCCCAATCCTGGTATGGCTCGAGCGCCGCGGATCGGCCTTTATCCAAAATCGCCTTGGTCCCAACCGAATTGGACCCTTGGGATTGACGCAGCTTTTGGCGGATGCAGTGAAGTTCCTTACGAAAGAAGAGTTCTTCCCCGAAAAAGGCATTAAGTTTCTTTATTACGCAGCTCCCGTTTCGGCGTTGATTCCTGCGACACTTGCCTTCTTGGCAATTCCCTTGGGCGCGCCCATTAAGCTTGAGACCTTCGAAATGTTCGGATCGAGTTGGGGCCCTTATACGTTCTTGATTCAAGGTTATGAAATTGGCGTTGGAATCGTCTTTATTTTAGGCGTGTCGTCGCTTGCGGCCTACACGATTTTGATGGCGGGCTGGGGCTCTGGCAACAAGTACGCCCTGCTTGGCGCACTTCGCGCAAGTTCGCAGACAATTTCTTACGAGCTCGCCATGGGTCTTTCGATCGTCGGCGTGATTTTACTCTATGGAACCTTTAACCTGACAGACATGGTGAATGCCCAGCAAGGCCCCCTGAGCTTTGTGTTCCAAGGACACACTTTTTCTCTGGGTTGGCTTCCTAACTGGGGAATCTTTTATCAGCCGGTTGCCGCTCTGATTTTTTATGCGGCCGCCTTTGCGGAATCGAACCGCTTGCCGTTTGACTTGGCCGAAGGTGAGGCCGAGCTCGTTGCCGGATTTCACGTCGAGTACGGTGGATTCAAATTCAACTTGTTTTTCATCGGTGAGTACGGACATGTCTTGGTCGCATCGGCGTTAATGGTGACGTTCTTCTTTGGTGGCTATCAAATTCCTGGCATCACGCCGGACGAAATGTTGGTTCATGTTCAAAACATGATGGGCGTTGGAAACGCGGCGGCGATCGTGAATGGCCTTCTCCACCACGTGGTCTTCTTGGCTAAGATGGCGATCTTTGTCTGGATCTTTATTCAAGTTCGATGGACGTTGCCACGGTTTCGCTATGATCAGCTGATGGATTTGGGTTGGAAAACGATGCTCCCTTGGGCGCTTGCCAACACGATTATCACAGCCGGCCTGATTTACCTGGCGCACACGTGATGCGCGCACAGAAGGAGCTTTTGTGACACCTGATGTTTTTCTTTTTTGGTTTTTAGCCTTCACAACAGTGGCGGCTTCGCTCGGAGTGATTCTTTCGGCCAACCCCATTTACTCGGTCCTTTCTCTCGTCATGACAATGGTTGGAGTCGCGGCGATTTTTGTTTCGCTGGGAGCCTACTTCTTAGCGGGGGTCCAGCTGATCGTTTATGCCGGTGCCGTTATGGTTCTGTTTGTCATGGTTTTGATGCTGTTCGATCTCAAGAACGAAATTCACGCCTTTACTCGAGGACCCATTACCGGAGCCTTGAAAATTGCAGCCGTTGGTCTTTTGGGTGGAATGATTATCGGTGCCATTGCGCTTTCTGCAACAGCACTGATGCGGGCCGAAAACAAGGGGATTCAAACGCTGATTGAGGGTGACAACACAAAGGCGCTCGGAAAACTGCTCTTCTCGCAATACTTGTTTGGCTTTGAGGCTTTGGGAGTTTTGCTTTTGATCGTTGCAGTTGGGGCCGTTGCCCTGGCTCGCTCTAAAGGGGGCACGCATGCCAAGCACTGAGTTATTCACACAAATTGGTCTTGGGCACTACCTGGTGCTCTCGGCACTTTTATTTTGTTGTGGAATGGCCGGCGTTTTATTGCGCCGGAACGCGATTGTTTTGTTGATGTCGATCGAGCTGATGCTGAATGCCGTGAATATCAGCTTTGTGGCGTTTAGTCGGCACATGGGTCAGCAAGAGGGCCAGATCATGGTGTTTTTCGTTATGACCATCGCGGCGGCAGAAGCGGCAGTTGGTCTAGCCTTGGCGGTTTCGATTTTTAAACGCTTCCGTGAAGTGAACATTCGATACTTCGAGCACTTGAAAGGTTGAGTGAGGAATGAATCATCCTATCTTGATGGCCACACTTTTGTTGGCCCCACTTGTCGGATTCTTGATCAACGGTCTTCGCTATAAAAAACACAGCGCGAATGTGGCTGGAGTTATCGCGACCTCGATGGTTGTTGTGTCTTTGATCTCGGCACTTTTATTGGTTTTTGACTTAGTGGGTTTGCCCGCTGAAACACGCGTAATCAGTGTTAAATTCTTTGAGTGGATTTCGGTAGCGGATTTGAAGATCAATGCAGGATTCGTCTTAGATCCGATCAGCGCGATCATGATTTTGGTCATTACCGGCGTGGGCTCTTTGATCCATCTGTTTTCGATTGGTTATATGCACCACGATTCGGGTGCTGCGAAGTACTTCGCGTATTTGAATCTCTTCTTGTTCAACATGTTGATCTTGGTGTTGGGCGATAGTTTACCTGTGATGTTTGTCGGCTGGGAAGGCGTCGGTCTTTGTTCTTATTTATTGATCGGCTTCTGGTTTACAGACGATCAAAAGGCGGCTGCCGGGATGAAGGCTTTTGTCACGAACCGAGTAGGGGATGCGGCCTTCTTGCTTGGCATGTTCATTTTATTTCTGACTTTTGGAACCTTGACGTTTTCTGACATCAACTCGTTGGCTCCTGCAGATCCGACCTGGAGCTGGATGAATCCGCTGACGCTTGCAACACTTTTTTTGTTCATCGGCGCGACCGGAAAGTCGGCTCAGATTCCTTTGTATGTCTGGCTTCCCGATGCGATGGCGGGTCCAACTCCAGTATCAGCACTGATCCACGCGGCGACAATGGTCACGGCGGGCGTTTACATGATCGTGCGTCTAAACTCGTTGTTTTTGGCGACGCCAAATACAATGATGGTCATTGCGATTATTGGCGCCCTGACGGTCGTTTTTGCAGCGACCATCGGCATGACCCAGTTTGATATCAAAAAAGTTTTAGCTTACTCCACCGTCTCGCAGCTAGGCTATATGTTTCTGGCTTGCGGAGTTGGCGCCTTCGGCGCTGCAATGTTTCACCTAATGACCCATGCATTTTTTAAAGCCCTCATGTTCTTGGGCTCAGGATCCGTGATCCATGCGATGAATGAAGAGCAAGACATCCGCAAAATGGGTGGGCTTAGAAAATATTTGCCCATCACACACGGGACATTTTTTGTGGGTTGGGTTGCGATCATTGGTTTGCCACCCTTCGCGGGATTTTTCTCAAAAGATGAAATCCTGGCGTTCGCATTTCATTCACCCCTTGGTCACCAAACACTTTGGGCCGTCGGCGCCTTGGGCGCGGCCTTGACGGCCTTCTATATGACAAGGCTGATGGCGCTCACGTTCTGGGGAAAAAGCCGAGTGCCGAAGGAAATCCACCCACACGAAGCTCCTCCGACCATGTCGATTCCGTTGATCGTCTTAGCACTTCTATCCATCGTGGGTGGTTGGATTGGAATCCCACACGTCATTGGAGAAGTTTTGCCCGGTCACCCCGGCAATTTCTTGCAACATTGGTTTCAACAATCGATCAAACCAATTCCTGGCATGACTCCGTTTGATGTGACGACTGAATGGATATTGATGGGCGCGAGCGTTCTTTTGGCCGTATTCTCGGCTTTGATTGCGTATCAAATGTATGTTCGGGCCCCGAAACTGCCGGAGAAGGTCGCGAAGGCACTGGGCCCTGTTTCCAAGCTCGTCGACAACAAATACTTTGTCGACGAAGCCTACTTTGTGGCCATCATTAATCCATTGGTGAAAGCGAGCAAAGGCCTGTGGTACTACATCGACGTTAATTTCATCGATAAAACCACCTACGTGATCACAGATGTGGTGCGCGGGGGCGGCAGCCTCGTTCGTTCATTACAAAATGGAAATATTCAAGTCTACGCGATGTACATCTCACTTGGATTGGTCTTGGCGTTGTTATTCTTGCTGGTGAGATAAGGGGAAGGTCATGTTATTAAGTGCCATCGTATTTTTACCGATGTTGTTTGCCCTCGTTGTGGCGGTTTGGCCCGACCAAAGAACACTCAAGCCCTTGGCTCTGGGGTTTTCTCTCATCGAATTCGCCCTGAGTATGGGACTTTTGTACTACTTCGATCGCTCAAGTGCAGGCTTACAGCTGGTTGAACGATACCCTTGGATCGAGCGCTTCGGAATTAGCTACTTCTTAGGAGTCGATGGGATTTCGTTGTGGCTTGTGATTTTAACGACCTTCTTAACTCCCGTTGTCTTGCTGGGTGCTTGGAATTCGATCGAAGACCGCGTCCGCGGGTTCTTGGCGTCGGTCTTTATTCTTCAATCCGCAATGATGGGCACCTTTCTCGCGATGGATGCGATCTTCTTTTACCTGTTTTGGGAGCTTTCGCTTGTTCCTATGTACTTCATGATCGGGATCTGGGGTGGTGCTCGGCGAATTTACGCCACCGTTAAGTTTTTTATCTTCACGATGGTCGGCTCTGTTCTGATGCTGGTCGCGATCATCTATATGATGTTTTTGACGAATGAAGCCTTTGGAACAATGAGCGCTAGTCTTTTGGACTTTTACCGCCTCGATATTCCTTTTATCTCGGGACAAGTGTTGTCTCCCCAAACTCTGATGTTTGCAGCCTTTGCTTTGGCCTTTGCAATTAAGGTCCCTGTGTTTCCGTTTCACACTTGGTTGCCGGATGCTCACGTTGAAGCCCCCACACCGGGCTCGGTGATTCTGGCCGGCGTGATGCTCAAAATGGGAACCTACGGATTCATGCGTTGGGTGATGCCGGTGTTTCCTGAAGCGACGGTCCACTATGCTTGGCTTTTCATGCTCATTGCGGTGATCGGAATCATTTATGGTGCCTTAGTTGCGATGGTTCAGCCTGACATCAAAAAGCTCGTCGCTTATTCTTCGGTTTCTCATATGGGATACGTTTTGCTTGGTTTGTTTGCGCTGAACGAATTTGGCGTCACCGGAGCTTTGTTCCAGATGCTCGCTCACGGGGTCAGCACCGGGGCACTTTTCTTGTTGGTCGGAATGATTTATGAGCGAACGCACTCGCGTGAAATTTCACGCTACGGTGGCTTGGCTGCCGTTCTTCCTCTATTTTCGATCGCCTTTTTTATCGTGACGCTGTCTTCGATCGCGGTTCCGATGACAAATGGTTTTGTCGGCGAGTTCTTGATTCTACTTGGTGCCTTTAAAGCCAACAGCGTTTGGGGTTACCTTGCTGTTTCGGGTGTTGTGCTGGGTGCCGTCTACATGCTTTGGATGTTCAAGCGTGTGTTCTTCGGTCCGAAGGGTGAGCTTGTTAAAGACGAGCACCATCCACTCAAAGATTTGAGCGTACGGGAGATGGTTGTTTTGGCTCCCATGATTATTTTGGTCTTCTGGATGGGACTCTATCCAGCTAGTTTCTTGGACTACTCAAAAGCCAGCATCGATCACTTTGTAAAAAATCAGGCACACTACGAACTCACGGTTGACGCTGGTCAAGAGGTGGCAAAATGACAACGACAATCGGTCTTGGAGATTTGCTCAGCATTTCACCGATGATTGCTTTATTTCTAACAAGCTTGATTCCAATCACGGTTAAAGTCTTACGCGGAAACGTGGAGCAGCCACCGTTCGCAACAATGATTCAGGGACTCGGTGGAATTCTGGCCGCCGCGATCTTGCTGCTGACCGTTTTCGTTTTGCGCGGCGAGCAGCCCAACCCAACGGCTTTTGCAAACGCCCTGGTGATGGACGGCTTGACTGTTTCGGTCGGGCTTTTGGCTTTGATCGTCGCGGCGGGATCGCTGCTCTTGATGTATGACAACCCCGCGACTCGCGGAAACCAGTTTTCAGAACTGATTTTCTTGGCCCTGAGCTCGGTGATTGGAATGCTGATCTTGGTATCGGCAGTCGATTTGTTGATTGTGTTTATTGGTCTTGAGATGATGTCACTCTCACTCTACATGATGATTGCAATGTCACATGAGCAAAAGCTTTCGAAAGAAGCCGCGCTTAAATATTTTATCTTGGGCGGCTTTGCTTCGGCGCTTTTTTTGTACGGCGTGGCCTTTTTGTTTGGAACCGTGGGCTCGACGTATCTGCCTCAGATTATCGCCTCCACAGGTGAGTTGATTTCGACCAGTCGCTTGTTCTTGTTTGGAATCGCAATGGTCATCATTGGATTTTGCTTTAAGGTTTCGATTGTGCCGTTTCACGCCTGGACTCCAGATGTTTACCAAGGATCTCCAACGCCGCACACAGCCTTTATGGCGACGGCGGTGAAGGCCGTTTCTTTCGCCGCATTTTTGCGGATCATCGCCTCGAATGCCCTTGTCGGCTCAGAGAATCTTTTTGATTTCTTGCAATGGCTAGCGGTGATCACAATGATCGTTGGCAACGTTGCGGCTATTTTGCAAAACAACTTCAAACGGATGCTGGCTTACTCGAGCGTTGCCCACTCGGGGTACTTACTGGTCGGTGTGATCACGACGGGCGTGAGCGATGACATGGCGTTTGGCGCCTCCAGCGTGATCTTTTACTTGGTTGCCTACTCTCTCATGACTTTGGGTGCCTTTGCCCTTGTCAGCTTGATGGAGCGAGACGAAAATCACTCAATTAGCATCGACGGCCTGGCTGGTTATGCACGAAAAAAACCTTTGATGGCCCTTTGCCTGACCGTGCTGATGCTCTCCTTAGCGGGCGTTCCGCCCATGCTGGGTTTTTTCGGTAAGTTTTATCTCTTTACCGCGGCGATTGGCGAGGGCCTCTTATGGCTGGCGATCTGGGGTGTCTTGAACTCGGTCATCAGCGTTTATTACTACTTGCGGCCAATCGTCGTCATGTACATGAAAGACGGCGAAGCCGACGATGCGGGCGGAATGTTTGCTACTCGCACGGCGATCTTGCTTTCATCCCTTTTGATTGTGTTCTTGGGGCTGATCTCAGGACCGCTCTTTGAAGTGATTGAAAAGACACTTTCTTAAGACGTTATTATTTAAAGCCTACAGACCTGGAGCATTGGCGATGGAAACATCGCCAAAGATTGTGCGTAGATTAATCTCCCCCGAGCCATTTCCAAACGTTCGGTGCTGACGGAGCTCGCAAAAACCATACATTGCAGGGTGCAATTTTATAAATAGTACGTGGCGGTGCAACGTATTGAAAGAACAAGTGATTTTGGACTAGAGGTCGTGGGCGCGAAGGGCGCTGATCCCGGACCTGAAGCCGATCCGGACAATCCGCTCAAGAACAAAGGGATTCAAATTGAAATGATCGGCAAAGAACATCTCATGGTTCTGAGCCTTGGGATTAATATAGATGTAGTCGACATTGGGTTTGTAATTCACGCGGTCACGAAAAATTTTAAGCACTTGGGCTCGGTGTTCTTCACCCAGTTTATGCTCTTTAAAGTAAGCATCGATGGCATTATAGATCGCCCGGGTGTCATTCATATGCTGAATGTGTCGATTGATCTTTTGCTCGATCACTTGGTAAAGCGCCTGATTGAGAATCACCGGGATTCCGAATTGATTGAGCGAACCAATTTCGGGTGTGTAGTGATAGGGCTGAACCGAGTAACTTGAGATGACGAGATCAGCCCCATGATCAGCTGCCACATGGGTCGAAAGCGTGTCGCGAATTTCGCCATCAAAAAAATGCATCTCTTTGCCATTGGGAGCTTTGACTCCGTAAGGAGCAAAAACCGGCGGGAGAGACGTTGACGCCGCCACGGCCTGACTAATAGTGGCGTAGTTGACGAACTTCAAGGTGCTGGTTTTTGTGGTCTCTGGAAAGTCGCCGAAGATCACTTTGCGGGTATGGTTCAGTTGAGTCCCGATGATGAAAAGCTCAACGCCCAACTGACGAAATTCATTATGAGACAGAGCATAATTTCGCAGGTACTTTTCAAGAGCCTTGGTTGTGAATAAGCCACTGACTTTAAACTTATCTTTCAATAGGGCTTCGACGCCCCCCGACATCATCGACTTTGCCAGCAAGACACTGGGAATCGATCCAAAAATTCCGCGGCCATTGACTGAAAAAATATCTCGATAACGAATTGGCTTCAAATTACCGAGCGAGTTCTTATCTTGAAATCGGGGATTCGACCCCGACCCGACATCAAAGGCATTGATCAGTGCCTCAAGACTATAGCCCGCCGCTAAGATAGAACTCACGAAAGCACCAGCTGAGGACCCCACATAAAGGCGGATTGTCATCGGGCCATCTTCGGGGAAGTTTCGCCGAACCTGGCCTTTAGCCCCGCCCGCAAAGGCAAAGCCCTTTTCCTTGAGTGCGAGGCAAACGCCAATATGAAAGGCCGCCGCCTTGATTCCTCCACCGGAAAGAACAAGCGCGATCTTTTTCTTCTTGCGTAGTCTGATGCCCATCGGATCCTGAGTATCCCATAAGTTTTGACTGAACATAAACGAAAGTCCGGTGACCAACAGCGACAAAGGTCCTGAGTATCCAGACCTTCAGCCGGGAAAACCGGTGTAGCCTTGGCTTTTTGGTATTCATGTTTGACTCTGACCACTCACGACTGGATGATCAATTTGAAAGCAATTGGAGATCCGATGACTACCTATCTTCCTCTGACCAACTACTCAGCCAAATACAAGGTGAGTCTTTCGACATTGAGA
>JBKCUU010000058.1:0-69995 GCA_046318155.1 Bdellovibrio sp. | reverse complement strand
GTTTTTGACCCGCTTGGTTCAGATCGTACTGAATGTATTTGCTTTGATCCTCATCACCTGACGAGTAACATTGTCCCTTCGTCGTCGCTTTTTCTGTCGGAACGGCGCAGAGATAATTTGAATCCGTGTTGATTTCCCAATACTCGGCAGGAAGGACACGTCTCGCCATCGTGAGGCGAAGCATATTGAGCTGCTGGGCCGGAGTGGTCAGGCTGCTGACCGCATTTAAACTGGTGATCGACTGAACCGGGCAAATCCGGCGCACACCGCGAATCAAAGTACCGGCGGCTGTTTTCGCGTCACACGAGCCAGTATACTGGTTTTGCAAGGCGCCGGTTATTGGATTACGGCACTGAACCATCGGACGCCCAGTAGCATAATCGATTCGATCATGGTGACGAACGATTGCGAGTGAAAAGCAATCCCATTTGCGGCCCGTGTCTGCGCCAAGAGCTGTGCTGCTGTTCAAAACTTGAATCGGCTTTGTCGCCATATTTGTCTCTTCGATGCCGTTCAGCAAATAAGCTTTGGGCGCAATGTGAAAACCTTCGCCATTCATGTGGCCACCATTGGTGCTCATCAGCAGTCGGTAGCCTTTGCCGTAGACGGTCTTAAACGGATCAGAATCGGGACTGGCAAGCTGAGTAATGTCACCGCCGAGAGTTGAATCCATGTAGCCCAAAGTCAGAGTCAAATTGCTGCGCAACTGACTATTGAAATTGTCGCGGTCGACTTCGCTTTGTCCCCAAGACAAGGAGCCCGAGATGGCTCGCTGGGCAGGATCAAGGCCTGCGAAAAATGACTTTTTCAAAGTTCCCGAATTGTTATTTCTGGGCAAGTTGGACAGATAGTTCACCATCACCGCACTGGTAAGGCTGGGAGACATCGGTGTCAAAAGTTGATAATCCCAACCAAAGCCACCTTGCATGCGCGAGCGATCTTCATTGATCAAAGCCATCGTGAGAGAATAATTCTGTGCTTTTGAGGTCCCGGCTAGCGCTTGGCGAACGATGTCGGCATCATCACGCAAAAACTTTGCCTTCACGTGTTTTAAAAACTCAGCCGAGAGACCAACTCCAGCCTGCAAGCGACGTGATTGTTCGTCGGGAAGCAAGCTGCTGGTGCGAAACATCGTGGTATAGGCCAAGTTGTCGTAGGCACCGGCACGAATTCCGTAAAAAGGGTTGCCCGAGTCCACCGGATCTTTACGCCCGGGTTTACCCGCCATGGGGCACGTCATATAAGAAATATGATTCAGGTTTGCATCAAACGGAAAGGGCGCCGAGCTGATACGTTCATCGCTCGAAGCGTTGTTTGACGAAAAGTCGTTCATCCCTCCACCGGTGTCTTCAAACCCTGCTTTTCCGCAGTTCTGAAAAAAAACCAACACTCCCACCGCACTAGCCAGAAGGGCCCCGATAGCTAATTTTTGACGGCCAAGAATAGGTCGCGGCATGAAAATCCCCTCACCAAAAGAGTACCACGCTCGCTGCAAGCCGCCAACGCGGACTAAAGACCTGATTCAACCTGAGACACTTTGAAGTTGATGCCTGACTCAATCGGTGGGAAAAAGTTCTCATGTCAAAAGTAAAGAAGGCCATCATTCCCGCCGCCGGGCTTGGAACACGCTTCCTTCCGGCCACAAAAACAGTCCCCAAAGAGATGCTGACCATCGTCGATGCTCCCATTATCTTCTACGTCGTCGAAGAAGCGATTCAGGCCGGAATCGAAGACATCGTGCTGATTCAAGGTCGAGGTAAGTCCGCCATCGAAGACTTTTTTGATACGTCTTACGAGCTCGAAGACAAACTGATGAAGGATGGTAAAATTCACCTGCACGAGCGTCTGGTGAAAATTCGCGACATGGCCAATATCATCAGTGTTCGCCAAAAGCAGCCCTTGGGCCTCGGTCACGCCGTTCTTTGCGGGCAAAAAGTGGTCGGCCGTGAGGCGTTTGCCGTCTTGCTTGGCGATGAGATTATGGTTCAAAGAACCAGCGAAGCCAATACGATCGCTCGCCTCAAAACTATTTTTGACGAGACTCAAAGCTCAACCGTTGCGGTGATGGAAGTTTCTTTGCAGGATGTTTCTAAATACGGGGTTGCCGATGTTGAAAAAGAAGTGAACGGTCGCTTTCGTGTGAAGGGCTTTGTCGAGAAACCCCGGCCTGAGGTCTCGCCAAGCCGCTGGGCACTGCCAGGCCGCTACGTTTTTAGTCCTGACATTTTTGATGAGCTTCTCAACGGCAAGCCCGGCGCACTGGGTGAAATTCAGCTCACCGATTCGATGAATGCTTTAGCAAAAAAACAAGCCGTGTTTGCCTCACAGTTCTCGTCGGCGCGCTACGATGCCGGTGATAAGCTCGGATATTTGCGTGCCAACATTGAGCTGGGCCTCGATCATCCCGAGCTGGGGTATGGTTTGCGAAAATATTTACTCGAAGAGCTTTTACCCTTACTCAAAAAAGGAACTTAAAGAATGACGCCTCTTTTTGCTGCCCTTGTTTTTTCTTTTTTTTCATCAGTTGCCCTGAGTGCGGTCCTTCCCTCGCGGTACCTCGTGCAGGAGCTCACGAAAAACTCAGGAGCCGGCGTTTACCAAATTGAGCAAGTCGTTCTTTTTCCTACGGCAGGAGAGCCTATTGTCTTGCGCGAGACATGGTGGGTTGCAAATGAAAATACCCTGCGGTTGCAGGTCACAGGCCTGCGCGAACTGAAAGACCAGTTTAAACTTCAGTACGTTTACCAAGGGGGACTTCGCTACGGACTCGGCGCGAGCGGAAGAATGCAAAAAAAAATAGGTGCGGACTTCATCGAAAAATATTTTCACTACCGCAGTCACGACCGCCTTCTCACTGATTTGGTTCAAATGAAGCTCTTGCCAAATTCTGCGCTCAGCAAAAAAGTGGTCCGCTCAACCAAAGAATCAGACTATAAGCCTGAACCGTTAGTTCGGCTGGGCCGCACTGGTGGCTCGGTTGCATTTGTGTTTGGAAGTCCCGCCCCCCTCGATGGAGAGCCCTCAGCCGGCTTCTGGATCGAGCAAGACACCTTTGCCCTTAAAAAGTTTCGTCTCCCGTCAAACGTTGAAGTCATCGCCGAGAAGCACAGCACCTCGCCGCGCGGCCTCTTGTTTCCGCGAACACGCACGGTCCGCTGGGGAAGCAACAGTGTTCAAATCCAGACGTTCAATGTCAGTGCAAAATCTGGATTGAAATCTGATTTTTTCTCTTCGGCAGCGCTCGAGACCGTCAACAAAACTGACGGGATTCAAAATCCCGCTCTGAAATCTCTGGTTGAAGAATTTTATTTGAGGTATCGTTGATGCTTGAATTTTGGCAGGTCGCGGTCGAGGCTCCGATCCGTGAGCCTTTGACTTATGCGGCTCCGCCCGAACTGGCCTCGGCCCTTAGCCCCGGCTTGCGTGTTGAAGTTCCACTTGGTAAACGCAAAGTGAAGGGTGTTCTCATTGAGCTGGGCGAAGAGCCAACTGAGTTCGAAGCAAAACCGATCTCGAGTATTGATCAAGAATATCGAGCTGTCCCACCCACGAGTCTTGAATGGATGAAGTGGGTTTCGCAGTACTATATTCATCCCCTCGGTCAAGTGACGGCGCTGGCTTATCCGCCGCTCAAGCGCGCTGAAAAAGAGCGAAAATCTAGCCGCCCACCTGTCATTCCAAAATTGAGCAAAGATTCACATCATCAGCTGACCGACGAGCAGCTCAAGGTCGTGAATCAGATTTGGTCTGAAAAAGGTTTTCAGACACATCTGCTTTTTGGTGTCACGGGCTCTGGAAAAACAGAAGTGTATTTGCAACTCTTTGAGAAAGTTCTGGCCGCGGGGCAGGCAGGTCTTTTTTTGGTTCCTGAGATTTCGCTGACACCGCAAATGGTGCACCGGTTTTCGGCGCGCTTTCCTGACCAAGTCGCTGTTTTGCACTCGGGGCTCACCGACCGTGAACGCACGAATCAATGGTGGGATATCATCGAAGGCCGAAAAAAAATCTTGCTCGGCGCTAGATCTGCTCTTTTTTGTCCCGTTCCAAATCTCGGCATGATCGTGATCGATGAAGAGCATGAAGGCAGTTTCAAGCAAGATGAAAAGCTAAAATACCACGGGCGCGACTCGGCGATCATGTTAGCTAAAATGACGGGGTGCCCGGTCATTCTGGGTTCAGCAACGCCAAGCCTCGAGACCTGGGCGCATGCCAAAAGTGGGCGCTACAAATTGCACCGCCTGACAAAGCGGGTTCAGAACCGAGCGCTGCCCGATATTCGCGTCATTGATCTTCGAAATGAAGAAAAAAAACCCGAGCAACTTCCCGCCTGGCTCAGCCAGCCGCTGTATGATGTTTTGTTCAAAACATTTGAGCAAAAAAAACAGTCCGCCCTGTTTCTCAACCGCCGCGGACTGGCACCGATCGTTCTTTGTGAGTCGTGCGGCTTTGTGCACGAGTGCCCCAATTGCGATATCTCGCTCACCTTGCACCAACATTCGCATTTGATTTGTCACTACTGTGACTACCACGAGAATTACAAAGAGGACTGCCCCAGCTGCAAAGAAGGTGAAATGAAGCCTTTGGGTCTGGGTACCGAACAAGTTGAAGCCGATCTGGTTCGCCTGTTTCCCGAGGCGCGTGTCGCACGTGCGGACCGCGACGAAATTCAGAACCGAGCCGACCTCGAGAATTTGATCGCCGAGATGGAGTCTGGTGAGATTGATTTCTTAGTGGGCACACAGATGATTGCCAAGGGTTTGGACTTTCCAAACCTCCTGACCGTGGGACTTGTTCTGGCTGATATCGGATTTAATATCCCTGATTTTCGCTCTCCCGAGCGCAGCTTTCAACTGATGACCCAGGTAAGTGGCCGGGCCGGGCGTCATGTGAAACCTGGCGAAGAGGCCGGCCAAGTCATCATTCAAACTTACAACCCCGAGCACCCCAGTTTAGTGGCCGCTTGTCAGCACGACTTCGAAAACTTTGCAGCCCAAGAACTCGCGATCCGGGAAGAGCTCATGTACCCGCCCTTTGGTCGGTTGGCAGGACTCCGACTTCAGGGTCCTCAGTTGGGGCGATTGAACCAGGCCTGCTCGCTGATTTCACAACGAGCAGCGTCTTTAAAAGCCCTCCATGAAAATTATGCCGCCATCGAAGTCCTGGGCCCGAGCGAAGCCCCACTTGCGCGCCTGCGCAACCAGTACCGCTTTCAAATGCTATTGAAGACCAAAGACCCAAGGTGGCTGAATAAGTTTTGTTACCAGCTGCTGAGTGACGAGTCCTGGATCCCGCCTGGGGTCAAATTAAGCATCGATGTTGACCCACTTCACCTTCTCTAGACACAATAGACGGCATGTCGACCGAAGTTCCATGTCCGCGTTGTGGCACGCCAACCAGTGCACTTCAAAATATTGATCCCGCTCTTCTGGCGAAACTCAGTGAGAGCGGACAAGGGGGCATCCCCGGTGAGGTTTGCGCAAATTGCTTTGCGCAACTTGCCGGATCGGTGGCACGTGGATCTGTTTTGCTTGCCCGTGAAAAAGCACGCGAGCAAAGAAAACTGGTGCTTTGGAAAAGTCGGGTCGGCCTGATCAAAAAAGCACGAAGCTTAATGAGTGAGAAAGCTTTTTCTGAAGCCGCTGTTGGTTATGAAAAATACATCCGCGTTCTTGAAGTTGTCTTTGATGCAAAGCCCGGAGAGCTCGCTCCAGAACACTTCAAAGAGTCGGCGCGCACGCAAGAACTCACGGTTGTGGCTTCTGTTTATTGGGATCTTTTGCGGATCTACGACACCAGCGAACGCTACGGCGATCGCATGCAAGCCGCCGCTCAAAAGTTGGCTCAGTTTTTACGCTTCACTCCGATCTATCCTGATATCATGCGCAAAGCCGGCACCTTTTCAAAAAGCTGCAAAAACAAGCCCGTTTTGAAGTCTTTTTTGAAGGCGGCGTCCGAGAAAAAAGGCGGCTGCTTTGTTGCCACGAGTGCTTTTGAAAACTCGGCGGCTCCCGAAGTTTTGATTTTGCGGAACTGGCGTGACGAATCCTTAAGGAACTCAATTCTGGGTCAAGCCTTCATTTGGTTTTACTACCGCATTTCTCCCCCGATTGCCTGGTTTCTGGATAAGAACCCCCGCTTGAAGCCTGTGGTTCGCAAGAGTTTGCGCTTGTTGATTGATCGCGCCCTCCGTCATTGAGCTTTGCTCTTGAAATTGCCCTCCGCCTTGCGGAAAATTTCGGGCAATGAGCACACAAAGCAAAAAATCGAATGTTTCGGATTATGTCGTCGTTGGCGCAGGCCTCAGTGGATTGCTCGCCGCGCGTAGTTTGGCCAAAGAAGGCGCAAACGTGACGCTGATCGAAGCGGGTGATCACCCGGGCGGACTCAACCGAATGGTTCAAACCAAACTGGGGCCACAAGAAAACGGTCTGCGTTTCTTGCCTGACACTGAACTGACTCGCCGTGGACTCGAGTTCGTTTCAAACCTCCTCGGCGAAGAGATCGCCTTTGAATCTGTCGGTCGAGATCCCTTGACGTACGAATCGGGCGGGCTCCGTCCTTTTGTTGGATTTGGTGATTCCGCTCCCGAGTTTTACGATGAATTCTCTTACTTTTTGGCCACCAAAGAGTTGGTTCTTGCCAAGCCGATTTCGACTTGGACACAAAAATTATTTGACGGCCTGCTCGTCGACTTTTCTCCTCGCAGCTACGTGACCAGGTTTCAATTCGCCGAGGGCAAAATCCACTCGCTTTTGGTCAATGGCCAAAAGACCATTCAGGCCCTCAACGTGATTTACGCAGGACCTCTTAAGTCTCTTAAGATTTTACTCCCCGAAGAAGCGTTAACCCCGAGGGCCCGGCAAAAATTTTCAAAAGCTAAATTTTCAACCGCGATTGGCCTTGATTTAACTCACGCTCAACCCGCGACTAAAAACTTGGGCATCCATATGCTCAACGGGACGACTCAAGACGATATTGGCCCTTGCGTGGGGCGCTTCATGAGCCCTGCTCCCTATCAGGATCAAACGCTGCAGATGTCGCAATGGCTGAGCTTCATTGACGACGAAGACGCCGAAGACACCGAGAAAATCGGTGCGAGTCTCAAGAAAATGAAGCGTCAAATCAGGCGAGCCTACCCCCAAGCTCTTGAAGGCTTGGTCTCTGAGCGCGTTTTGGCAGTAC
Source organism: Bdellovibrio sp. (assembly GCA_046318155.1). Classification (GTDB taxonomy): domain Bacteria; phylum Bdellovibrionota; class Bdellovibrionia; order Bdellovibrionales; family Bdellovibrionaceae; genus JAHBUS01. The sequence goes on along the minus strand of JBKCUU010000058.1, from coordinate 62,813 downwards.
CCTCATTCTCTGGAAACGGCGAACTTAAACTCACCGGCCACCAAACCTTGCCTCAAGCCAATAATTTTTGGGTCGCTTCGGGCGCGATTCACCCGCTAAAAAACTTGGCCGGCGCCTTGGCACAAGCACAGTTGGTCACAAGTGCTTTGGGCATTAACCCTCTGGGAGCCGAACTCAACTCAAGCCAAATTGGCGACAACCTTGAAGTCGAAGAGCCCGAATCTCCGTAAAATATGAAGCCCCGCTTCCACAGAATGTAGCCGCTACATTTTCTTTTCGAGGATGATGAATTTGAGATCAGGGACCTTCGGGATACCGAAGCGTTCATCGTGGTAGGGAAAGGGCAGAGTTTTTTCGGTTCTTTGATAACCATGACGCTCATACCACTTAAGCAGCTCAGTTCTTGTCGTGATGACCGTCATTTCAATTAAGGGGGACTGCCAATGCTGGCGGATCCAATCCTCGCTTTGTTTCAGGAGCTTTTTTCCCCAACCCGCATTTTGCAGTTCGGGTCTGACCGTCAACATTCCTAAATAGGCCCGATCGTCTTTTTTTTGCAAATAAACGCAGCTTTCGAGGCGCCCATCGCGAAGACCCATCATAATGACACCGTCTTGAGAACGGATCATCTCACTGACTTTTTCAGCATCGGTCCGCTGACCACTCAGAAGATCGGCCTCCGTCGTCCAACCCTGACGGCTCGAGTCCCCGCGGTAGGCCGAGTTGACGAGATCCGCCAATGCGGGGGCGTCGCCAAGTCTCGCCGTTTGAATCAGAAAAGAGCTCTCAGAAATCATCAGTTCCATGAAATTACCATAACAACGGCTGGGCGCGCCTTAAAAATTGATTCGATCAATGGCCATCATTGCCACCAAGCATAGTCTTAAGTTACAAAACCGGGCATGGGAAAAAGTATCGTTTCGCTGATGTTGGTGGGAGTTTTGGTCATGGCCGGCTCGCTGGTTTATGTGTGGTATCACCAAGAAGACTTTAGGGCCAGCGTTTTGACTCAACTCATGGATGATTTTAAGGCCCGCCAAGACGTGATGGTCGCGGCCCTCCCGCCCGAGGTGACCCTCAATCAGAGTGACGCCTGGGATTTTTCTTTCATCGGCGACGAACTTCATATTAAGGCCCCCGAACTCAAGCAAAAGACCGGCGAAGCCCCCCTTGCTGAGCAGTTCGAGGCCTCACGAAACCAATTGGCCTTGGCTCTGCATGCCTGGTTGACCAAGCGACCCCGCGACGAAGTCCGCTTCCCCATCCGTATCCGCTTTAACAATGAGCCATAACGCACGACGCAAAAATCGACTCTCCCCATCCCCTGTGATACTCCAGACCAACTAAATTACGCACTCCGTGGATAACCACTGGTGCCGATCTTTAAGATCGGTTCTCAACTTTGGATGAAAAAACATCTCAAAGTCCCTGTCCCGGAGGAGGCTTAACCAGAAGGAGTAAATACATGGCACAAGTGACCATGAAAGAGATGTTGGACGCTGGCGTCCATTTTGGACACCAAACACAACGTTGGAATCCAAAAATGAAACCTTACGTGTACACCAACCGCGGAGGCATTCATATTATTGACCTCCAGAAAACGGTTGTACGCGCAAACAAAGCTGCTGAATTCGTGAAATCAGTTGCCGCCTCTGGTGGAAAAATGATTTTCGTCGGCACCAAAAAACAAGCCGTTGAGCCTGTGACTGAAGCTGCGCAAAAATGCGGTCAGTACTACGTCACAAAACGTTGGCTCGGTGGAATGCTCACGAACTTTGAAACAATCAAAGCTTCGATCGACCGCCTCCGCAAAATCGATGGTATGCGTGAAAATGGTGAGTTCGAATTCTTCACCAAAAAAGAACGCTCAAAAATGGAAAAAGAATACCTTCGCTTGTCTGAGTACCTCAACGGCATCAAAGACTTGAAGGGCACTCCTTCTGTTATGTTTGTCGTCGATCTTCCGAAAGAGCACATCGCCGTTGCTGAAGCCAAGCGCCTGGGCATCCCCGTTGTCGCGATTGCCGACAGCAACTCGGATCCTGAAATGATCGAATATCCAATTCCCGGAAACGACGATGCGATCCGTTCGATCAAATTATTCGCGAACTTGGTTGCCGATGCTTACATCGAAGGCTCGAAAGAATACCAAGTTAATCTTCGCTCTCAAACTGACAAAGGTTCTGATCTCGAAAAAGAAATGAAATCAGACGCTGGTCCCGAGCGCAAAGGCCGTGGCCCTGCTCCTCGTGGTGCAAGACCTCAAGATCAAGCGGCAGCCGCCAAAGCTGGCCCTGAAGTTGTGAAGGTCACGAAAGCCCGCAAGCTTGTTGCCGCTGGTATGGCCGAGAAAATTGAGATCGAAGCTGAGCTTGAGAATCCCAATCAAGAATCTTCGACCGAAGAAGAAAAGTAGTCTCCCGTCTAATCTGTCTATCGGCCCGCGGCCCCATGGGGCCGCAGCCTGATCCTAAAGTTTGCTAGAAAAGCTAAGTAAGGAGTTCGAAAATGTCGATTTCTGCATCTATGGTTCGCGATCTTCGCGAAAAAACCAGCGCTGGAATGTTGGATTGCAAAAAAGCCCTCGAAGAAACAAAGGGTGATTTTGAAGCCGCCGTTGAATGGCTTCGCAAAAAGGGCCTCGCCTCTGCTGCAAAAAAATCGGACCGCCTCGCTTCTGAGGGTGTCGTTGTTGCTTCCGTTAAAGGAGCTTCTGGCGCCGTTCTAGAAGTGAATTCTGAAACCGATTTCGTTGCTAAAAATGAGATGTTCAAAACTTTCGTTAAAGAGGTTGTCGAGTCGATTGTGGCGGCACCTGCTGCTCCCGCTGACGTTGCGACTTTGTCGTCGCAAAAGCTTCAATCTGGACAACAGATTGGTGAGTACCTCAAAGAGGCGATCGCTAAAATTGGAGAGAACCTCGTGATTCGCCGTTTTGAGCGCTTTGACTCAAAAGGTCTTGTTCACACCTACATCCACGGCGATGGCAAAATCGGCGTCATGGTGGATGTTGAAACAACAAAACCGACTTCACAAGAGGTGCGCACTTTTGCCAATGACGTTTGCTTGCACGTGGCTGCGATGAACCCCATCGCCTTGCGCCAAGAAGAAGTGCCGGCCGAGGTCGTGACTAAAGAGAAAGAGATCCTTAAAGGCAAAGCTCTTGAACAGGGTAAAAAGCCCGAAATGCTCGACAAGATCGTTGAGGGTCAAATTCGCAAGTTCTTGGCCGAATCTTGCTTGCTCGAGCAAGCCTTCGTTAAAAATCCAGATTTGAACGTTCGCGGCTACATGGCTGAAACTGGCAAAAAAATCGGCGACACCGCTTTGAACATTAAGCGCTTTTTGCGTTTTGAGTTGGGCGAAGGTTTGCAAAAACGTTCAAACAACTTTGCTGAAGAAGTTGCTGCTCAAACAAAAGGTCACTAATCCAGAGGGAGCCCGCACTTGTCGACGCCAGCCTACAAACGAATTCTTCTGAAGCTCAGTGGTGAAGCCCTTGCCGGAAAGCAGGGGTCTGGAATCAATCTCGCCGTCATTCAGCAAATTGCCGGCGATGTGGCTGAGGCGCACCAAAAAGGGGTTCAGATGGGAATCGTGATTGGCGGCGGAAACATTTTCCGAGGCGTCGCAGCCTCTGCTGACGGCATGGACCGTGCGAGCTCTGACTACATGGGAATGCTGGCGACGGTGATCAATGCCCTTGCGCTTCAGGATGCTCTCGAAAAGCAGAGCGTCCCGACACGCGTACAAACGGCCATCGAAATGGCCGAGATTGCAGAGCCCTACATCCGTCGCCGAGCGATTCGCCACCTTGAAAAGAACCGTGTGGTTATTTTTGGGGCGGGCACCGGCAATCCTTACTTTACAACCGACACAGCCGCCGCTCTGCGAGCGATGGAAATCGGGGCCGAAGTTTTGATGAAGGCCACCAAAGTTGATAAAATCTACGATAAAGATCCCGTTAAATATGCTGACGCAAAGCCATTTGATAAAATCAGCTACATCGAAGTTCTGAACCGAGGACTTCAAGTGATGGATATGACTGCCGTCAGTCTTTGCATGGACAACAAGCTCCCGATCTTAAGCTTTAGCATGACCGAAAAGGGCAATGTCCTTCGCGCCGTCATGGGCGAAAAGATCGGGACGTTTGTTCATTAACCTTTTAGGCGAGGAGAATCGAACATGTTGAGCGATTTGAAAAAACGAACTCAAGAAAAAATGGAAAAAAGCCTGCAAGCTTTGTCTGCCGAGCTCAAAAAAATCCGCACCGGCCGCGCGCAAATTTCGATGCTGGACAATATTCGTGTTAACTATTACGGCACTCCAAGCCCCGTGAGCCAAGTGGCTGCCATTTCTTGCCCCGACGCAAAGTCATTCTTGATCGCACCCTGGGAAGCATCGATTTTGAAAGAAATCGAACAAGCCATCGTCAAATCTGATCTTGGGCTTGCGCCGATGAATGACGGCAAAGTCATCCGACTAAAGGTTCCTGATTTGACAGAAGAACGCCGGAAAGACCTCGTCAAGCAAACTAAAAAAATTGTTGAGGATGCTCGAGTCGCCGTTCGCATGTCTCGCCGTGACGCCAACGAAGAAGTTAAAAAAGTCCTGAAAGACAAAGCTGTCAGCGAAGACGAGGCTAAACGCACTGAAACTGAAATTCAAAAGATGACTGATGATTACATTAAGAAAGTAGATGCTGTTTCTGACGAAAAAGAAAAAAGCATCATGACGATCTAAGGCCTTTTGAGGTGCGCGTGAAGGTTCCCAATCACATTGGAATCATAATGGACGGTAACGGCCGCTGGGCAAAGCTTAAGGGTCGTCCGCGCACCTATGGCCACATCAAAGGCGCCAGGGTCGCAAAAAAGGTGGTCACCGAGTGCTCCGACACTGGCGTTAAAACGGTCACCCTGTATGCCTTCAGCTCTGAAAACTGGCTCCGGCCCCAGCTTGAGGTGACTTTTCTCATGAACCTTCTGCGCCGCTACCTGCGCAAAGAAACCGATAGTCTCGTCCAAAAAAACATTCGATTTACCGCTGTCGGTGATCTGAGCAAGCTTCCCCTCGATTTACTCAAAATGATCGACCACTCTGTTGAGCGAACAGCCCGCTGCACGGGGCTCCATGTTGTGTTTGCCATTAGCTACGGCTCGCGAGCAGAAATTGCAAATGCCGTTCGTTCAATCGCCCGCAAAGTTCAAGCGGGCGATATTAGGCCCGAAGAAATTGATGAAGCGACGCTCAATTGCCACCTTTCGACTTATCCAAATTCTGATCCTGATCTCATCATTCGCACCAGTGGCGAACACCGCTTGTCTAATTTTCTAATGTGGCAAGCAGCTTATTCAGAACTTTATTTCACACCTATCCTTTGGCCCGATTTTACGCTTCAAGACTTGCACCAAGCCTTTGCTTCGTTTGCGGGTCGTGAACGCAGGTTTGGCGGACTGACTCGACATGAAAACCCTGCAAATTAGGGCCTTGTCCGCCATCGCTGCCATTGCCTTCATGTTTGCAGGGTTTTATTTTTTTGAAATCCAGGGGCTTCGTTTCATTTGCTTGCTGGTCGTCATCTTGGGTTCTCGAGAAATCGTTCGTATCCTTTTTTCTCAGACTCAGACCACCTCGTTAAAGGTGATTTTTGCTCTGATCGCGATCACTCTCTTCTGTTTTGGCGTTGGGTGGTTTGAGCTGGTCGCACCTGCCTATGGCGTAGCTGTCGTCTTGTTTTTTTCGATCAGTTTCTTTTACCATCATCGGTTTCCTGATCTCGAGCTCTTGTCAAGATTTCAGGCTCGCGCCATTTTGGGATTCTTTTACATCGCCCTGCTCCCCACTTTTGCCTGTAAGCTCCTCGACTTTCAAGACGGCTTGCTCTGGTTCCTGTCGTTGCTTGCGATTGTCTTTGCTGGTGACACCTTTGCTTACTTGGTCGGCTGGGCCTTTGGAAAACACCTCCTCATGCCTCAAGTTTCGCCCAAAAAGACCATCGAAGGTTCGATTGGAGGGTTGTTAGGATCCTGCCTTGCAGCCGGACTTTTCCATGTGAAAATACCCCATATTCCGCTCCCCGCTCTGATCGCCCTGGGTTTCGCAGTGGGTCTAGTGGGCCAGATGGGTGATTTGTTTGAATCTATGCTTAAGCGTGTCGCAAATCAAAAAGACTCGGGCTCACTGATGCCCGGTCATGGCGGCGTTTTAGACCGCATTGATGGTGTTCTTTTTGCCGCACCTATGATGTTTGCCGGCGTCTCACTCCTCGAAATCCTTTTTTGACGCACGACCAAAATCAAGACTCGGACCGATCTCCTTTGAAATTTGAGGCAGCCGTCTTGTTTTCCGAATAGACTGTCGTCTATGGAAATAATTTTTGGCTACCTTCAAAATGGTCTTTCTGCTTTTGTCCCTTTCGTCATTCTTTTGGGACTCTTGATCTTTGTTCATGAGCTCGGGCACTTTGCCGTTGCGAAATGGTGCGGGGTTCGCGTTGAAACCTTCAGTCTTGGTTTCGGAAAAAAACTTTTGAAATACAAAAAAGGTGACACGACCTACGCGCTGTCCCTGATTCCGCTTGGCGGCTACGTCAAAATGTTTGGCGATGAAGTCGGTGCCGACATTAGCAACGAACAAAAGAAACATTCGTTTTTGCATAAAAACGTCTGGCAGCGAATCGCGATTGTTCTTGCGGGACCGCTGATGAATTTCTTTTTTGCGATCTTCGTCCTTTTTATTGTTGCCCTCATTGGTGAAGACGCGCGCAAACCTTCGATCGGCGATGTTCCTGTCGACAGCTCGGCTTATCAGTCGGGGGTTCGTTCAGGCGACAATGTTTTGTCGGTGGGCGGAACTCCCGTTCGCACTTGGGAAGAATTTCAGCACCAAATGAATTTGCGAATCGGTCAAGTCGTTGAGCTTGCTTTACAGCGCTATGGCTCGAATGAAGCCATCAAAGTTCAGGTGTCGCCTCAGTCGCGCCCTAATCCCAATATCTTGAGCCTGGATGAAAACATTGGCGAGGTTCAAGGCCTTGCCAATAACTCTTATGCGGCTGTTGTTGGTGTTCGAGCTAAAACACCTTCCGAGAAATTCGGTTTACGAACTGGTGACCGGATCGTCAAAGTTAACGGCAAAGAGATCAACTATTTTCGCGAAATCGAACCGATGATCTTGCCCCTTCAGGGCCAGTCCGTAAGCCTTGAAATCGAACGATGGCCCTCGTTGGGAGCAAAAAAATCTGAGACGATTTTAATCGATACGCTTTTACCGGCATTCTCTTCGCTCGAAGCTCTGGGACTCGAAAAATCTGAGCTTTATCTTTCAAAAGTCGTCGAAAAATCGCCCGCCGAAAAAGCGGGGTTGCTTGCCGGTGATCGCATCTTAACGGTCGATAATGTCCAAGCAAAATCGTGGGAAACAATCCTAGAGAATGTAAAGGGCTACAAAGGCGAAGGCCCCGTGACCTTTACCGTTTTGCGCCAAGGTGATGTTAAAAGTTTCGAAATCATCCCCGAACTGACCGAGCAAATGAACGCCCACGGCGGCGAAGACAAACGCTACACGGTCGGTATCCTGCCTTGGATTGCAATGGCGATGCCTCCCATCGAAAAAATTGCGGCAGATGGTGTTGGCTCTGCTCTTAAGCGTGGCTACGATCGCACCATCGATATTACGGTTATGACGGTCGTCAGCTTTTTGCGCCTGGCTCAAAGCAAAATTTCACCCAAAAGCATTGGCGGCGTGATCTCGATTGGCCAAGCCGCAAGCGAAACTTTCAAGACTGGCCTGTCGCAGTTTCTGACGATGATGGCTGTTATTTCGGTCAACTTATTCATTCTGAACTTACTCCCGATCCCAGTTTTGGATGGTGGTCACCTCTTGTTTTACACGGTGGAAGCTATCCGCGGTGCGCCTCTTTCGATGCGAAAAATGGAGATCGCACAGCAAGTTGGACTCGTTCTCTTGATGAGTTTGATGGTCTTTGCTTTGTTCAATGATTTCACCCGTCTGTTTGGTTCGTACTAGCCAATGAAGGTTCTGGCGTTGACCTCTAGTTCCACCCAGGCCTCCGTTGCTTTAACCGATGGCGATCTTTCAGTTCAAAAAATTCATAGTACACCTCGAGGGCATTCAGAGTTTATGAATGCTGCGATTGATGAGCTTCTTAATGAGGCGGGCTGGAAGCTGCGAGATCTGAATCTAATCGCGGTCGATCAAGGCCCCGGATCATTTACTGGAATCCGTGTGGCAGTCTCCGTCGCGCGTTCGCTTTGTTACCTTTTAAAGAAGCCCTGCTTTGTTTCACAATCGCTTTTAATTATGGCGACGCAGGCCGCGAAACGACCCCAACCAGGAACCCTTTTGTGCGGCATGAACGCGTACAAGAATTTGATTTTTTTTTCTGCACACACCGATCAGCAAAAACTCGGCGCGCTGACCGTTCTAACGCCGAATCAGATCGAGAAATTAGCCCAGACCTTTGCTCAGCCCTGGTCTTGGGCTGGCAATGGTCTGGTCGTTTATCATGATTTTTTAACCGACGAGTTTCGACAACAAGTTAAACTGTTCAATCCCCCGATCGAACATCCCGAAGCCCAGGACCTCGCCCACATGGCACTGCAAAGCTCACCGTCGAGCTGGATTCAAGACTGGAAATTGATTGCACCTCTTTACCTCCGCGACTCTGCTGCCGAAGAGAGTTTACGAAACCGTTCGTAAACCAGCGACAAGAACGTCACTGGACGATACAGACGACGAGGAAGTCAATGGCGGCACAACTTTGGGTCATCGGATCTGGCAAGGGTGGAGTGGGTAAAACATTTATCACTTCGAGTCTTGGAATTACTCTTTCAAAACTTGATAAAAAAGTCCTCCTGATCGATTTGGATTTTGGCGGCGCCAATCTCCACACTTCAATTGGAAAGAACTTTTCTGAGACGACACTGGGCGACTACTGGGCTGGTTCTAAATCTTTGAAAGAGTGCTTTTTAGATACTCACATTCCGAGACTAACTTACGTTCAAGGTCACTGGGACCAATGGACACCCGTTGCTCTCAATCTCGAAAACGTGCGTAAATTGATTAGGGACTCCCGAGAGCTTCCGTTTGATATCGTGATTTTTGATTTGGGACCTGGTGCTTCTGAATTTCACTTGGAACTGTTTCATCAAGCAGATGAAAAATTTTTGGTTGTGAGTCCAGAGCCAACCGCTATCGAAAAGACCTATCGCTTTATGGAGTCTTTCATTATGTGGACTCTCAAAGAAAATGCGACGCCCGACGCCTACGCGCGCATGCTCAAGGCCTTGGGCGAGTACCGCTCAAAGCACAGCGTGGGTGCGTTTTCTTTTCGCGACCATCTTGCCGAGGCCGTTGGTTTTCATTTTGATTACTTTTCTGGACTAGACCAAAAGCCAGTGCGCGTAATTGTCAATCAGGCCCGCAGTCAACAGGATCGCGATCTTGGGTACTCAATTCAGAGTGTATGTCGTAAATTTTATGACATGCCGATGTCCTACTTGGGCTGGATCGATTACGACAATGCCGTGTGGCAGTCGGTTCGTTTGCGAACTCCTGTCTTGATTGATAAGCCCTTTACTCCACTGGCGGGTCAATTTTTGACGATGAGTAAAGAGTTGATCCAAAACAATTTTGTCTCGAATTTCTTAAGAGCCGTGGTATGATTTAAGACCATGGAGACGATGATACGCTTTAGCTACTATGATATCTTAGAACTTAGCCCCCACTGCGCACAAAACGAAATCACGACGGCTTACGATCGTCTGCGCTCGACCTATTCTGGTGAAAACCCCGCCATCTATTCGATTTTTTCTGAAAATGAAGCTCGTGAGTATCTTCACCTGGTCGAAGAGGCCTACTCAGTTTTGGGCAACAAGACTTTGCGCGCGCTTTATGACGAAAAAGTTGGACAAGGCTTGAAGTCGAAAGACAGTATTTCGTTCGACGTCTTACAAGCGGAAAGCAAAACCGTCTTCAATGAAGTGCCCAAAAAGATTTCAACGATCAAAATAAAACACTTGGTTGACCCTAAAATTGAAGACGAGATTAAGACTCGGACCGATTGGGATGGCGAGTTTCTTCGCAAGGTGCGCGACTACAAAGGGGTCTCACTCGAAAAAATGAGTGAGGTTACCAAAATTAGTGGATTTTACATCACGGCGATTGAAACGATGGAACATCAAAACCTTCCTGCCGTTGTTTTTGTCCGCGGCTATGTCGGACAAATTGCCAAAACTTTGGGCCTTAACGAAAAAGCGGTCTGTGATAGCTACATGAAGACATTCAGACAGAAACTTGGAACAGCGTAAACTCGAGATTCACTTTACTGAGGTTGAAGCCGGGCTTCGCTTGGATAAAGCGCTCGGGTCGCACCCCGACGTTGGCTCCAGGTCCCGGGCCGAACAATTGATAGAACAAGATTTTGTCACGCTTGCCGGCAAGCCACTCAAGTCATCTTATAAAATCAAAGCGGGCGATACCATTCTTGTTCTTCTACCTGCGCCCATCCCAACAGATTTAGTTCCGCTCGACCGTCCCATCGAAGTTTTGTTCGAAGACTCTGACCTCATTGTCTTGCTTAAACCGGCGGGCCTTGTGGTTCATCCGGCGGCTGGTCATGCGCAAGATACTTTGGTCAACATGCTCATCCATCACACCGACGACCTCTCGATGGGTTTTCAAGAAAACAGACCCGGCATCGTTCACCGGCTTGATCGTGATACGAGCGGAATATTGGTTGTGGCTAAAAATGATTTTACCCACCAATCCCTCTCCGAGAAATTTCAGAAGCGCGATTTGCACCGATTGTATCATGCCATCGCCCTTGGAACTCCGCCCAAGCCATCTGGCACCATTTCAAGTTACATCGGTCGGCATGCAACCGACCGCAAAAGATTCTCGAGCAAAATCAGCGATCAGCGCCAAATCATTCGCACCCCTGATTCTCCGCAAGAGGGCGCCAGGTGGGCCGTGACCCATTATAAAATATTAGATGCTCTCCCCTCTGGCTTAAGCTATCTGCAGCTCAAGCTTGAAACCGGACGTACTCACCAGATCCGGGTTCACTTAAGTGAAATGGGCTGTCCGATTGCGCATGACGATCTTTATGGCGCCGGTAAACGGCTCCACACGATAAAGAACCAGATGCAGCGGCAAGTTTTAGGACGTTTCCCTCGGTTTGCCCTGCACGCACGTGAGCTCGGCTTTAGCCATCCTCGTACTCAAGAGTGGCTCTTTTTTAAATCAAATTGGCCGGACGATTTGCTTCCACTCATCCAAGAGCTTGGTTTTTCAAAACTTCGTTCGGTTCTTGAGTTATGAAAGAATCCTCTCTTGGCATCGAGCTCAAGTACGGCCCCTGTCGAATCTTTTTTGGTGCACGCGACAGCCAAATTTTGAATCTCAAAAAGCAAGAGCCCCAGCTGCAGTTTATTCGACTCAAGCAAACTCACAGCGCTGATGTCGTCTTTGTGAACAAAGAAACTCCCGACTACCAACTCCAGGGTGACGCTCTCATCACGAGTGACTCGAACCTTGCCTTGTGCTCAATTACTGGCGACTGCGTTCCGATTTTGGTTTTTTGTCCTACCACCCGCAGGGTAGCCGCTGTTCACGCAGGATGGAGGGGTGTGGCAAGTCGTATTCTTCCCCTGACATTACAAAAGATGAACGAAAGCGGCTCTCCTTTCGAACGCTTGCGGCTTTGGATTGGCCCCCACATTTTGCAATCTTCATTTGAAGTCGAGGCCGACACGGCGACAAAGATTTTAGCTTCGGTCAACCTGACCTTAGAATCTGCAAGAGACATTGCCCTCGCAAAAGAAAATGGTCGATTCGACCTGAGCTTGCTGCAAGTTTTAGTCGAACAAGTGGCGGCTTTAAACTTGCCGCTCGAGAATGTTGAGCTGGAACTTCGAGATACGAAGACGGACTTCGGACTTCACTCCGCACGCAGAGATGGAAATCTCTCAGGACGACAAATCAGCTGGATTTGCCTCACTTAAGATTGTTTCGAGACTGCCGTGGCCTGGAAAAAATTCGAAAATGGTGGCCAGAGACGGAATCGAACCGCCGACACGCGGATTTTCAGTCCGCTGCTCTACCGACTGAGCTACCTGGCCAGTACATCAAAAAGAGATGAATGAGTTAACTTTCTGCCGTGGGATTGTCAAATAAACTGAGAATTAAACTCGAGAATATGCGAGAGCCCACCATGCCCCATCAACCGCGCGTAAACCCCTTTACCGAATTTTGGCGAGAGCCTGATCGAGATCCCAAAGCAAGTCTTCGACTTCCTCGATTCCCACGCTCAATCGAATCAAACTGTCATCAATCCCAAGCGCCTTTCGATTCTCAGCTGGCACGCTAGCGTGCGTCATAATGGCAGGGTGCTCAATCAAGGATTCAACTCCGCCTAAACTTTCAGCAAGAGCAAAGACCTTCACATTCTCGAGCATGGTGCGGGCCTCATCCATTCCACCCTTCGTAAAAAAAGTAATCATCCCGCCAAAGCCCGTCATTTGTCGCTTCGCCAGGTCATGCTGCGGATGGGATTCGAGCCCGGGATAAATGACCTTGGTGACCTTCGGATGTTTCGATAAGAATTCGGCAATTTTCTTGGCGTTGATTTCGTGTTGCTTCATTCGCAAAGGCAAAGTCTTCAAAGAACGCAGGCAAACAAAAGAATCAAAAGCGCCCGCGACTCCACCCATCGAGTTCGAAAGAAAGGCCAATTTTTCGGCCAAGTCCGCTCGGTTCGTGACAACAGCACCACCGACCACATCACTATGGCCACCGATATACTTGGTTGCCGAATGAACAACCATGTCCGCACCCAAAGACAATGGTTTCTGAAAATAAGGACTCAAAAATGTGTTATCAACGGCAACTAAAATGCCTCTTGCCTTCGCGATCTTGGCAATCGCGGCAATATCCACCAACTTCAAAGTCGGATTTGTTGGCGTTTCAAGCCAAACCAATTTTGTTGTCGGCCGCAAAGCCTTCTCAAAGTTCTCAGCTGTTGTCAGGTCCACGTAGGAAAACTCGATGCCATTATGACGAATCACTTTGTCAAAAAGTCGAAACGTCCCGCCGTACATGTCGTCACCGGCAATCACATGATCACCTTGTCTGATCATGTGCAAGATCGTGGTTGTCGCTGCACAGCCTGAAGCAAACGCAAATCCGTGCGTTCCGCCCTCGAGGTTGGCCAAGCAATCTTCATAAGCTCGGCGAGTCGGATTGTGCGTTCGCGAGTACTCCCAGCCCTTGTGGACCCCAGGTGACTCTTGAACGTACGTCGACGTCAAATAAAGAGGAGTCATGATCGCGCCTGTTGTTGGATCAGGAGTTTGTCCGGCATGAATAGCGCGTGTTGAAAAACCCATTGTTCGGTCGACTTTTTTCATAAAAATCCGCTTTCTTTCATCCACTGATCGTTGAACGCCTTGCTAAGATAAGCGCGGCCGCTGTCAGGGAACATTGTCAAGATGTGAGACGGCCTGGTGAGCTTTTTAGAGTACTCGATCGCCGCAACAAGGGCCATGGCTGATGAGGGCCCAATACAAAGACCCTCTTGCGCAATCAATCTTCGGGTCATCTGAAACGAGCTTTTGTCAGTGACTTGAATCGCATCGTCGATCACAGGCAGGTGAACGTTTTCGGGAAGCATATCTTCGCCCACACCCTCAACTTTGTAGGGAGCGGCGGGAGTCAAGACCTTGCCATGGTGAACCAAGTCGTACAAAATACTACCAACGGGATCCGCCAATACGATTTTCATGTCTTTGTTTTTTTCTTTCAAAAAACGTCCAACGCCAGAAATGGTTCCGCCCGTTCCCGCACCCGCAACGAAAGCATCGAGCTTGCCGCCCATTTGCTCCCAGATCTCGGGACCTGTTGTCTTATAATGCCGACTTGGGTTGTCGGGATTATGATATTGATTAGCGTGAAACGAATTGGGGATCTCTTTGACTAGTCGCAAAGAGACCGAAATGTAGCTACGTGGATCTTCGGGCTCGACACCAGACGGCGTGATAATCACTTCGGCGCCGTAAGCTCTTAAAATGGCGCGCTTTTCTTCAGAAATTTTATCGGGCATTACAAAAATGCATTTGTAGCCTCGAACGGCCGCAACCATGGCAAGTCCCAAGCCGGTGTTGCCCGAAGTCGACTCAACGATCGTTCCGCCTGGTTTTAAATCACCGCGGCGCTCAGCCTCTTCGATAATGGCAATCCCGATACGATCTTTAACAGATCCACCTGGATTCATGTACTCAAGCTTGACCCAAAAAGTATGCGGAGAATCGGTCACGACTTTGTTGAGTCGAACGACTGGGGTGTTTCCAATGGCGTCGATGACGCTGTTATGTACGTTTCTCATACCAAATTTGGTTCCTTTACTTTTGAATTTGCGCTGCCGAGCGTTTGATCCATTGATTTCAGGATCGTGCTCATTTGAAGAATGGGGTCATTTGAGTATGGAAGCCCCTGTTTTTGCATTAATTGACGAATCACTTTTTGATTGGGCTCGTCTTTCATCAGCTCATCAACCAGTTGAGCGTACTCATCCGGCGTTAATTGATTTTTCATTGTCGTGTCCCCCCGCTGGAAGCGCTCCCTCAGAGCATGATTACAGGCAATTTATCCTTGGGTTAGGGGTCGTTCAAGGCCTTTCAGCCAAGACCCGCGACCACCCTCAGCAAGAGAGGACCAAGCAAAAGCAATAAAAAGGCGGGAAACAGAAAAAACAGCAGCGGGAGCAACATGCGAAATGGCAGCTGCGCTAAGAAAAGTTCGATTTCTGCAATACTTTGCTCCTGAACCTCTTCGGCGAAGCTGGTTAAACTTTGCAGAATAGGTTCGCCGAGAAGGCCTTTTTCGAGCAACAAAAGCAAATGACGCCGCACCGGACTCTGAATCTCCCCCAAAAATGCATGCGTAGAGGCACCGCGCTCAAAAAGATGCAACCACTGCCGAACCAGCGGCGAGAGCGCATCTGGAGAAAGCTGCAAGTACGCCACGAGCCCTTGCCTGACGGACTCTCCGCCTTCCATTGAGTAGCGCACGCTCTGCAAAAGGCGCATCGTCGGCGTCACGTTTTCCATTTAAAACTCCTTCCAACCCAAACAAGGGCACAGAGGCCGCAGAAAAAAAGACCAATTGAAATCATCACCGCACCAGAAAAAAGATCGCTGGGACTGCGAATTCCCGTCCAAATCAGTAGAGAAAGATACAAAACCGCGCACAAGATGGCCTGTGCCTTCACTTGTTCGGTCACTTGCCTCGACTTTTGACGGAACTTTTCGACTTGGCGGATCTGAAATCGGTATGCTTTGAGTTTTTCGATCGTTTTGACCTGTGTACGGTCCCATTTCAGGAGTTCTTTTAATAACTCTTGTGCTTCGGGAAGCAAATGCATCTCCGAATTTTGTCCTTGCATGACTAAAAGGGGGGACAATTCCGTTAAATCCCTTGAAACTTGAAAGTTTTTTTGGTGGCTCAGTTCTCGAAGTCCTTCGCGCAAGGATTTTCCTGATCTCATTTTGAGAAGAAGTTCATCAGTGAACGGGAGATGCAAGCTAGCAAAGCGTTTGCGACGTGTGATGTGATTCATCCACATCAAAAATGGCGGCGAAAAAATCAGAAAAATCAGAAAAAGAAACGCGCGAAAGAGGTTCTCGCGTGCCCAAAAAGACAAGCAAACGACCGTTGGCACGATAAAAAGTTGAACACGCGCTAAAGTCTGCGATGAAATCACGCGAAGAGTGTGTGCGTGGTTGCAGAAATGATGTCCGGACAAGGTTCCGATTATTGAAAGTAGCATCCACGTGGCCATTGAAAGACCTCCATGAAGAAAAGAGGTGCAAAAAATGGCGCAACTAGAATATTTCCTATTGACGAGATTCGTCAGGTTGGGAACACTTAACTCAAGAAGAAACCATGCCATGGAAAACTTTTAACTAGGAGGAACTAATGGCTAAGAAGAAAGCGACTAAAAAAGCAGCTAAGAAAGCTACTAAGAAAAAGGCGACTAAAAAGAAATAAGTTCGCTGTACCGATTTCGGTAACTTAAACCCTGGGAGTAATCCCGGGGTTTTTTGTTTTTAGAGCTCTGTTTTGAGGCGAGAAATGCTCGAGCCCGCACGCTGAATGCTTTGAGGCTGGCGGACGGGCTTGATTAGAACAATTTGGCCTTGATGCCTTCTTCTTGAAGAAACTTCTTAATGGCCGGGCCATCCAAATTTTCAAGTCGGAACAAGAGCTTATGAACAAGCACATAGGTCTCTTCCGCTTTTTTAGTCCGAAGTTGGCCCGTGAGGTAGGCCATGTCGTCACTAATCTTGATGGCGTTGTCGACCAGCCTTGAAACGTCTTCGTTTTTAGATGTTTTATCTAGCAAAACCAAGGTCTTGTTCACATTCGTGACCAACTTGTCCATTTGCTCAATCATGTTTGAGACTTTGCCTTCGTTTTTTTGAACCATTTCGATAACTTTACCGGCCAAGCCGTAACTTTGCGAGATGAGTTGATCAATCCGAGGCGGATCCTCCCCGCGCACGAAATCGTCAGCGTTGAGTTCTCCAGAATCCAGACTGCCGGGCGAAATTTCTAAAAACTTTTCGCCGATCACCCCCGCCAAATTGATAAAGTACTTCGAATCCTGGCGAATGCTCGTCCATGCCTTCTTGTCGACATCGATCACCACTTTTAATTTCACCTCTTCGCCTGCGGGACTTTTGTAATCCGGCGTGAATTCAATTTTTCGAACTTTGCCGACTTTAATGCCCATGACTCGAACTGGGGAACCTTCTTCGATGCCGCCAGCGAAGTTGTACATGATGTTGAGTGTCTTTGCGTTTGAGAAGGGGTTCAGAATTCCCAGAAAATAAGCAAACGCTGCGACTCCAACAATCGCGACAATAAAGAGCAGTCCGACCTTTGCTTCATTTTTCAAGAATCCTCCAACCGGGCACGCGACTCCTCATCAAGAATGCGGGTCTAATATAAAAATGAAAACAGAAAAGAGAGCAGAAAGTCGATGACTATGATCGCCACCGATGAGGTTACGACACTCCTCGTTGTAGCTGCACCAACCCCCTCAGCTCCGGACTGACATCTCAAACCAAAATAGCAACTCACGAGCGGAATCACAAAACCAAAGCAGGCACCCTTTATCCCCGAAAAAAGCAGATCTTGAAACGTAATGAATAGTCTCAGGGCGGTTACGAACAGTCCGGATGTGACTCCAAGATAATACTCGCTCACAAGTTGAGCGACCCAAAGACAAACGAGATTTGCAAGCAAGGTCAGGATTGTGGCGCCCAAAACGCACGCGATCAGTCTTGGGACAACAAGATATTGAACGGGCCGAATGCCCAACATTTGTAACGCATCAATTTGCTCGGTTATTTTCATCGTCCCAATTTCGGCCGTTATCCCCGCGCCAACCCTTGATGTTAGCAAAAGCGCTGTGACGACGGCACCGAGCTCACGTAAAATCAACATGGCAGCAAAACCAGGCACCATCGAGTCGTTCTGAATCACCATTTTCATATGAAACGAACTCTCGAGAATGGTGACCATTGCAGCGAAACAAACGCAGAATAAGACAATTGGCAGACTTTGATTGGCAACAAAATGCAACTGCTTAAGCCAATCCTTAGCACGAATCGGCGGACGCAGAAGTTCGCTCAAAGTTTCGGCGACGAGCAAAAAAAACTCGATCAGGGCTTTTGTTCCGAGGGTCAGTCCTGCGCCCAGTTTTTCGAGAGCGGCCGTCATTGCGCCCCCATGAGGACTCGAGCGGCAATGTCGCTGATGAAGCTCGTCAGCCAATCCGCGATGACGATGCAAACCATGCTTGCGACAGCAGTTTTGACCACCGCTTGCCCGACACCTTTTGCACCGCTAGCGGCCGTGTATCCTTTGTAAGTGCAAATCGTCGCCAAAATAAGCGCAAAAACAAGGCACTTCACAACCCCATTCATGATCGAGGGCATGGTCACGATGGTGGGAATGTGGCGAAGATACTCTTCAGAGTTAACTCCCGCAAAAGCGGCGCCCATGATCATGCCACCAAAAATGGACATCGTCAGTCCTAGCGTGAGCAAAAAGAAACTTGAAACCACAATTCCCAAAAAACGAGGAAGTATTATCTCTTGCAACGGGTCTGCACCCAAGCACCGGATGGCATCAATTTGCTCGGTCACTCGCATGGTTGCTAATTCTGCTGACGTAAATGCGCCCACTTTACCCGAAAGCATGAAGGCGATAAGCAAAGGACCAACCTCTCGGATTGTTCCCGAGGTTGCAAGGCCGCCCAGAAAACCCATCGCGCCAAATTCTTTCATTTGCATCGCAAATTGAACGGTCATAATCGCGCCAACGAAAAATCCCGCCATTCCGGTGGTCAAAAAACTCTGGATCGTCACTTTCCAAACTTGATCAAAAAAGTCAGACCGAGTGCAAGGCTTGTAGATGAGGGTTCGCATAATCTCGCGAAAAAAAAGAACACCGCCGCCAATATCGCCAAGCAAGATCATGACTCCCATTATCACGTGGGCACCTCAGCTAGAAAATCCTTTACGAGGGGAACTTTCGACGTCTTTAGTTCTGCTGGCGTCCCTTGATCAACAATGTTTCCTTGATCCAAAACGATAATTCGGTCGGCAATCAAAAGCGCACAGTTCACGTCGTGTGAAACGACGATCGAAGTCGTTCTAAGCTTTCGTGAAAGCTCTTGGATCAGATTGTTCACGGCTGTCGTCGTCACGGGATCTAAGCCTGTCGTCGGCTCATCAAAAAGCAAACCTTGTGGCCTGAGCGCAATTGTTCGGGCCAATGAAACGCGTTTTTGCATTCCGTAAGAAAGCTGCGGGGGGAATCGGTCTTCGATGCGTTCAAGACGAACGGCCGCGAGCGCTTCTTGGACTCGCTCTTTGATTCGAATCTCGGGAAGCTTCTCGAGCCTGCGAAGTCCAAACGCGATATTATCGAAGACCGAAAAGGAGTCGAACAACGCTGGCTGCTGAAAGACCATTCCAACTTTACGGCGAATGCGCAGGTACTCGTCCTCCGAGTATTTCGATGTCTCTTCGCCATCGATCCAGATTTCACCACTATCAGGTTGCATAAGACCGACCAGAGTCTTGAAGAGAACCGATTTACCGGTTCCTGACGTTCCAAGGATAAAAAGAATTTCTCCTTCTTGAATTCTAAAACTGATGCCATTAAAGATGGTGCGTTCGCCAAATTTTTTGATGAGGTTTTTGAATTCGATCATGCAAGAGCCTCGGCGCCCAGGGCTTCGCCTCTTAAGAAGGCACGTATCCTTGGATCTTGCGTTTGGCGCGCGCGCTCGGGAGTACCCAGATCTACGACGCGTTTGTCGCCCACGTACCAAACCCGGTGACCGAGTTGAAACGCGCGTGGAATTTCGTTCGTGACAACAAAAATCGTGGCCGTTTTTTTCTCTTGAAGTGAAATAATGAGATCAATAATTTTGCGGCTCGTAATTGGATCAAGACCTGCCGTGGGATCATCATAAAACAAGAAATCAGGATTTAACGCCTGAGCTCGGGCGATTCCCAGTCGCTTTTGCATTCCGCCACTCATCTCGTCAGGAAAAAGATCCTTTGCATGAAGAATCCCGACAGATTCTAGTCCTTTAACCACGAGTTTCTGGATCTCTTGCTCTGGTGAGTTTGTCACCTCGCGCAAAGGAAAAGCAATGTTTTCACCCACCAAAAAGGAATCGAACAGCGCATTCTTTTGGAAGAGCATTCCCATTCGGCATCGCAGCTTTTGTCGATGCTCGTGGGAAAGTTTATTGAAATCTTGCCCTTCGATTTCAACATGGCCCTGACCAACCTTCAGAAGACCAGCCATAATCTTAAGCAAAGTCGACTTTCCCTGCCCACTTGGTCCGACGATGGCGATTCTTTCCCCGCTCTCCACAGTCACATCCACAGTCTCGAGGACTAGCTCAGCTTCAAATCGGTAGGCCACTGATTTTAGCTGAAGGGCTGGTAACGCCACGCTCTATGCCTCTTTTGCGAATTCGGGACCATGACTTGTCTAAGTCTATGATTTAAGTTTGAATATCGCCGCTAACGCAAGCAGTTTTATACCGTCGCACCAGAGGTGCACAACTCGGGAGAAGTCATGTCACATAAACGAAAGAAAATCGCTGTCATCGGTGCCGGATTTGTCGGCTCAACTTGTGCTCACTGGGCCGCCTCAAAAGAGCTTGGAGATGTTGTCGTTTTAGACATCAACGATGGCGCCGCCAAGGGAAAAGCTTTGGATTTACTTCAAGCGGGTCCTGTTTACAAATTTGACTCAAACGTCACGGGAACAAATGATTATAAAGACATCGCTGATTCTGATGTTGTTATTTTGACGGCGGGAATGCCTCGTAAGCCTGGTATGAGCCGAGATGAGCTTGTTGGCATCAACGCCAAAATTGTTAAAGACTGCTGCGACGGAATTAAAAAATACGCGCCCAATTCGATTGTTATCGTTGTTTGTAATCCGATGGATGCCATGGCCGTTTACGCAAAAAAATGCCTGAGTTTTCCCCGTGAGCGCGTGATCGGTATGGGCGGCGCACTCGATGCCTCTCGCTTCCGCACCTTTATCGCCGACGAACTCAAAGTATCGGTGAAAGATGTGACCGGCATCGTCATCGGCAACCACGGTGATGCGATGGTTCCACTCCCCCGCTTGTCAACTGTTGGCGGCGTTCCTTTGGTGGAGCTTTTGAGCGCAGATAAAATCAACGCAATCGTTGCCCGCACAAAATCAGCTGGCGCCGAAATTGGTGGCTTGTTGAAAACAGGATCCGCTTATTACGCTCCTTCTGCGGGCGCGGTTGAAATGGCCGAGGCTATTTTGAAAGACCAAAAACGCATGATCCCTTGCGCGGTTGAACTCAACGGTGAGTACGGCGTGAAAGGTCTGTTTGTAGGCGTTGTCTGCAAGCTCGGCGGAAAAGGAATGGAAGGCATCGTTCAATTTAAACTGAATGCGGATGAGCAAGCTGAGTTTGATAAATCTGTCATCGCTGTCAAGGCGTTGGTTGATGGCCTTGCAAACGTTCCTGCATAGTTAAAAATTCTAAAGTGATCTATCCGAAAGGCAAAAAATGAATATTCATGAGTATCAGGCGAAGGAAGTCCTTCGCCGCTTTGGTG
The DNA here is from genome assembly GCA_046318155.1 of Bdellovibrio sp. Taxonomy (GTDB): domain Bacteria; phylum Bdellovibrionota; class Bdellovibrionia; order Bdellovibrionales; family Bdellovibrionaceae; genus JAHBUS01. The sequence continues at coordinate 41,595 of JBKCUU010000058.1, read as the reverse complement.
TTCCGACGCTTAAAGGTCAAACAGCAACTTCGCCGGAAGAGGCTGTCAGGGCCGCACAAAACATCGGTGGACACGTCTGGGTCGTCAAAGCCCAAATTCATGCCGGTGGACGCGGCAAAGGCGGCGGCGTGAAGGTCGCAAAAACGTTGGATGAAGTTCGTGACTATGCCACCAAAATTATTGGCATGCAGTTGATCACTCATCAGACCGGCCCCGAAGGCAAAGCAGTTCAAAAGGTCTATATCGAGCAAGGCTGCAATATTGCCAAAGAATACTACCTCGCCGTTCTCATCGACCGTCAAACAGGACGAGTGACCATGATGGCCTCAAGCGAAGGCGGGATGGACATCGAGGAAGTGGCCGCCCACAATCCAGACGCGATCCGAAAAGTCGATATCGACCCTTCTGTCGGTTTGGCTGCCTTTCAAGCTCGCGAACTTGCTTTTGCTATCGGCATTCCAATGGAAAGCTTGAATAAGGCGGTTGTCTTCATGCAAGCCACCTACAAGGCTTTTGTCGAAAAAGATTGCTCGATCGCCGAGATCAACCCCGTTGTTCTCACGAAAGAGGGCGACCTTCTTGCTCTTGATGCAAAAATGAACTTTGATTCGAACGCTCTCTTTCGCCAAAAAGATATCGTCGAGTACCGCGATCTGACTGAAGAAGAGCCCACCGAAATCGAAGCTTCAAAATATGATCTTGCCTTTATCAAGCTCGATGGAAACATCGGCTGCCTCGTCAATGGGGCTGGTCTTGCCATGGCGACACTCGACATCATCAAGCTCAATGGCGCCATGCCCGCAAACTTTTTGGATGTCGGCGGCGGGGCGAATAAAGAAAAGGTGACGGCGGCTTTTAAAATTATTTTGAAGGATCCCAACGTCAAGGCGATTCTCGTCAATATCTTTGGTGGAATCATGAAGTGCGACATCATTGCGGATGGCGTGATTTCGGCATCGAAAGAAGTGGGTCTGCGGGTTCCACTCGTTGTTCGCCTTGAAGGTACGAACGTAGATCTTGGAAAAAAAATGCTGCGCGAGAGCGGGCTCAACATTACGCCGGCTGATGATTTGGCCGATGCAGCTCAAAAAGTCGTCGCTGCCATAAAGGGGAAATGAGTATGGCCATTCTGATTAACAAACATACCCGCGTTATCACTCAGGGGATCACCGGAGCTCAAGGCTCTTTTCACACCGAGCAAAGTATCGCCTACGGCAGCAATTTTGTCGGCGGCGTCACTCCAGGCAAGGGTGGAACCACTCACCTGAATCTTCCGGTTTTTAATGGGGTTAAAGAGGCCAAACACAAAACCGGCGCCAATGTGTCGATGGTTTTTGTTCCACCGCCTTTTGCCGCCGATTCAATTATGGAAGCCGTTGATGCTGATTTGGACCTTGTCATTTGCATCACCGAAGGGATTCCAGTTCTCGACATGGTTCGCGTTAAGGCCTTCATGAAAGGGCGGCGCACTCGGCTGATCGGCCCCAACTGCCCTGGTGTCATAACTCCTGGTCAGTGTAAAATCGGTATTATGCCCGGTGCGATTCACAAACCCGGGCGTATTGGTGTTGTGTCCAAGTCTGGAACTTTGACTTACGAGGCGGTTCACCAGTTGACTCAATTGGGTCTTGGGCAATCAACCTGCGTCGGCATCGGCGGAGACCCTGTGAATGGCACGAGCTTCATCGAAGTTTTGGACCTCTTTCAAAAAGATCCCGATACCGATGGCGTCATCATGATTGGTGAAATTGGTGGGTCCGCAGAAGAAGATGCTGCAGAATGGATTAAATCCAATTTTAAAAAGCCAATCGCGGCTTTTATTGCAGGCGCCTCAGCACCTCCAGGAAAACGCATGGGCCATGCCGGCGCAATTATCAGTGGCGGCAAAGGAACAGCAGAAGCCAAGTTTGCGGCGCTTCAAGCAGCGGGTGTGACGATTTCTCGTTCACCTGCAGACATGGGCAAAACTTTAAAGTCACTCTTAAAATAGAGAATAGAAAAACGCCCTCAGGGGCAAGGGAGCACAAAATGGCTAAGGAAATGACTTTTTCAATTATCAAACCCAACGCAGTTAAAAAAGGCGTCATGGGTGATATCATCAATCACTTTGAAACAAATGGTTTGAAAGTCGCCGCGGCAAAGCTCGGTTACCTTTCAAAAGACAAATGTGAATTGTTCTATGCTGAACACAAAGAGCGTCCCTTTTTTGGTGAATTGGTGACTTTCATGACGTCTGGACCCGTCTTATTGATGGCCCTTGTTGGTGAAAACGCGGTTTTGAAAAACCGTGAACTCATGGGCGCGACAGATCCAAAAAAAGCAAATGCCGGCACAATCCGCGCCAAACACGGCGATAGCATGGGCGAAAACGCAGTTCACGGATCTGATTCACCTGACTCAGCTAAACGTGAAATCGCGATCTTTTTTGATAAGCACGAAATCTGCAATATGTAGTAGGATCGTTCTCAAGAGGGAGATAAATAGGCAGCCACTGGGCTGCCTTTTTTTATCGAATGAAAAAAGGCGACAAAGTTTCTGTCACAATCGAGAAAATGAGCTTGCATGGCGGCGGCGTGACCCGCGTCGATGGATTTGTCCTCTTTGTTGAGTTTGCAGCCCCCGGCGATGAGCTCGTGGTTGAAATTACTGAACTGCGAAAAAAGCATGGTTTTGCAAAAATCTTAAATGTCGTTAAGGCTTCGAGGGACAGAAAAACTCCCCCTTGTCCCGTTTATGGACGCTGCGGTGGATGCAATTGGCAACATCTCGCAGACGAAAAGCAGGCCGCCTGGAAACAGGCGCTTGTTAAAGAGTCTTTCGCAAAAGCAGGAGTCCGGTTTGCCGAATTCTTGCCACTAATTCAGAGTAAAAAAACCTTGCGATACCGAAATCGCATTCAGCTTAAAAAGCGAGGTGCAGAAGTCGGTTATTTTGAAAGCGGAAGTCATCGCCTGGTGCCGATTCAAGATTGTCCTTTGGCAGAAGAGCCTCTCGTGCCCGCGATTGCAGCCCTCGCTCGGCAGCCATTACAGCCAAAATCACTAGAGGCGCCCGATTTCGAAAATTGGGAAATTTCACTGGCGGCCGATCATCAGCCTCAAATCAGGCAGCTTGATCAGCGTGAGCTTGCGTTTTCTCAGGTCAATCGCTTCGTCAATGAACTGTTGGTTGAGAAAGTCTTGAGTTGGAGTGCAGATTCGCAATTTGACGTTTTTTGGGATCTTTATTGTGGTTCCGGAAACTTTACGTTTCCATTTTTGTCGCGCTTTCCTAAGACCTCAGGGCTAGGAGTCGAGTTGTCTTCATCTTCGATCAAAGCTGCGCAGACCCAAGCTCAAAACTCGAAAATCTCGCCAAAGAAACTCGAATTTTATAGAAGTGACGTCAGCTTGTTCTTAAAACGGAGATCTCCGCCATCGCAGTCGCTGGTCTTGGTCGATCCGCCTCGGGCGGGTCTAGATGAGTCTATTGTTCAGGCTCTTGCCCACAGCGAAGCAAAGACGATTCTCTATATCAGCTGTGATCCAATGAGCCTCACTCGTGACCTGGCGCGATTTGAAAAACTCGCGCCTGGACGTTGGACGATTTCACGAGCGCAGCTTTTTGATATGTTCCCACAGACCGACCATGTCGAGACCCTCGTCGAACTCAAGCGTTGACTCAGGAAACTCGGGTGTTAACCTTTCAATATGCTAAGGTTTTTACTGTTTTTTGGTCTTATTCTAAACCTTGCCGCTTGCACGAGTTTGGGCGGACGAGATCCTGAACAAGCTGACTTGCACCTTCGTGTGGGTTCTTCGCTTCTTGAAAACGGAAGCTATCCACAGGCGATGACCGAACTTCTCAAGGCTGAGCAGCTTGATCCCGAAAGTGCGGTCATTCAGAACAATTTAGGTCTCGTCTATTTTGCGCGGGAAAAAAATGAAATGGCCGAAAAGCATATTCGACGCGCAATCAGGCTTGATCCCACTTTTACTGAAGCAAAAAACAATCTCGGGCGTGTTTTAACTGAAAAGTCCGAGTTCGCTGCGGCTGAGAAAATCCTCAAAGAAGCTCTTCAGGATTTGACATTTATCACTCCGGAAAAAATTCATCTTAATCTTGGCTACTTGTCGTTTCGGCAAGGGCGTTACCGCGAAGCCAAGGGCCGCCTCCTGAAGGCTATCGAATTTCAAAGATCCAACTGTATGGCCCAAACTCTTTATGGGCGCTCGCTGTTTGAACTAAAAGATTTTTCGGCAGCGGCGGCGTCTTTGGACCGAGCGATCGGATTTTGTCAGCGCGGTACGCTGGATGAGCCTCAGTACTATAGTGCTTTGGCTTACTACCAACTTGGTGATGCACGCAAAGCTGAAGTTCGCCTTGAAGAGATCACGAAGTTGTACTCGAACGGAAAATATTATGACCGCGCCCGATCTATGCTTGAAACGATGCGAAGGTAACTATGAGTAAATTAGGACAGTTCCTTAAAAATGCACGCGAAAAAAAGAGCCTCTCTCTGCACGAGATCGGCCTCTCGCTCAAAATTAATCCTAAGATACTGTCCGCACTCGAAGACGGGCAAAAAGAAGATTTGCCCGCAAAAACTTTCTTGCGCGGTTTTGTAAAGTCCTATGCTCAGTATTTACGGCTCGATAACGATGAAGTGCTCCGACTCTTCAGCGAAGAGTATGGCGTCAAAGCTGCAGACTCGAAACTAACTTTAGGTGCCGCGTCTAGTGACACCCCAACCGCTCCCACCGCGGTGATTCGTCCCCGACAAAACGAAGAAGCTTCTCTATCGCAAAAGCAAAGTAAGATTTTTCTCGTCGGCGGCGGAATCTTATTTTTCGTCCTGATCGTCTTTGTTGCCAAGATGGTCGAAAAGTATCAAAAAGAGCGAACAATACGCCCTCTTAAAATTGAAACCGGCGCTCCTGTTGTTGCCGTCGAGTCGACGCCTGTCGCGCCAGCAGAGGGCAACGCAGTCTCAATGACCCCAGGGAGCAATGCGCCACCTGTTGATTCTTCTGTTCCAGCTTTAATGACTGCCTCGGCCCCTCCTCCTGACGCGATGACAATACCAGCTGCGACCTTGACTCCTTCGCCGACTGCGAGCCCGAGTCCGACTCCTTCTCCGACGCTCGCGCCTTCTCCGACTGCCACCCCAATGCCCACGGTGACACCATCGCCAACAGCACGTCCGACCGCAACGCCTTCACCGGCGCCTTCACCGACGCCTTCAACCACATCTTCGCCAGCGCCTAGTCCGACCCCAACCGCTTCACCGTCGCCAGAGGTTCGACCCACTGAAGTGATTCTTGAAGCGTTAAGTAGGGTCACCGTGAAATACACCCTGATTGATGGCAAAACCCAATCTCTCGAGCTTTCGGCGGATAAACTTCACACCATCAGGTCCAAGGGAACAGTCTTGCTCGAGCTCAGTGATGGCGGAGCGGTGAATCTTATCGTCAACGGACGTGACCGAGGAGTGCCCGGATCCATTGGGCAACCTTTGAAGCTTAGCTTGCCCCAGTGACCTGGTTTTTTCGCCTTTGGTGGCTTTCACTCTTGGTGAAGCTCTTTCTTGCAGCCATCTTACCCTTGGCTGCGGATGAAGCCTATTACTGGATTTGGTCGCATCACTTGCAGCTCAGTTATTTTGATCATCCACCTTTTGTTTCGTGGTTGTTGTGGCTGGGGCATCCGTTTGAGAACTTTTTCTTTTCTGTTCGATGGCCTGCCGTTTTATTGGGTCACGCGACCCTCCTGGTTTGGTACCAGCTTTTAAAAGACAAGCTCACGACGAATCAGATGAAGCTCTGGACCTTGCTTGCGCTTCTGACACCATTTATCGGCTTTGGCTCATTGATTGTGACGCCTGACTTGCCGGTACTTTTTTTCTGGGCTCTGAGTCTTCTCTTTTATTCTAACGCCCTTAAGGATCCATCACCCCGCTGGTACCTTGCTTTTGGAGCGGCACTCGGTCTGGGGTTTTGCTCCAAGTATCACATTGTCCTGGTGGTTCCCATTCTGTTGATGGATCTCGCCTTTGAAAAAAAATGGCGCCAAGTAAAGTGGTCTTTTTTGCCCCTCACCATGTTTGCGGGCTTCTTGTTTTCGATACCCGTTCTTTATTGGAATGCTGCAAATGACTGGTCTTCATTCAGATTTCAGCTAAATCACGGCTTTAGCGGCGGCGACTGGAAGTCCGACTGGACGCTTTCTTATGTCTTGTCTCAAATTTTGTTTTTTAGTCCCTTTCTTATTCCTGCATTCATGCGCGGGTACCGCGACAAAACCATCCGCCTTTTTACTTGGAACGCACTTTTCTCGTGGGCCTTCTTTCTTTACTCCTCTTTTAAGTCCGTCGTTGAGGGAAATTGGCCGATTGTCGGCTACGCACCCGCTTACGCCGTCGTCGCCAAAGGGTCCCAGACCAAAAAATGGGTTGCTCTGACCTGCGCTTTTTGGGTTGTGGCAACGGCAATTTTGATTTCGCATTGGCTGGTACCCTGGTTTCCTGAAAACGAAAAAATTGACGAAACTCACCAGTATCGTTCGCTCGCAAGCCTTGCCGCTACCTATCAACCGCTCTACGCCAACACCTATCAGATGGCGTCGATTTTAAGTTTTGAAACGAAGAAGTTGATCCCAAAACTCAGAGGCATGAGTCGCCGCGACTTCTTTGACGAGCTTCCAGAATCAATGCCCGGGCAAAGTTCGTTTTATTTAATCAAACGCGAGGGGCAAGGCCTTTCCGTTTGGCTTCAGAGCAGGCACACTCAGGTCCAAATGGTTGAAAAACGTCCACCAAACTTTGAGATTGTAAAGATCACGCTTTTATGAAGTTGATTGTTGCGCTGACAGTCTTGATTTTAGGATATTTTGTCTATGGATTTTATCTGTCGCAAGCCTCGTTTGATGCCATACCACTTGGTCTTAAAGCAGAAAATCCGCCAAATTTTTACGACTATCGAGGCGTCCTTAATGTTCACACACAACTCAGTCTTGGTTCATCAAGCCCAAACGAGGTGATTGAGGACGCCAAAAAATCGGACTTGGATTTTATCGTGATCACAGACGTTAATCAGTTCGATCACGTCGAATCTATGAATAGCTACAGCGGAAATTTACTGGTCATGAACGAGGGCGAGTACAGCTTCTTAGACTCTCGGCTTCTTTACTTTTCTGACCACCACATTGAGCAAGCTCAAGAATCAACCGTTTTTTTTACTGACCTTCTTTCCCAACAAGATCCACAAACTCGCGAAGGTTTACTGATCTTAGCTCATCCTTTTAAAAGTGGTCCCACTTGGACGGGTCCTTTTCCACCAGGTTTAGATGGGCTCGAGATTTTCAATCCGAAAGCGATTGCTAGCCGTGCCTGGAAACGCTCACCTCTGGATGTGCTGTGGAGCTTTGTTATTTATCCCTTCAATCCAAGGTACGCTTTTTTGCGTCTCTTTCGAGAGCCGACAGACGAGCTCTCGCTCTGGGATCAGATGAGTCAGGAACGAAAGCTTCTTGGCTACGGCGGTGCCGACGCGTCGGCACGAGCGATTCCGTTGACCGATTATTTGATCAAGTTTCCCAGCTACCAGACCTCTTTTCAAATTGTTAACAATCACGTCCTTCTCGATTCTGAACTGACAGGCAACTACCAAAAAGACAGACAGAAAATTTTGTCGGCACTCAAGGCCGGCCAATTTTACGTGTCACTTGACTTGCTCGGAAATCCGAAAGGCTTTGTTGCCATGGTCCACGACAAAGAGAAGGTCTACCCAATGGGTTCCGAAATTAAATTTAAACCTGGCCTCAGGCTCGTCGCAGAACTGGCGCGGGAGCCCTCGTATTATTATGAAATTGTTTCTCTTCAAAACGGAGATCGATTTCAAACAGTGAATACACAAAAGCTCGAGCTCGACGTCACGTCGCCTGGGGTGTACAGAGTGATCGTCAGAATCAGTCCGACACTTCCGCTTCCCGATGGGACTCGCTGGTTCACTTGGATTTATAGCAACCCATTTTTTATTCGGCCTTAAGCGAAGGCCTTGGCGATTGACGCTCGATCTCGAGACCTTCGCAAACCTCACTCTGACATGCGAGCCGCTCCTTGGCTGCAAAACCCCTGTCTTGGGCCATCTCAGCTTCAATTTCATTTCTCAAAGGTACTCTTTCGATCCCTTTGACGACTTGCACGCGGCAAGTGCCGCAGGTTCCAAAACCGCCGCAGGCATGGTCAATGGGTATGTTCGCCTTTAAAAGAGAGTCTAAAATGGTTTGCCCATGACTCGCCTCGACAATTTTGCGCTCTGGAAGAACTAGGTACCGAACTTTTGAATGCACGCTTGAAACTCCCGCCTCTCTTCTGTATCAAAAAATACATGAGATTTGTAGCTTTTGACCTTGAAACCACCGGCACAGTTCCTGGCGTTAATCAAATTATCGAGGTGGGGGCCGTGCGCTTCGTTGATGGACAAGTTGAGGCTGTTTATTCGACTTTGATTGATCCTAAAGTTCCCATTCCTCCGGGTGCCTCTGCCGTGAATGGAATATCGAACGATATGGTCGCCGGTAAACCAACCGTTGATGCCATATTGCAATCATTTACCGATTTCTGTGGCTCCGACCCCATGGTTGCTCACAATGCTCCTTTTGATGCTCAGTTTTTAATCGCTGATTATAAAAGATTCGAATTTGGAACGCCTCGCGGAGTGATTCTTGATACCTTGCCGATCGCGCGCAAGATCTTTCCAGGACTTCCAAATTACAAGCTGGGAACTCTTGTTCAACACCTTAAAATTCCAACGATGGGTTTTCACCGCGCCGAAGAAGATGCGACCTATTGCGGTCAGCTCTTCATGGAAATGTTAAAACGAATTTCGATCAACGGACAAGCGCCTGCAATCGAGAATCTGATCGCTCTCACCGGAAAATCGGAGTCCCGTTTTCCGGCCATCGAAAGAAGTCCGAAACAGCTCGATTTTCTGTCTTTGTTTTAATCTCAAGTTTAGAACGTTTCTTCGGTCGTCTGCGCAAGTCGGAGGATCAGCTCTTTCTAATGGGCTTTGCCTTTAGCAAGACCTTCGAGGCTCGGTGCGAAATCGGAAATCGGCGGCCACGTCCAAATGAATGTCTTGATACTTTTAAGATCGGCGGCGCCTGCCAACGCTTAAACTCAGACCTCAGCAGCGCAGCCATCAACCACTGATCGACGGCACCCGAGCCCGCCTTGCCGTCGACAACGACATTTTCAACAGCTTGATCTAAAAGATCATAATCCGGCAAAGAGTCTTGATCTTTTTGATGAGGACGAAGCTCAGCGGACGGCGCTCGCGTCAGAATTTTTTTTGGGATGAGGTTCTGCTCATGATTATAAAGTTCACATAATGCATAGACTTGCTTTTTTGTGAGGTCACCGATGGGCATTAAACCGCCGCACATATCTCCATAAAGGGTCGAGTACCCCGCCGCTAATTCTGACTTGTTGCTTGTCGCGACCAAAAGAGAATTGGCGCTATTGGCATAGGCCATCAAAAGCAGACCACGGAGGCGGGCTTGTAGGTTTTCGTGGACAAGTCCAAACTCTTTTAGGCCCAAGGAAGTATCGATCAGTTTGCGCAAAATCCGATAAGGCTCTTGAATGGAAATTGTCTTGAGCTCGATCCCGAGATTTTTTGCCAACTGCTGAGCCAGCGACAAGCTTTCGAGTGCATTAAACTCACTTGGAAGCGCAAATCCCTTCACATTCGAAGGCCCGAGTGCATCGACGGCTAAACATGCGACGAGTGCAGAATCAACACCACCACTGAGTCCGAGGTGAACTTTAGCTAATCCCGTCTTCTGACAAAAGTCCCGCATTCCGAGGACAATTGCTCGCCGAATCTTTTCGAGATCTGATGCTTTTTCGGTGCGCCTCATGCCTTCCATTTTTTGAAGGTCGAGCACGCCGAGATCTTCTTCAAAAGGCATCAATCTCGCGAGCTCTCGTCCTTTGGCGTCCAAAGCAAAGCTCTGACCATCAAAAACAATTTCGTCTTGAGCGCCAACCATGTTGCAATAAACCATAGGCGACTTAAAAAGTGCCGCCGTTTTTTTTACCAGCTCGTTCCGAACTTTTTCTTTGCCTGGATAAAAAGGTGAAGCGCTTAGGTTTATGACTAAATCAAACCCTTTCTCTTTTTTGGCGACGGCCTTAAGAGGATTTTCAAGATATTGGCTTCGGCCTTTTTTGTCGTCCCAAGCCCAAATATCTTCGCAAACAGTAATCAATATTTTTTGCTCTTTGAACTTGAGCACATTGTTAACAAGTTTGCCAGTTTCGATAAACCGAGCTTCATCAAAGACGTCTCCTGTGGGCAGCAGTTGCTTGTGAAACACGCGTGTCTTTTTACCGCGCTCAACAAAAACGGCCGAGTTGTAATAGGGCCTCCCAAATTTAAGATTGCTTTTCGTGATGGTGCCAAACAAAAGGCCCATACCTTTTGGAGCTGACTTTTCTATTTCTTTGAGAAACTTATTTTGCGCCTCGACCATTTCAGACAGCTCGAGCAAATCAAAGGGATGGTAGCCAAAAAGAGACGCCTCTGGAAAGACGATCAGTTCGCAGTGGCGCTCTTGCGCCCGCTTTGAGAACTCAAGAATTTTGTTTTTATTGGAGTCGAAGTCGGCGAGGGTGGGATTGATTTGGGCGATCGCGATTCTCATGCTCAGCTTTCAGGTTGAATTTCTTTTCTCCCCGAAAAGCCGTCTTGGTAACCATGGCAAAATCGTATGCTGCTCTCGGGGTATTTCCAGCAGTAATACCCCTTTCCATTATCAAAGTCAGCAAGCCAGAGTCCTTTAGGGTGTACGCCTAAGCGCGACAGCTTTTTTTGCCAATGATCAATTTGAGCTTGGATCTGATCTTCGAGCTGGCGGGCGGCTTCGGTGCTTCCGTACTTAATCGCCTCAAGACGGTTCACTAACTTGGAAACTTCTCGTTGAGAGTCCGCCGTAACATGCAAAAGAATGGGCAAAAGCTCCTGAGCCTGTGTCAGTGAAAAAACTCGTTGTGCCTGCGAAATCGAAACCAAGTTGTCCATCAAGCCCTCAACTAAAATGACTCTGTCAAAAAGGAGGCTCTTTCTCAATCAAAGGCCGCAAAGTTACAACAAAAAGACCAAATTGGTAGAAGACGGCTGAAGAAATTTCTCTTGCAGCGCAACAAGAGCTTGGGAGCTATTTCTCCATGCTTTTTGAAATTTGCGCGAGCTGACCACCCACAAATAGAATCAAGGCAATGGCGACAAAAATAATGATGAGCAGACGGAAAATTTTTCCAAAGGAAAAGCCTTCTGACGCAACATCGGCTTCGACTCTTGTGCGTAGCTCTGGATTTACTATTAGCTTTCGACCGCTTCGAGAGTCGCCATCTTCACTGATTTCGGCGACCTTATTGACTTTTTCTTCGCGCTTTTTGATGCGCTCGCGCTCGGCCATGATCATGCCCCCGAGCCCAGTGACCTGCATCGGTCGGCTTCGATCATTGACTGCGACAGAGCCATAGCGGCCCCTATAGGTCCCTGCACTTCGATCTCTTGCCTCGCCCTCTTGTTCCACAACAATCGATTTAGACTCGCTTGCGCCATCAAATCCACCCACACGAACCGATCGCTGACGTCCTCCAGCAACGGCGCTGAGGCGTCCTGTCCGTTGGTCTGATTTTCCGAGATCATTTTCTGATTCTTTTTCGCCGTCGTTTTCTTCGGATCCCGTACCTTTGCCAGCAGAGCCATCAGAACCATCTTTGCTTGCTCCGCCCTCTTGAAAGGGACTCTCGAACTCGCAATCTTGCACGCCATTTTCGCCGCCTAGGCCTGGCAGCTCTCCTTGGTCAAGCAGGCATTCGACATAGCTACCGATGTGATGCTGAGCCCAGTCCCGAAAGGGTTTAAAGAACCGATTGGCCAGCAAAGTTGCCAACATGATGACAACAACGATTAACAAAATATACTCCAGAATCCCCTGCCCTTGTTCGGACTGAAGACCTCGCCTGACGTTATTCACTAGCGCTCTCCATCGACTTCCTCTAAAATTTTAGCATATGTGGATGAGCGGTTGCTTCAGAAACAAGCTAAGTCTTTGTCTTTGCTTAATAATGATTGGTCTTTGGGCTGGCTTAGCTGAAGCCCAGAACCTCCAGGCAGCTCAAATTGCATTTCGCAATAAGCACTGGGATCGAGTCATCGAACTTCTGGGTCCACATCTTGATAAAATGGGTCGGGATGAAATCCACCTTTTGGCTCAAGCCCACTCCGAAAAAGGCAATCACTTGATCGCGATTAAAACCTATGAAGCTTCAATTGCAGAAAATCCGAAGGATGCTGCTGCGAAACGCTTAATTGGCGTCGAATACACGCACCTCGGAAAAGATAAAGAAGCCATGGTGGCGTTTCGAGATGCCTTGGTCATTAATCCCGCCTACGAAGCCGCCTATCTCGATATCGCCAAGATTTATGAACGCCGTGAGTACAAAAATGCAGGACGCGAATCAAAAGATTCAAAGTACGAGCAGCGCCTACTTTATCAAGATTTAATCTCGCAAGAAAAAGTAGGCCGCAAACCCAACTACATCACAAAGCTTTGCGAGCTGACCGCTCTTGGGGGCCACTACCTAGCAAAAAATGGCAGTCTCGAATATTGCCCTGAAGGAATTAAGCTCAAGCCCTCTGAGCCGTCAAACTATGTCTATCTGGCCATGACATACAAAGAGACGGGCCAGCCCAAAAAAGCTATGGAAAATTATAAAAAAGCCGCAGACTCGTTCCCCAAATCAGAATTGGCTCAGATGTCGATGGCCACACACTTTGAAGAGGAAAAGAACTTCGTATCGGCGTTCAAGTACTTCAATCAGGCCGCGATCGCGAACCCTAAATCCATGAAAGCACTGATTGGCCTAGCGACAAGTTCACTCGAGATACAGAAGCCAGATGAAGCATTTAAAGCCCTAGAAAAAGCCTGTGCCCTCAACAGATCTGCCCACATCAACGTCCGTAAGGCGAATGCCCAGATGAAACAGCAAAAAAATACAGAGTGGGCCGCAAAGTTCGAGAACCTCACGGATACCTGCGGTCTTGGATCGGGTACTGAATAAGGTCTCAGACTTCAATATCAAAGTATTTTCTTAGTAATCCAGAGGGCGACTGAATTTGTGTCACCTGATTGCCTTTAACGCGAAGGTCTTGAAGCGATTCACTCGCTTCACTGTCACCGGTCAAGATCAGAATGCCCCAGCGCACGCTGCCGCGAGGAATTTTTAGGTCAACAATCTCGTAGCCTCTTTCAATTCCCGCCTCGGCAGCCAAGAACAAAGGTCCTAAAGATTTATTCTCGATAAAGATCAACGATTCGCGCAGTTTCGAGTGTTCGAGGCTGTAAAAGGCGCGTTCAATTTTTTGATTCCATTTTTCAACAAAAGTAATGGATTCAACATCCGCGACTGACAACTGCGGCAAGAAGGCTCGCAGCTTTTCTGGAGCGCCCTTGATCAGGAGTTGGGCCTGTGAGCCCATTGGAATCAACTCGAGACACTCAAGTGCTGGCTCAAGCCCGATCAAATGCAAGGCTTGGTAGGCCGCACCATGGCTGTTAAAAACCAAAACCGCTAAGCCCATCACGAGTTGAGCTCCTCCGGAGTTAAAATGCGCCCGATGAAATCGTAGTCCATCGCGTCTGTAATTTGGACGTGAACCATTTGGCCGACTTTGGCTTGTCCATCATTGATGAGGGTGACTCCGTCAATATCAGGCGCCTGCTGCGAATTTCGACCCTGCAAAAGAAGATCTGTCTCTTCGGAATAGCCTTCGACCAAGACTTCAAACACACGGCCGATCATGGCTTGGTGCTTTTGGCGCGAAATGTTTTGCTGCACTTCCATGAGCGCCTCAAAGCGGCGCTGCTTGGTCGCATCGTCTAACTGCTCCGGCATCTTTCCACCCGGAGTGTTCTCTTCAGGCGAATATTGAAAGCAACCAACGCGGTCAAACTTTTGTTCCGCGATAAACTCCAGAACTTCTTCAAATTGTGCTTCCGTCTCGCCCGGAAATCCCACGATAAACTGAGTGCGAATCACGGCATCTGGGATTTCGGTCCGAATCATTTTAATAGCTGATTCAATTTCACCGCGGGTCATCTTGCGATTCATCTTTTTAAGAACATCGTCGTTGATGTGCTGCAAGGGCATATCAAAGTATCGACAGAACTTGGGATTGTTTTTAATGAGCTCAACAAGCTCGGGAGTAATTCCATCTGGGTAAAGATAAAGCAGGCGAATCCACTGAATACCCGCGATCTCAGCTAACGCGCGTAAAAGCTCGACAGGGTTTTCTTTTGCTTCGGGATTTTGACGTCTCAGATCCCAACCGTAATCAGTAAAGTCATGGGAAATCACGATGAGCTCTTTAACTCCGCCGGCAGCAAGAAGTTTGGCTTCGTTAACAACATTTGCAAGTGTTCGCGATTGCAGATTTCCTCGGATCAAAGGAATCGCACAAAAAGCACATCGCTTAAGGCAACCTTCAGATATTTTTAGATAAGCACGGTGAGCGGGCTGCGAGTTTACGCGCGGCGTGGACTCTTCTTGCAAGTAGGTCGGAAGACTAAAGAAAGTCCTTTTACCATCGCCTTTATCATGGTCTCGCAAGATTTTAGAAATATTCTGAAACTCTCCAGAGCCAACAAAAAGATCGGCCTCGGGGAGCCCCTCGACCAAGTCACCCTTGTATCTTTGAGTGAGACATCCAGCGACCACGAGACGCTTTATCTGTCCGTTCTCTTTGAGTTGAGACATATCTAGAATACGCTGGATCGATTCTTTTTTGCTATCCTCGATAAATCCGCACGTGTTGACGATGACGGTGTCGGCACGGTCGGCGTCTCCGACAACTTCGTAGCCGTCTTTCATAAGTGTACCGGCCATGATCTCGCTATCGACTAAATTCTTCGGACAACCCAAACTAATGAAGTGAACTTTTTGGGGAGCTGCGTTTGACGTTTGTTCGTTGTTCATGATTCTGACACCTGAGCTCCCTTGGGCGGATTGAACTTAAACTTAAGCGGCTGCGGATTTGTGAGAAGCTTTTGTTTTAAGATCTTGTAACGGACTCGGTTGCCGATCTCGTCGACGTATTCAAGTGACTTGAGTTCACGGCCCTGCACTTGCAAGGTTACTTTTTTGAGCTCAGTGCGTTTCTCTTTTGGCGTGCCGACGTAAGTAGCAACCCCATCTTGTTCGCCCGTCTTTATCATCTCGAACCAATCCAGAAGTTTGCCGTTCGAAACAAGCTCAGAAAGAATCAGTTGCTGCTTTTGCTGCCCGGTCACTTTTGATTTCAAAACTTGGACAGGACCCGGAAAATTGGGATCTGGATACTGTGCGACCCAAACAAATTTTCCGTCGTAAACGATGATCTCCTTTGGCGGACCTTGAACTTCAAGACGAAACAAAGATCCCGACAACGCCGCCGTGGCTAACGCTTTTTTTTCACCAGTAAAATCACTGAAAGTTGTTCTCTCGATCCTAAAGTCGACCATCTTCGCAGTTCGAAACGCCAACATCGTGTCTTTCAACGGTTTCAAAACATCGACTGACTGGACCGATGCCGACGCATCAAACAAAAACGCGGTGATAACAAAAAGAGCAAAGTTATGGAGGACGCATTTCATTTGCATAAAGGACCTACTGCCTAACAGAATCAAGGACTTGCCGCAAGTTGTCTTCGGTCAGCCAAGCACCAAACCTCGACGCTGTTGAGTCCCAGCGCCTGACGGGCCGCTTCGGCGGTCCCGCCCGTCGTAATGACATCATCAATGAGGACAATCCGCGATGCTTTCACGCCTGAAATTGTAATATCTTCACGACAACGAAGACGCCGTCTAAGCCTTTGCTGGCGCTTTAGCTTTTTTTGTTCTGACGCCGCGTCGGCATGGTCAAACCTCAGGATGTCATGCACGGGCAATCTGAGTATTCTTGAAAGTGCTCGAGCAAAGTACAGGGCATGCTTTCTGTTTGTCGCGCTCGGGATCGGGACCAAGATTAAATCTTGAGGCGCAGTGGGACGCTGACCCGGCCAAGACGTTCCGAGCAGCCACTCTTGCGCGACCCAACTCCATGCACCTTCTTGGTGAAGATCCTTTAACGACTTCACGAGCTGCGCAATCTGAAGCCCATCCCCAGGAACCCAGTTCAACAGAGAAAGAATGCGTGCATTTCCGCGGCGATCAGGAATTTGACTTTGATATTTTTGAATCAGATGGCTCCAGCACTGCTGGCAGCACGGACCTGATTGCCTTTGATACGAGCCGCAAAGACAGCAAGGATCAGAATAAACAAAATTTCGAATCAACGATATGCTTTGGCGCATCTTGCTTAGGCCTTGCAAAGCTCATGGGTTCTCTGTTGGACTCACAAAATGAGACGCAAAAGATGGTGGATCCGGATTTCAGTCCTCATTTTTTTATTGCTCATTGCCGCAGGAGCTTGCTTTGAACGTCCCTGGTATCGACCGGGCCCTCCTCAGCTTGGGCTGACAAAAAATTGGACTGCGGACCTCAGCGCTGCCGAGGAACTTATTCCTTCCCGCCACGGCCAGGCAAAAGACATCACTTGGGCCCTGTCTCGGGGCCAACAAACGCCGTGGGCCTTTGCCTACCTGCATGGTTTTTCGGCCTCGCGAAAAGAGATCTCACCCACCCTTGAGCAGATCTCTGAACTCATGCGAGCAAATGTTTTTTGGTCGCGGCTCACGCAGCACGGTCTTGATGGCGAGGGGTTCAAATCTTTGAGTGCTGATGATTTCTTTCGCGATTCCGAAGAAGCCTATCAAGTTTTAAAAGAAATCGGACGCAACCGGGTGTTGGTCGGAACTTCAACAGGTGGAACGCTCGCGCTGGCTCAGGCCTTATGGCACCCAGATTTGACAGCGATTATTTTGATCTCACCTAATTTTGGAGCTTCTAAAAAAGAGGCCTGGCTCGCCGGTGGACCTCTCGGCCCCTTGATGGCTCGTCTTATTTTAGGTGATTATTATGAATGGAAACCAAAGAATGAACGCCACGGTGAGTACTGGACAACCAAGTACCGAGTCGAAGGGCTCACAGCACTGCTTGATATGGTAAACGCCGTTAAGCGAATGCCCGTCGAAAACCTTCGAGTCCCTTGCCTGGTTTTTCTAAATGAAAGTGATTCGGTCATTGATCCACAGAAAGCGGCGAAGTTTATCAGCCGTGCACCCAAAAATGTGTGCAAGATTAAATGGATCAAAGCTGAAGATCACGTTTTAGCTGGCGACACGCTTTCGCCGTCTTCAACCGCGGAGGTCGTGACCGAAATTCTGGCCTTTCTGCGCACGCTTCCGCAACCCTAAGGGGTCAAGCATTATGATAGGGAAGATTCTTGATGATCGTAAATGATCGGTAGACTTGCTCGAGGGCAACGACCTGAGCAACAAGGTGATTCATCACAAACGGAGCAAGCCCCAGCTGCACCCGTGCTCTTTTTTTAACATCGACTCCCACACCAAAAGCACCGCCGATTAAAAAGACAACTCGCTTTTTTCCTGAGTCATGAAGGCGACGAATTTCATCAGCAAACTTTTCGGATGGAAGGGCTTTGCCACGCTCATCAAACAAAACAAGCTCATCTTCTGGTTTCAAATACTGAAGAATCGCCTCGGTTTCGTGTTGAACCTTAGTGGCGGACACATTTCGCGCCGCCTTTTTGGGTTTGAGCAAGACGATTTCAAAGTCAACAAAATGGGATATTTTTGGGGTGTAATGAGCGACTGCTTTATCACACCATTCTTCGTGCGCCGTCGAAAGGTGCAAAAAGACAAACTTCACGTGTGCGACCTATCCAAATCAGGGTCTTTCAGCGCAAGGTCAACGCCATCTTTCCACAGCTTCTCGAGTGAATACTCTTGGCGAACAAAGTCGTAAAAAAGGTGCACGATGAGCGAGCCGTAATCCAAAAGCACCCAGCGCCCCTCGTCCATCCCTTCGATACTTAACGGATAAAGGTTGTACTCTTCTTTAACCGCTTGGATCAAGTTTTCACCTAAGGAAGAAGCGTGACGAGTGCTTGTTCCCGAAGAAATCAATGCAAACTCAGACGGAGCGGCCATCGGACGCAGATCAAAAGCCCGAACTTGAATGCCTTTTTTTGAGAACAAAACATTGGCGCAAAATTCGGTAAACTTTTTGTAGTCAGGAATCCGGTCACCGATGGGAGCATAGATCTTGTTCTGCTTAATAAAGTTTTCCACCGATAAGGGCAAAAATTTATCGACGTTTTTGCTAATGCGAATCCATTTGCGCAGCTCGCTGGCCGAAAGCTCAACATCTTTAAGGCGAACAAACTGAATAGAACGTCCCGTTTTGAGTTCGACAAAATTAAAGTCAAACTCCTCCACCATCGACTGTAAAAAGCTGGGAAGATCATCGGCTGTTGTTGGAAGCTCCCAGCCAGGACGCGAGGTCACAACCAGGTTCGTTTCCGAAAGAATCTTTTGATAATCCTTCCACTGCGAAAGCTCTTCGAGATTATCGGCACCGATCACTAAGAAAAGATCTTTAGCTTCAGTCGTTTTTCGCATGTTCATGACCGTGTCGATCGTGTAGCTTGCGCCGCCGCGCTTAATTTCTTGATCATCAACCTTGTAGATGTCGCCGACATCACCGAACGCGAGCTTCACCATTTCGAGGCGCTGCTCGGGCGTTGGACCTTCGGTTTTCATTTTTAAGGGGTTCTGAGATGCTGGAATAATGTGGACTTTTTTTAGTCCTGTTTTCTTCGCGACATCTTGGATTGCATTAAGGTGACCGACGTGTGGAGGGTTGAAGCTACCACCAAAAATTCCGACTCTCATGCTTGAAGCTCCTCATTAGAAAAAAGAAACTTAGAAATTTCGAAAATCAGACCGTCGACGTTCTTTCCCGTGACAGCTGAAATCACAAAGGGCTTGTGGTTCAACAGTTTTTCAAATTTTGCCATCAGACGGTCGAGATCGTCTTTTGGTAGGGTTTCAATTTTATTCAGAACCACAATTTGGGGGCGTGTTCCCAGAGGAAAAAAGCCTTCTTTTTCTTTGTTGTTCTGATCGTACATCTCAAGCTCATTCTGAATATCTTTGTAAGCTTGCAAGGGATCTGCACCCGACGTGCCCGACACATCAATCAAATGAACAAACAAACGTGTCCGCTCGATGTGACGCAAAAACTGAATCCCAAGACCTGCGCCTTCATGAGCGCCTTTGATCAATCCAGGAATATCAGCAACGACAAAGGACTTAAACTCGGCCGCTTTAACGACGCCTAAGTTGGGCGTTAGCGTTGTAAAAGGATAATCAGCAATTTTGGGGCGCGCTGCCGATATGCGAGAGATCAAAGTTGATTTGCCCGCATTGGGGAAGCCCACGATTCCTACGTCGGCGATCAACTTCAATTCGAGCTTCACGTCCATTTCCACGCCGGGTTCCCCAGGTTGAAAGTGTTCCGGAGCTTGATTGACGCTGGTTTTGAAATAGTGATTTCCCTTTCCTCCGCGTCCACCTTTTAAAAGTGTGTATTCGGTGATTCCGGTCATATCGACCAGGATTTCGCCATCAAGACTACGCACGATTGTTCCGGGCGGAACCAAAAGCTCAAGATCCTCACCCGAGGCACCAAAACAATTTGAACTCTCGCCGGGAGCGCCGTCTTGTGCGGCGTATTTTTTTTTGTAGCGGTAATCGACCAGAGAATTGAGGTTTTGAGTCACCTTCAAAATTAAATCACCACCGCGGCCGCCGTCGCCGCCATCGGGTCCCCCGCGGGGAGTCATCGCCTCACGTCGAAAGCTCATTTTTCCGGGTCCACCGTGGCCGGAGGCGATTGTGATCTGAATTTCATCGATAAAACGCATGCTCTTGCCTCAAAGACAAAAAGGAGCCGCTGGCTCCTTTTCGATAAATAGTCGCGAAGTCCGGAAAGCTCTTAAGCTGTGCCTTAAGAAGCTGTCGGAAGAACGCTTACTTTGAAACGCTCTTTGGAAGCGCGTTCAAATTTAACGAAACCTTCAATTAACGAGTAAATCGTGTAATCTCGGCCCAAACCAACATTACGGCCAACTTGAAATTTTGTTCCGCGCTGACGAATCAGGATCGTTCCGGCGAGAACTTTTTGTCCGCCAAACCGTTTAACGCCGAGGCGTTTACTCTGGGAGTCCCGACCATTTTTTGTACTACCACCGGCCTTCTTACTTGCCATAGGTCACCTCTACTTGATGAATGCGCCGAACTTTTTGTAAGGGCGGCACATGCGATGCGATTAATCTCGTTTAAACTTCAGAGCCATCTGGGCCCTAATTTCATTACGTCTTCTTCGATGTCTTCTTAGCTGCTTTCGCTGCTTTTTTCTTTGCGCCATTTTTAGAAGACGCTTTTTTGGTCGCTCTTTTAGGAGCGGCTTTTTTAGCTACTTTTTTCTTCGCCACTTTGCCGGCCGCTTTTTCAGCAGGGTCCGCTGATTTGCGCTCTTGCTTCACTGCGTTTTTAGCCACTGTGCGATTCGTAATGCGATCTTTGCGCTGCTGATCAACGTCGATCACGGTTGCCGAGGCTTCTGCTTTTGTCGACCGACCATCCAAAGCAATCGCTTTTACGAACAGCTCTGTGAAGGGCTGACGATGCGTCTTGAAGCGGCGATACCCTTGGCGGCGTTTTTTCTTGAAAATGATGACTTTGCGATGACGCGTCTGCTTTGTCACAACAACAGTGACAAGTGCATTTTTAACAAGCGGTTGACCGAAGACAGGTGAATCGCCGCCGACCATCAAAACGTCTGTTAAATTGAACTCGGTGCCCAATGGGTTTTCAATCTTTTCAACACGGATCACATCACCCGCTTGAACTTTATACTGTTTTCCGCCTGTGCGAATAATGGCGTACATGTCGAACCTCCGACGATACCAAATAGCCCACAAATACAAAAATTGAGGGACAGAAGCTCCAGGTTAATGCCAGCCCGTGCCAACGTTGTCAACAGCGGGACCAGAAATAGTTGCGGCTCGTACAGGCAGGGTCAAGGGCAAATTGCGTCACCGACTTTGTAAAAATGGACCCCGGTCTGGACCTTTGGAAATATCTTGTTCATACAAATACTTAACGCTTTGCGTTTGGCAGATGGTCGAGGCCCGACTCGAGGCTGAGATCAGGGGGAAAGGACTTCTCTGAGCGTCGTTGGATTCTGTGTTCTCATCAGCTTTTTGCTCGTTGCTCACCAGTTCGCTGGCCTCTTCTCGAGGTGACTCCTCAACTGATGTGAGTCGCCCGCCGATAACAACTCGGGGGGGGAGGGCCACATGCGCAGAATGTTGCATCAATGCGAAAAGTTTCGCTGGATCGATCTGTCGCACCCCTCACGTGAAGAACTGAGCGAGATTCAGAAAGAATTTCAACTGCATCCGGCCTTCGTTCAAGACTGTGTGGACCCGATTCATCTTCCCAAGTTTGAGCGCCTCGGTAGTACAGTCTTTATGATTATTCGTTTGGCTGATGCTGAAGCCGGCCAAGATGCCGATACCATCCAAGGACTGACGCGAAAAGTGGCCATCTTTGTCGGGCCGGACTTTATCGTGACAGTTCACCGGGTCGATCCCGATCAATTTCAAGTTTTAACCGAAAAATGTTTTTTAGATGCCGCAGACCGCCGCTCGGGTACGGGACCGGCCAACGAGAATAAGCTGCCGCTGGTCCTTGTTAACTTTTTGAATCGAGCCTTGCGGTCTTACAATACTCCACTCGAAAAAGCCGAGGATGAGCTCGACAGCTTTGAGTCGGCCCTTTTTGGACGTGAGGCCGACAACAAGATGCTTCGAGGAATTCACATTGTGCGTCGGCGACTTTCTTTGACCAAGCGAATCTTAATTCATACTCAAGATGTGATTCAACGCTTAAGTCCCCCGGGCGAAACGCTCTCGCCCTTGTTTCAAGATTTGCGCGAAAACTTGAACACACTCGTTTTCTTGACGGACGAGCTGCTCGAGGATGCCACGAGCCTTTTGAACATTCAAATTACGCTCAACAGTCAGAAGACCAACGATGTGATGAGGGTTCTGACGGTGTTCTCGGTCTTTTTTATGCCGCTCAATTTTTTAGCTGGTATCTATGGCATGAACTTCGAAAACATGCCCGAGCTCAAGACTGAAAATGGCTATTATTTTGTGTTGCTGTCGATGGCGATGATGACGTCGGCCATTGGTGTTTGGTTTCACCGAAAAGGCTGGCTCCCGGGCTCGGCCAAAGAAGCCGACTAAGACGATCAAGCTCAACGTCGATACTTAAAGCTCTTAGACGACAAAGATTTCGTACTGCTCAATGTGGTAACTAGGTTCAATTTTGAACGTGACCGAACGGTGGATCTTTTTCTCGATAAACGCGAGTGTCTCACCCTCGACCTCGTAGATCCAATCGACCACGCCGGACTGGCAATGCACCATGACGTTGGTTTTTTTATTTTGGGGTTGCACGTGATCGCGTTCAAGTTCGCGAAAGATCTCATTGGCAATGGTCGCCTTGCGTTTGACGTGGCCCTTGCCTTCGCAGTAATTGCAAGGCTCACACAGTTCTTTAATCAAGCTGGGGCGAATCCGTTTGCGCGTCATCTCGACGAGCCCGAGCGGCGACATCGAAATAATATTGGTGCGCGCGCGGTCTCTTTGCAGCTCTTCGGCCATCATCGAAAGCACTTTTTCTTTGTGCGACTCTTTTTCCATGTCGATGAAATCGATAATGATAATTCCGCCGCAGTTTCGAATCCGTAGTTGATGTGCGATCTCCTTGACCGCCTCGAGATTGGTTTTAAGAATCGTATCTTCAAGGTCTTTTTTGCCGACATAACGACCCGTATTGACGTCAATCACAACCAACGCCTCGGCTTCATCGACGACGATGTAGCCCCCTGATTTGAGCCAAATTTTGCGGTCCATCGAGCGCGAAATCTCCAAATCAATATCGTACATATCGAACAAGGGTTTTTGTTCTTCATACAAGATGATGTTTTGTTTGTATTTCGGCATGAGCTGTGAAACGAACTTCGATACTTTTTTATGGACCTCTTCATCGTCCACCCAGACAGCCGAAACTTGCTCGTTCATCAAATCACGCAAGGCCCGCAGCTCGACGTCGATTTCTTGATGGATCAGGCCGATGTTTTTTTTCTTCTCATAATTTTTGAGGATCTCCTTACTAAGCCGATCCAAATAGTCGATGTCGGCCTTTAGACTCTCTTCGGCTGCGTTCTCGCCCGCGGTTCGCACAATCACGCCGCCCGAGGGGTTGAGTTTTTGCACCGAAACACGAAGGCGCTCACGCTCGTTTTCACTTTCGATCCGCCGAGAAATTCCGAGATGCTTAACGGTCGGCAAAAACACGACGAAGCGGCCCGGCAGTGACAAATGCGTTGTGAGACGCGCGCCCTTCGTGCCGATGGGGTCTTTCGCGACCTGAACCAAAATGTGCTGACCTTCTTTGAGAAGATCTTGAATCGGCGTTTTTGGTGACGGCGGCGGCAGATCTTCAACTTCGTCATCAATCAAGGCAGTGGGGCCACTTTCGCGATCGGCGATCTCATCATTCTCTTCTCGAATATCACCGACATAAAGAAACGCCGCGCGGTCTAAACCAATATCAACAAAGGCCGCCTGCATACCAGGCAAAACTCGAATGACTTTACCGCGATGAATAGAGCCGACCAAAGTCGGGGATGTCTTGCGTTCGATCTTCAAGTCATTGAGGACGCCGCCCTCGACATAGGCAACCCGCGTTTCTTGCGGACGCACGTTAATCAGAATTTCTGCTGCCATGTGACCTGCCTAGATGGAAGTCCGGAACCTTAAGTCCTCACTCGATACGACCGATAGTTTGTAGGAAGGAAACCCCGCATGGCAAGCATCGATGGACTGCTTAAAGAAATGATTGATCAAAATGCGTCAGATTTGCACATCACGACCGGCGCAAGTCCCTTTCTGCGTGTTCACGGCGGAATGCTCCCTTTATCCCAATACCGCGAATTCTCGAATCAAGAGGTTCAAGGCCTCATTTTCGAAATCTTGACTGAAAAGCAAAAAAAGGTGTTTGTCGAAAAATGGGAGCTGGATTTTGCCTACCAAGTTCCCGGCTTGGGCCGGTTTCGAACCAACGTCTTCATGCAACGCAAAGGACTTGGCGCTGTTTTTCGCGTCATTCCGGAAAAAATTAAAACGTCCGAAGAGCTTCAATTACCAAAGTCTTTGATGGATTTGATCGATTGCGAAAAAGGCCTTGTCTTGGTCACGGGACCCACAGGTTCAGGCAAGTCGACGACGCTCGCGGCCTTGATTCACCATATCAATCATAACAAAGATTCTCATATCATCACGGTTGAAGATCCCATCGAGTTTGTTCACCAAAATATCAAGAGCTTGGTGAATCAACGTGAGGTTGGAACGCACACAAAGTCGTTTGCGAATGCCCTGAAATCATCCCTTCGTGAAGATCCAGATATCTTGCTTGTCGGAGAGATGCGTGACCTCGAAACGATTTCTTTGGCCCTGACGGCGGCAGAGACCGGTCATTTGGTCTTTGCTACCTTGCACACCAACTCAGCCGCAAAAACGATTGATCGTATCATTGATGTGTTTCCCGAGGGCCAGCAGCAGCAGATTCGCACAATGCTTGCCGAATCGCTTCGCGGCGTTATCGCTCAAACTTTATTTAGGCGTGCCGACGGTCAAGGCCGAATCGCTGCCTATGAAATTATGCGCTGTACGCGCGCCATAGCAAACTTGATTCGTGAAGGCAAAAACCACCAAATTCCATCTGCCATTCAAACTGGTTCGCGCCACGGCATGATCCTGTTTGAAAAGTCGATTGAGGAGCTCTTGAAGCGCGGTAAAATCTCGCGCGAAGATGCCAATTCATTTCTTGGCAAAAACGACGATGAGATCAATAAGGCTGGCTAGTCCCCGGCTTGATTTTTGGTTTTGTAGAAGGACTCTCGAATTTCAAATCCCTGAATAACCTCGAAAGCGGCCGGTAAAATTTCGAGCTTATCGACACGGCTTCGATGCGGCCCACGCCTTAAGATCTGTGTGAAGTTATCAAGCTGATCTTTGCGCAGAACAACCACATAAGTTTCGACCCGCCCATCGCCAAGATTACGAGTCCAGCCCGTGAGCTGCAGATTTCGCGCGTGTTGCTGAATGAACCGGCGGTAGCTGACCCCTTGAACCAACCCGTGAGAAAAGATTTGGTAGGCCTGCGCGTTTTGACTTTCATTCATGCTGTGCTACTCTCCGCTAGAACCGATTGTTGTAAAGAGAGCGTGTTTATGCAACTTGCATCCTACATCGACCATACGCTTCTGAAGCCAGAAGCCAGCAAAGAGCAAATTGTAAAGACCTGCAAAGAGGCTCTTGAACACAAGTTTTTTGGTGTTTGCGTAAATTCGGTGTGGATGCCAACAGTCGTTGCAGAGCTCAAGGGAAGCGCAGTCGCTTCGGTTGCCGTGGTTGGGTTTCCCTTAGGGGCCATGAGCAGCCGAACCAAGGCCTTTGAGGCTGAGTGGTGCGTAAACCAGGGAGCTGACGAAATTGATATGGTTTTGAATATTGGCGCCTTGAAAGAAAAAAACTTCGCGGCGGTTAAGGCTGATATTGCGGAGGTCGCCAAAGCTTGCGGCATGGCTAAGCTCAAAGTGATTTTAGAAATCGGACTTCTCAACTCCGAAGAAAAACGCGCGGCCTGTGACTTGGCCGTCAATGCGGGTGCTCACTTTGTAAAAACATGCACCGGTTTTAATATTGGCAATGCCACTGTTGAAGACATTCTGCTCATGCGCGCAGCCGTTGGGCCTGACTTTGGCGTCAAGGCCAGCGGCGGCATTAAAACTCAAGCTCATGCTTTGTTGCTGCTCGAGGCTGGTGCAACCCGACTGGGCACAAGCGCGGGCGTTCAGCTGGTTCAGAACGAAAAAACAGCGGGCGGTTATTAATGTTCGTCCCGGCAACGGTCATTAAGAAAAAACGCGAGGGCGGAGCCCTCTCGCCTCAAGAGATTTCAACTTTTATTCGGGGCTATACGGCAGGAGCAATCCCTGACTATCAGATGTCGGCGCTGCTGATGGCCATTTATTTTAAGGGGATGACGAAAGAAGAAACCCTCACGCTCACTCAGGAAATGCTTCACTCAGGCATCGTCTTGGACCTGAGCACCCTCAAAAAATTTAAGGTCGACAAGCACTCAACGGGTGGTGTCGGCGATAAAACCAGTCTGATTCTCGGCCCGATCGTGGCCGCTGCCGGATTTGCGGTCCCCATGATCTCGGGACGCGGACTTGGGCATACTGGCGGCACGCTCGATAAGCTTGAGTCCATTCCTGGCTTCAATACTCAATTAGATTTGGATCAGTTTCGAAAAGCGCTCGCGGCCCACTCGATCTGCTTCATCGGTCAGACAAAAGAGATCTGTCCTGCTGATAAGAAAATCTACGCCCTTCGCGACGTCACCGCCACGGTTGAAAGTTTGCCGCTCATCTGCGCAAGCATCATGTCAAAAAAATTAGCTGAGGGTATCGACGCGCTTGTTCTGGATGTCAAATTTGGCTCGGGCGCCTTCATGAAAGATTACGACAAGTCCCGAGAGCTGGCTTTGCGCTTGATGGAAATCGCGCGAGGCGCGGGCAAAAAAGTTGCCACCTTTATGACCAGCATGGAGCAACCCTTAGGTTCTTATGCGGGCAATTCACTTGAGGTTGAGGAGTGCGTTCGGATCATGCGGGGTGAACCCGTTTTAGATGCGCGCGGAGTTGATCGGTCTCAAGAAACTCGCGAACTTTCGCTTCGCCTCTCAGCATCGATGATGTTTTTAAGTGGCACTTACCCAGATCTCGAAACTTGTTACCGAGAGGCCGTGCAAATCTTAGATTCAGGACGAGCCTACCAAAAGTTTGAAGAGCTTTGCCATCTTCACTCGGGCCGCTTGAGCGAACTCCCAGCGCCGAAGAATCGCGTTGAAGTCCTGGCCGATTGTGAGGGCTTTGTTTCTGGCTTTGAAACCGAAACAATCGGCTGGATCGGCGTTAAAATTAAAGCCGGACGCGCGCAAACCACCGATCTTATTGAGCCCACTGCTGGAATTGAGTTTCATGCCAAAATAGGTGACTTTGTTCGCCCGGGTGAGCCTCTTTTTACTCTTTATGGAAACGACAGCTCACTTTTGTTAAATGTCCAAGCCGAACTCCTGAGTTGCGTTTCTTATTCTGAAAATAAAGTGACGGCTCCGACCCTGATCCGAGAATACCTGTCGTAGATCTCAAATCAAAAAGCTCGACCATCGTCCACTACCGGGGTCCCCGGTTGAACTTAAACTCATCCGAAAGTCCATCTCGAGTTTCAAACTGAAACGCCGATGAGTTAACCACAAGGGGCTGCAAACACGTCTTCATGCTGAAACGTAAGACCCACTTGAGGAGTGAACATGGATGTTCGTGCCTTTGCCAAAGTCAGTGGGCTTTTGATCTCTCTTCTTGTAATCGCAGCTTGTAGTCAGAAGTCCGTCAGCGGAACCTTTCCCGAAAGCTCAAATAGCGCGTTTGCCTGTGAGGGTGCCAAAATCGAAAATCGATTCTTGGTGACATGGGAAGATGGCCTCGTGACCACGGAAACCGCCGAGAACAAATCTGTTTTCATTGAGAAGTTCTTAAAGCCGCGGCTCGAGCAAATTCGCTATGTCGAATTTGACCGTCCCGTTTGGCTCAACCAAGAAGACTCTCAGCTCGTCGAGTCCGAAGCGCTGACATTTAGTCAGACAACCTGGGGTCAGTCGATCATTGAGGCGGATGCGGCCTGGAATCAGGGCGTTCGCGGTCAAGGTGTGAAAGTCGGAGTTGTGGACGCCGCCGTTGACTATAATCACGCGCAGCTGAATCCTCGCTTAGACCCAAACCTGCCTGAAATCAGCGGCACGATCGGCTTTGACGATGATAACAATGGTTACCCCGATGACAAGTATGGTTGGGATTTTTATGAAAACAAACCGCAACCCACGATTAAAGCTGGTAACGTTCATGGCACTCACGTGGCTGGGATTATTTTAGCTGATCACAACACCGGATCACTTCCTGGGGTGGCTCCCCGAGCAACCCTGGTTCCTGCCAATTTTATGGATCAAGGTGGCGGCGGGACCCTGGGTGCTGCCATCAATGCGATCCAGTACGTTTCGGGCCGCGGCGTAAAAGTCATCAATGCGAGCTGGGGCGGAACTTACTGTTCGTCGTCTTTGAAAAGCACGATTCAAGCTCTTGAAGCACAGGGAGTTTTGTTTGTGGTTGCGGCCGGGAATGAAGGCAACGACTTGGATATCAAGCCTGAGTTTCCGGCGGCGTTTGAGTTGCCGGCTCAATTGACGATCGGTGCGACTCGGTCTTCAGATTTTTACGCTGGGTTCTCGAACTCGAGCTACAAGTACGTCCACTTCGCGGCTCCTGGGGATCAAATTTACAGTACCGTTCCAGGTGGTTACGGCTACTTGAGTGGAACAAGCATGGCAGCCCCCTTTGTAACCGGTGCCGCGGCCCTGCTTTGGAGTGCAAAACCTCAAGCCACCTTGGCTCAAGTTAGGCAGGCCTTGATGACGTCTGTCGAGGTGAAGGACTACCGCGTCATGACCCGAGGGCGTCTGAATGTGCGTAGAGCACTAGAAGAGATTAGGCGTCTTGTTCCGTGACGTGACGCTTCTATCCCTTTGAAATTCTGGTGTGCCGACAAATTGTCGCATGTTAAAAATTCGAGCTTAAATCGAGGTCCGCACGCCTTTCGTTCGCGCCTCTTTCTCGAGGAAAAACATGCGCTATTATATTTCGGACCTGGCCAAATACGTCGGTCAAAAAGTTGAACTCAAAGGCTGGGCTTATCAAACACGGTCTTCCGGAAAAGTGAAGTTTCTTGAGCTTCGCGATGGCACTGGGATCGTGCCCTGTATTTTCTTTCGCGGTGAATGCGCCGAAGAAGCGCTGGCCACGTTTGATAGACTCACGCAAGAGTGCTCGGTCAAAGTGGTGGGCACAGTTCGTAAGCACCCCAAGCATGAGAATGTTTTTGAATTGGGCGCCGAAACTCTTGAGGTCATCGGTGCCTCGGTGGACTACCCCATTACTCCAAAAGATCACGGAACTGATTTCTTAATGGAAAACCGCCACTTGTGGCTGCGCTCAAAACGCCAGCACGCCATTTTGCGCGTTCGGGCCGAAATCATTGGTGCCATCCGCGACTTTTTTGATGGCCGTGGTTTTACTCTGACAGACGCACCCGTTTTTACCCCGAGTGCGTGCGAAGGCACTTCGAACCTTTTTGAAACTAAGTTCTTTGATGAGAAGATGTACCTCTCTCAAAGCGGACAGCTCTACATGGAAGCGACGGCCGCAGCTCTTGGTAAGGTGTATTGTTTTGGTCCGACCTTTCGCGCTGAAAAATCAAAAACGCGCCGGCATTTGATTGAGTTTTGGATGGTAGAACCCGAAGTTGCCTTCAATGACATGTACGACAACATGGAGCTGGCCGAGCAGTTTGTTGAGTACGTTGTTCAGCGCACACTTAAAAACAAAGAAGCGGAGCTTAAATCTTTGGAGCGTGATCTGTCGAAACTAGCACCGATCAAAGGGCCGTTCCCCCGCTTGCACTACCGTGAAGCGGCTGAGATGGTGAAGAAAGAAAATCCAGAGTTCATGATTGGTGATGATTTTGGCGCGCCGGATGAAACCATCATCTCAACGAAGTATGACAAGCCCGTCTTTGTTCATCACTACCCCGCAGCCGTCAAAGCTTTCTATATGAAAGAAGATCCGCAAGATCAAGGCTATGCCATGGGTTGCGATTTGCTGGCCACTGAAGGTTACGGTGAAATCATTGGCGGCGGACAGCGCGAAGACAACCTGGCGATCTTGGAACGCAAGATCCGAGAACACGAGCTCCGTGATGAAGATTTTAAATGGTACAACGATTTGCGTCGCTACGGCTCCTTCCCACACTCGGGATTTGGCTTGGGACTTGAGCGCACAGTGGCTTGGATCTGCGGCCTTCCGCATATTCGAGAAACCATTCCCTTCCCTCGTCTTTACGGACGGAGTTACCCCTGATCGATTTATCTGGCGGCTGCTGAGGGCGCCGCCGCTGACCGAATATTGCTTTCAATTTTTTTCTGAAAGGAAAACGAGACATGGAACTAGAACAAGTAACCCAGGCCAAGCTTCAAGATCTTGAGCGGCGAAATGAGGTTGCCCTTCAGGGCGGCGGCGCCGCAAGAACGGGCAAGCATAAGCAAGGCGGCCGCCTGACGGCCCGAGAGCGTTTGGATATTTTGCTCGATCCCGGCAGTTTTGTTGAAATGGACCGTTTTGTTACTCACAGTTGCACAAACTTTGGTATGGGGGACAGTAAAGTTCCTGGTGATGGCGTGATCACGGGTCACGGGCGCGTGAACGGAAAGCTCGTTTACGCCTACTCTCAAGACTTCACCGTGATCGGTGGCTCGATGTCTCGCACACAAGCGAACAAAATTTGTAAGATCATGGATCTGGCGTTGAAAAACGGAGCTCCTGTGGTTGGGCTTAACGACTCGGGTGGTGCGCGCATTCAAGAGGGGATTGAATCTTTGGGCGGTTACGCTGACATCTTTACCCGCAACGTGATGGCCTCGGGGGTTGTCCCGCAAATCACAGGCATCATGGGGCCCTGTGCGGGCGGCGCCGTTTATTCTCCATCCATTACCGACTTTGTTTTTATGGTGAAAAAGACGTCTTACATGTTTGTGACGGGACCTGACGTTATAAAAACCGTCACTCATGAAGATGTGACGAAAGAAGATCTTGGTGGCGCGATCACGCACTCACAAAAATCGGGCGTTGCTCACTTTGCCTGCGAAGATGATAAACACACGCTTTTAATGATTCGCGAGCTCTTGGGCTTCTTGCCTTCAAACAATTTAGATGAGCCTCCCGTCTTGCCGACAACGGACCGACCCGACCGTATGTGTGAGATGCTCAATGGCTTTATTCCTGACAGTCCTAAAAAACCTTACGACATGCTTGGACTCATCACGGAAGTGGTCGATGAACATTATTTTCTTGAGGTGCACAAGCATTTTGCAATGAATGTGATCGTCGGCTTTGCACGCCTGAACGGCCGCTCGGTCGGAATTGTTGCCAATCAACCGCAAGTTTTGGCGGGTTGCTTGGATATCGAAGCCAGTCGTAAGGCGGCGCGCTTTATCCGTCTCTGTGATTCGTTCAACATTCCGATTGTTTCTTTTGTCGACGTCCCGGGCTTTTTGCCGGGTACAGATCAAGAATGGAAAGGGATCATCACCCATGGGGCGAAGCTCTTGTACGCTTATGCTGAGGCGACGGTGCCTAAGATTACCCTCATCACTCGCAAAGCTTACGGCGGCGCCTACATTGTCATGGGCTCTAAGCTTTTGCGCTCTGACATTAACTTGGCTTACCCCACGGCAGAAATTGCCGTGATGGGAGCTGAGGGAGCGGTGAATATCATCTTCCGAGATAAAATTGCAAAAGCCTCGGATCCCGTTGGCGAAAAAGCAAAGTTGATAAAGGAATACGAGCAAAAGTTCTCGAACCCCTACGTTTCAGCTGAACTGGGCTACACGGACGAAGTGATCGAGCCTGCACTCACTCGTCGCCGACTGATTGACTCGCTTGAAATGCTTAAAAACAAACGCGACATCATGCCGCCTAAAAAACACGGCAATATTCCGCTTTAAGGAGAGCTCAATGAAAATGTTCAAGAAAGTTCTCATTGCCAATCGCGGGGAGATCGCCATCCGGGTGACCCGCGCTTGCCGTGAGCTGGGGATTAAAACGGTCGCAGTGTTTTCGGAAGCCGACCGCGAGTCTCTGCATGTTTTTTTAGCTGACGAGGCTTACAACATTGGCCCCGCGCCCAGTAAAGAATCTTACCTCAATGTTCCCAAGATTCTAGAGGTCTGCAAACAGGCTGGTGTCGATGCCGTGCACCCCGGGTATGGATTCTTGTCAGAAAACGTGAATTTTGCTCGCGCACTTAAAGAGGCTGGCATCACGTTTATTGGACCCACACCCGAAAACATCGACGCGATGGGTGATAAGTTATCTGCCAAAGCGTTGATGAAAAAAGCAGGCGTCCCGACCGTTCCTGGTTCGGATGGTTCTGTTGAGACCCTCGAGGATTGCCAGGCCGTTGTTAGAAAAATTGGCTATCCCGTCATCATTAAAGCTTCGGCTGGTGGTGGAGGCAAAGGCATGCGCGTCGTTCGCGCCGAGAGTGAGCTCGAAAGTGCTTTTCGTGCCTGCCAATCCGAAGGACTTAACTATTTTGCGGACAAAACTGTCTATATCGAAAAATTCGTCAGTGATCCAAAACACATTGAGATTCAAGTGTTTGGCGATACGCACGGCAACGTTGTTCACTTGTTTGAACGCGAGTGCTCGGTTCAGCGTCGACATCAGAAGTTAATCGAAGAGTCACCCAGCCCCTCGGTTCCTCAAGAGGTCCGAATGAAAATGGGCGATGCCGCAGTTCGCGCCGGTAAACAGATTAACTACATCGGTGCCGGCACGATCGAATTCATTTTTGATAACTCGACCAAAGAGTTTTACTTTATGGAAATGAACACCCGCTTACAGGTTGAGCATCCGATCACGGAGATCGTTTGCGGGGTCGACTTGGTCAAAGAGCAAATTAACGTGGCTCTTGGTCAACCACTGACCTTTAAGCAGCAAGATGTTAAGCAAAAGGGACACGCGATTGAAGTGCGGGTCTGTGCTGAGGATCCCGTGACTTATAAACCCTCGCCTGGGTTGATCCGCGCCTGCCGTCACCCACAGGGCCCGTTTGTTCGCGTCGATTCGTATGCCTACCCCGGTTACGAAGTTCCGATCTATTACGATCCCATGATTGCCAAAGTGATCACCTGGGGTGAGACCAGAATCGAAGCCATTGATCGGATGCAGCGGGCGCTGACCGAGTTTGTTTTGTCGGGGATTAAGTCCAATATCGTGCTTCACCGCTCGATTCTTAAACATCCTAAGTTTATCGATGGTAGCTACACGACGCAGTTCTTAGAAAAGAACTTTGAAGTGCTTGAGCCCGAGCTCTTTAAAGAAGTCGACGACACTGTTTTTCTGATCGCTGCAGCCATCACGGCCTATAACGATCGAAAATCCAAGGACGTTCGCCAGCTCAACATTTTTTCGAACTGGAAAAAAGCCGGGCGACGCCTGCAATTGAGGATGCAATAATATGTACTTTGAAGCTGAACTTAAAGGCGCAAAATTTAAAGTCGACGTTGTCGAAAACCGCAACAGCTGGAAGATCTCGATTCAAAAGGAATCAGATGCATGGATGCATTACGACGTTTCGAAAAAGGACTATCAAAAGACTGAGTCTTACTACAGTTTTTTGTTTAAAAGCATTTCGTATATGATCGACGTCGTCGGGCAGGACACTGAATACACCGTGTTTACTCGAAATTCCTTTCAAACTGTCAAAATCTTTAATGATGAAATGCTTTTACATGAGTCATTAAAGCGCGGCGGCGGATTGGATGGCGACAAAGAATTGAAAGCCGGGATGCCCGGAAAGATCATTGAGATCTTTGCTAAGGTCGGCGAAACGGTCAAAGCCAACAAGCCTTTGCTCATCATGGAAGCCATGAAAATGGAGAACGAGATGCGCGCAGCGAACGACGTCAAAATCAAAGAAATTTGCGTTAAACAAGGTGACTCGGTTGAGTCTGGTCAGATCCTGATTAGATTTGATGATCCTGAAGTATGATGAGCGGACCTCAGCAGCGATCCCGGGGCGCTCTGGCCGTGAGTTTTGTGCCCTTAGCTGATCGAAGGTTCTTGAGGAAGGGCTGCTTCACGGGCTTTTTTGCGCTCAAGAAAGCCAACGATAACAATCGATACTTCGAGCAAGAACCACATCGGAGCCAGCATCAAAAGCATGCTCAGCAAGTCAGGAGGCGTGATGATGGCGCAGATAATTGCAATTGTCATAACCGCGTACTTGCGGTTTCGGCGAAGAAAAGCTTGATCAAAAATTCCCAGCAATGAAAGCGTCACGATGACGAGCGGGAGCTCAAAGGAGAGTCCGAACATCAGCGCCGTGATTGTGACAAATCCCATGTACTGATCAATGGTGATCATCGGTTTATCGACGTCTCCGCCGTAGGTCATCAAAAAATGAAACGCCATTGGTAAAACAACAAAATAGGTAAAGGCGATGCCGGTCAAAAACAAAGTCGTTCCCGAGGCAATAAAGCTAATCGCGAGCTTTCGCTCTTTGTTATACAGACCAGGAGAAACAAATTTCCAGATCTGGTACATCCACCACGGAGTTGAAAGAACCACACCGCCAAAAAAAGCAATTTTTAAGTGCGCGAGAAACTTGTCCATTGGGCCCGTGAAGACGAGTCCGCCCGTTGGCAAGTACGGCGCGATCGGCGCGCGCATCCAATCAAAAACTTGGTACGTAAAATTATAGCAAATAATAATACCCAAAAGCATGCCCCAAGCAGATCTGATTAATCGAAAGCGCAGCTCACCCAAATGATCGATCAACGACTGACTCATGGGTCCCGCTGTCTTACTCACGTTTGACCTCAGGAGTCTCGTCGGCGGCTTCAATCTTTTTTTCTGTCCCGACAGTGGGCTTTACAAAAGGATCGATTCGCAAATGGTCTTGCATCGAAATAGTCGATTGCTCGAATTCTTTTTTAAATGATTCGCCACCGCGCTTGAGCTCATTCATAAAGCGACCAATTTTTCGGGCGACCTTGGGTAAGTCTTCTGGTCCGATCACAATCAGCGCAATAATGCCCAAGACTAAAATTTCAGAAAAACCTAAGCCAAACATGGCTAAAATTTCTCAGACGAGGCCTTTAGGGGTCAAGCTCATTGTGCTAGGTTTTGTGCTACTGACGAGACTTCTTGGTCTGCTCGAATGGTAAGGTCACGACACCAAGCTCGCTCAAGCGCTCTCGAGCGATCTCTGAGCCCGTCTGAAGGTAACGCTCATAGAGACGCAGGAGGTTTTCGTCCGTTTGAACCATTGACTTGCGACTGATGAACGACAAAACGTCAACAAACTCAATGAAGCGTCTTGAAAACACCCGGTAAACCTGAGCCGTCGTGTCTTCGCGGGCACTTTCTGCCAGGCTTGCGTAGGCAGCTCCGCCCATATCGGCATAATAATCCACGTCTATCACCTTGCGTTGCAGAGAATCCGAGAAAAATCCACTCACATAAAGGGATCGATCACCGATTTGCTTGAGAAGCTCAAAACGCTGCGAGCCTTCAAGCGAACCCGCTTTGAGCCACATCTCTGCCATTGTGGGGGCTGTTCGTTGACCTGAGTCTGCGCTTTCTTGAGGGAATAGATTTTTAGTGTCCAGATAAAACTCGAGAAGATGGACGAGATAGGACTGCACGGCCGGAACGGTCTTGATTTGAAGTTTCACGAGGCCGGCGTCGACCAGCTCTTCAAAATGCTGCCTTGGAGTTACGAAGAGTTGTACACTCATGCTACAATCCTTATCGGCTCATTCATCTCTTTATCATATTAAAAAGCGTCTAAAAATGGGAAACTTCGCTCTTTCTCGGGCGACTTTCTCGTCCTAGGTCTACGGCCCCTATCTCATGTTCCTTTTCGAAACAGCCGAAAGAAGCCTTCGGGGGGTGCTGTGCGAGTGCGACGCTTATTTTTTGTATTTCTTTTTCTTATTGCTCCAATGACAGCCTCTGCTCTTGCTGAGAGTGAGCGTGAGGAGCTGCGCTTAATGCCTGATTGGCTCCCCTACCAAGGTTGCCAAGAAACTAAAATTTTAAAGCAGTGCTTTATATGGACTCAAGAAGAATGCGAAGCCGTCGCGACGGCGGTGTCTCAGAGTTGCATAAAAATGTACGAGGGCCAATACCGCCAGCACCACACCGGTGACTTGGATTTTTGGAAGGACAAGATTAAAAATTGTACTCTGAAAGACATCCGCGCCAAACTTAAGGGCCGCATTGTTGATTCAATGATTTGCCGAAATAAGGGGGTTTCCCCATGATTAAATTTTTAATCTTGTTCTCTTCGCTCGTTTTTTCTGTCAGTCAAGCGTGGTCACAAGAAGAAGCCGATTTTGAGTCGGAACTCAAAAAAACAATGGCTTGCCACAAATCGTACGCCCCCACTTCTGATCCCTTCTACGAGGTCTTTGAGCGGCAAGGGATGACTTTCGTGGGTAGCACAGGAATGATGCCCAACTCCAAAAAGAGCGCACTCATTCTTTCGATGACTGATGGCCAAGATGTTTTTTCGATCACGGCTCCAACACCCCTAACGATCAACCCAAAGACGGGACAACCCGAGACTTCTTTCTATGATTCGATCAACAAATTTAAACTGATGATTCCCGCGCGCGATGGGAATAAAGTCTTTTGCGTCAATTACTCGCCCGACATGTGGGTGAGTGATCGAGTCAACCAATTTGACAAGAGCCCACCCGCAAAGTGCGATGACTTCCAAACCATCGAGGGCGAAAAGCAAACAGGTCAGGGCG
Organism: Bdellovibrio sp.; assembly: GCA_046318155.1. Taxonomy (GTDB): domain Bacteria; phylum Bdellovibrionota; class Bdellovibrionia; order Bdellovibrionales; family Bdellovibrionaceae; genus JAHBUS01. Next base: position 4,963 of record JBKCUU010000058.1, on the reverse strand, counting down.
CCTTGTTGCACGTCCGAGCAATTCAGTCACGAATTCACGATCGTCTGCGTGCCCAAGTTTATCAGGCGAACAACTATCTGAATGAGCCGACCAAAGCAGGACGCCCAGACCTAGAAGCCGCCCAGCGCATGGACGGCTTTAGTGGACAGCATTGCCGTGAACTCACATTTACTGGAGTTAACAGTTCGATGACTCAAGTCATGACGAATCTGGATAAATATCGGGCAAGATCGCAATCAACGGCCTCGGCTCCGATGATCAGACCTCTACCGGCAAAGGGAGCGGGCCGTCGCTAAGTTAGGCTCGTTTCGGGCCCGACGATGGCCGTAATGGTCGGTCCCGAAAAGATTTCTGCCGCCACTCGGCGAACATCTTCTGCCGAAATCTCGGAAACAAAGTCTTTGTAATGAAAGATTTCTGTATAGTCTAAGCCATAGAGGTCCTCGTAGAGAATCGAACTTGCAATCGAGGATGTTCTTTGTAAGTCGATATCGTGCCGACCGATTATGTACCGTTTCGCACGATCAAGCTCTTCTTGAGGCACGGGCTCACTCACCAGCTTTTCAAATTCTATTTTCATCATCGACAAAGCTTTCTTGGTTTTTTCAGGTGAGCAGCCAATGTAGGCTCCGAAGTACCCGCCCTCAAGACCCTCAAGGCGGGTGGGCGAGACCGAGTACGCGAGAGATTCTTTATCTCGAAGCTCTAAAAACAGGCGGCCGCCCTGCCCAGCGAGAATGGATTGAATAATTTGTAGTGTGTGACGGCGATTATCGCGAAGATCAAAGCTGCGGTAACCCATCAGAACGTGAGCCTGCTCTTTCTCCGAGCGCTCAAAGACTTGCTTTGAACCCTCGAGTTTTTTCAGGCTGAGCTTTGGCGCGATAACGGTGCCACTCTCGCTTACCTTCATATGCTGCTCGATTTTCTTTTTCCAGAATTCGGGATCAACGTTGCCCGCCACCACGAAATGAAGCTTTGAAGGATCATAAGTCTCATGCCAAAACTGACGAATATCGGCGGCTGAAATTTGCGCTAAGCTTTGTTCTGTACCGAGGGCATCCTTTGAATAGGGGTGCCCTGCAAACATTTCTTTGAGAAACAAGTTAAACATGATGCCCGAGGGATTATCTTTCTTGTGCTTGATTTGTTGGATCTGAAGCCTCTTTTCGCGCTCAATCACCTGGGCCGGAAACGTCGACTGAAAAAGCGAGTCCAAAAACAGATCGCAGCCTTGATATTCAAAAGACTTCAAGACGTCTAAACTGAGTCCCGCTGTATTTCTCCCAACAACCGGAGAAAGCCCACAGGCAATTTGATCAATTTCTTCAAAAAGCTGCGCTTCATTGCGAGTTTTTGTTCCACTGACCCACGTTCGCGAGAAAAGCTCAGAAAGGCCCTCAAAAGACATCTTTTCATAACGCAATCCGCCCATAAAGGCCGCTTTGGCCGAAATGACTTCGGTCCCTTTCGAAGGACGAACCAGGAGTCGGCCGCCGTTTGAAAGTGGGATGACCTGGATTTCGCCTTCGTTTTTTGACGCCTTGGAGGCTTTCGCAAGCGCAAACTTGGGCCTCTTGTCTCCGGCTTTTTTGACTTTAAGCTTGGCCTTTTTCATTGTGCCGATCCATGTCTTGCATTCAGCCTTCAGCCCCTTGATATCACCCTGTGATGTCAGCGATATCGTCGCGGTTTCGGCTTTAAGGTACTTGATCGCCGCCTGCTGAATCCTCTGCGGCGTGAGTGTGCGAAGAGCTTTGAAGTATCGATCAAAAGCTTTGAAGTCGCGAAATTGAAATTCAACTGATCCATAACGCCGGGCAAGTCCATCAACCGTTTCCATCGAGTAGTACTCACCGCTCTCGAGATTGACGATCGCTTTTTTTAATTCTTCAAGGGTCGGTCCCTCAGTCTTGAAACGCTCGACCTCGGATTGGATCACGGGGTGAATACTTGCAAACTTCTCTTTTTCAAAACCAAACGAAAGCATGAAAAGGCCGCCCTCTTGAGGAAGGTAGTTTCCTGTTCCGATTGAGCTCACCAAAGGCTCTTCGATGCGAAGGCGCTTCACCAGGCGAGAGGAGTCCCCTTGACCCAAAATCAAAGCCAACACATCAAGCGCAGGAATGTCTTTGTGTCCCGCTCCGGGGATTTTCCACGCGCAGTAACCAATGGACTGCTGAAAGTTGGTGGCCTGGACTGCCAGTCGGGGCGTCGTCTGCTTGGGTTCTTTTGTTCGTTTTACTTTCTTAAGCGGCGTCTTGACGAGCTTTGAGAAAACCTCTTCAATTTTTTTCTTTCCGGACTTGAGTTCAAAATCTCCGGTCACGACGAGAAACATGTTCGGCGGGGTGTAGCGCGAACGGTAGTAGTCTTGGATTTTTTTAGGCGAGAGCTTCATGATGTTTTTGTCATAGCCGATGACCGGAACGCGGTAGGCCGACTTTTTAAAAGCAGTCTTAAACAAAAGCTGACTTGCTTGGCGACTTAAGGAATCGTTTCCTCGTTTAATTTCTTCGATGACGACTTCGCGCTCGTTGTCGATCTCTTGTTTGTCAAACGTCGGAAAGCCCATCATCTGCGCGATCACATCGAGCCCGGTTTCAAAATAGGCTTTCGAAATGGTGACGTAAAAAACCGTTTGATCAAAGGACGTATAGGCATTGAGCTCGCCGCCTGAGCCTTCGACCAAGGAGGCAATTTCGCCGACTTTGTACTTCTCGGTGCCCTTGAATACCAGGTGTTCGATAAAGTGCGAAATTCCTTCGACGCCGCGACCCTCATCCGCCGAGCCTGTTCTCACCCACATTTGAACTGACACGACGGGTGACTTCGAGCTGGGGACCAGAATGACTTCGAGACCATTTTTCAGTTGTATTTTTTTGATCATTTCTTAGGTTGCTCCTCTATCTATGAAATTTGGCATCTACGTCCATATCCCTTATTGCCTTCAGCGCTGCACCTATTGTGACTTCGCGACTTATGAGCGCAGTCAGATCTTGCCGTCTGAGCAGTACGTTCAACTTTTGAAAGAAGAAATTCGCCAAAAACATTTGGCTTTTCCCAAGCAAGAGCTGACCACTTTGTATTTTGGTGGCGGGACCCCGAGCTTACTGCCTTCAGAACAGATTTTAGCCGTGATTCAAGAACTTGCAAACAATGGCTTCTCTGTAGGTCCTGCAACAGAGGTTACCATCGAAATTAATCCTGCGACGATTGATACTCGCAAACTTGATCACTACCTTCAAATGGGGATCAATCGCTTCAGCGTCGGCGCTCAAACCTTTAACGACCCGCTTCTGAAGTCGGTTCACCGCGAGCACAATGCCAAACAGACTCGCGAAACGCTGGATTTGCTTTCTGAGTGGAAAGTGAACTTTAGTTTTGATTTGTTGTTCGCGCTTCCGGGCCAAACGCTCGAGATTTTGCGCCAAGATTTGGACGAGGTGGTTCGCCTCAAGCCCGCTCATGTTAGCCCCTATTGCCTCACAGTACCTGAAGGTCATGTCTTATCGAGGGGGCGCCCCCTAGAAGAGACGCAGCTTGAGATGTTTGAAATGATCCGCAAGACGCTTGTCGAAAGCGGTTATCATCGCTACGAAATTTCGAACTTCTCCTTGCCTGGGTTCGAGTCGCGTCACAATTCGCTTTATTGGGATGATGAGGCTTATTGGGGACTTGGCCTAAGTGCGCACTCCTACATGCCCAATATGGGGCCTTATGGGCTTCGATTTTGGAACCCCAGCTCGATTGGGGCCCATCAAAAACTCATCGAATCCCGCTCGGAACCGGTGAACACACCGCAGGGCAATTTAAACCCAGAAAACTTTGAGCAGCTCGACGCGCATCAAGCGCTTACGGACTTTTGTCATACCTCACTCCGTCGCAGACGCGGCCTTGTCCTTGAACAGTTGCAGCACAAGTTTGGACCCGCCGGATTGCGCCTTGTCACGGGCCCGCTAGCGGATTTGGTGCAACGCGGATGGGTTCAGGTCCCCCTGCCGGGTTGCTTTACCCTCACCGAGGAGGGGGTTCTCGTGAGCAATCAGGCCTTTTCGGCCCTCACATTTTTAAAGCCCGAGTGGGATAGGGCTGAGCAGTTCTAATCCACCCGCCCTCACCTTGACTTTTGCTTGTCCAGGCACAACTTCCCTAGGTATTGTGGAGCGTCTTGAGATCAGCCGTTGAAGGAGTTTTTTGTGAGCGAAAACCAAAAGCCTGACAATCCAAATTCTGAATCGAATGGCGCGCCCGAGTCAGCCACTTCTTCTGTAAACGATGCCTTGGCCCAGGCCGAGAAATTTAAAAATGACTATCTGTATTTGCGCGCTGAGTTTGACAACTACAAAAGGCATGCGATTAAAGAGCGAGCAGATCTTTTAAAATACGGCGCCGAGCGCGTTTTGATCGATGTCCTAGGTGTCCTTGATAACTTTGAACGTGCACTTGAAACCAAAGCGACGCCAGAAAATCTTCCGCAGTACGTGAAGGGTGTTGAACTGACAGCAAACGAACTGCGCACGGCGCTGACGAAGTTTGGCGTGACCGAAGTTCCAGCTTTGGGTCAAAACTTTGACCCTGCCCTTCACGAAGCTTTAAGCTCTGAGGAAACGGCTCACTATCAACCCGGGCAAGTGTCGCGTGTCTTTAAGAAGCCTTATCGTCTGCACGATAAGTTGATTCGCCCTGGCCAGGTTGTTGTCGCCAAGAAACCAACAGAAAACTAAGAGGAGTCTGAGCCGTGCCGAAAAAAGATTACTATTCGGTTTTAGGAGTCACCAGAGCTGCTCCGGCGGACGAAATCAAAAAAGCTTATCGCAAGCTTGCCATGAAGTTTCACCCCGATAAAAATCCAGGTGATAAAAAGGCCGAAGAAAAGTTCAAAGAGCTCAGCGAAGCTTACGAAGTTCTTTCGGATCAAAAACGCCGCGACATGTATGATCAGTTTGGTTTTGCGGGATCG
>JBKCUU010000057.1:0-33253 GCA_046318155.1 Bdellovibrio sp. | reverse complement strand
CTTGCTGGCTACAAAATGACGTACTCGAAAAAGCTCCTCGACGTGGCTTTAGCCACGCCTCCGGGGCTTTTTCTCTGTGCGCCATTTTTCGCTCAGCAATCCCATCGCCCACTGCGCCTTTATTTATGCGTTAGTCAATAGCGCTCTGATTTTCGAATGGAATCCCAAGAATCAAGAGCCAGAAATCTAAGATGAAAAGATGGATGGGGTTCAACTCAAGATTTTTGAATCTTGCATCCGAAATCTCGAGCTTACGGTCTGTACTTTAGTGATCGGAAGACAGACTAAAGCCATTGCCTAACTGACGGTCATGGCCATAGAAGATAGGATCAAACTATGAAACAAAGTAGGGTTCTAAAGATAGCGACTGCGCAAACGACGGTTGATCGAGACATTCGTAAAAATGGTGAGAACATACGTCGCTTAATCCAATTGGCTTCCGACGCGAAAGCCGACTTGGTGCACTTTTGCGAGGGTGCGCTGTCAGGGTAAAGCAAAAGTCAGATTCACAGCTTTCAGGATTTTAACTGGGAAGCTCTTGAGCGCGAGTTGAAGACAATCCAGGCGCTTTGTCGTGATCTGGGAATCTGGGCCGTCATCGGAAGTTGCCATTTTGTTGATGCTTCAGCACGTCCGCGCAATAGTCTCTATATTATTGACCCTCAGGGTGAAGTGCTTGATCGATATGATAAGCGATTTTGTTCTCAATCGGAGATTACAGAGTGGTACTCCGCTGGCAAAAAGCAGGTGGTGTTTGAGGTCAATGGACTTCGCATTGGCTGTGCAACTTGTATCGAGATCCAGTTTCCTGAAGTTTTCCTGGATTATGAAAAGCAGGATGTCGATTGTGTTCTGTTTTCAAGTTACTCCGACTCAACGATGTTCGGCATACAAGCTCAAGGTCACGCCGCCTGCAACAACTATTGGATGAGTATGTCGGTCCCGACGAATAAGAGCCAAAAGCTCCCATCCAATTTTGTAGGGCCAAGCGGCGACGTCATTTCAAGATGCCACTCGGGAGTAGACTCCATCGTGGTTAACGAAATAAATCCCGAGGACAAGCAATGGGAAGTTCCATTGAAGCTTGCTCGCCCCTGGCGTCGACTCGCGCGTAAAGGCGAAATCTATACCTGACTATCAACCACTCCTTTCGCGGATCGGTCAGGGCTCTGATTGACGAGAACTTCTGTATCTAAGTTTCGCCCAAGACACCTGGCCGTTGCACTGGCGACCTCAATAAAATTTCATTTCAGTTAATTTCACCCGCGACGTTCAGAAAACGCTGCGTCGTCATTTTCTTTGTTGGAAATGACGGATCTATTGGAAAGAAAATGTTCTCGGTAAAGTGGTCGGCAAGTTGATTTTTCGATGTATCTGTATTTTTTGACCGACGACGATCGCGCCGATAAGTCGACGCTGTCGTATCCGAAACGGCTGCTGCACATCAGTGATCGTAAGGCAGACTAAAGCCAGCTGGAGGATGACTGGACTTTACGTTCTGGATCAATACCAAAAGATTTATGAGTCCTTGGACGTTGGTCTGGATGCGTGCCCTGGACTTGTGCGAAAGAATTCTTGAATTAAGCTGGGATCAAAGAGCTAAAAATGTCTAAATTTCTATTGTGTAGCCTTCTATTTTTTTCAACTTATTCTTACGCTAAAAATTCTGGATCCGCTTTTAATAGAATGCCCGCCTCCTCCGCCGACAGTATATTAGATGTTAAAAAGCATGTGGATTCCTTGCTCGATGAAACCATGAAGTTGGACGGAAATAATCCTTCAGAATGCTCTATTTCAAAAAACGGAAAGTTCACTTGTTACCGTACTGAAGCCTATTCTCTCTGTGCGTCGGGAGTGCGAGAAGCTTCTAATGTTGAAGTTCGAGGCTCGGTTGAAGGAGCAGGTAAAGATAAATATATTCAAGTTTCAGAAATTGTGTACCGACTTGCTTGCTTTGGGAAAAACTAGTCCCCCATAAGTACTTTCAGAATCGAAATTTTATGGAGAATTTGTTTTTGGCGCGATTTGGCGACCTGGAAAAAAGATGTTTTAGGCCGAGCCCGGCAGATCGATTTTTCGATGTTCCTGTCTGTACTTTAGTGATCGGAAGACAGACTAAAGCCATTTGACTTCCGACCTCCGTTCAGGTGTCTGCGATTTTTAGGTTCAATGTCGTCATTCATCGGTATTCTGACGGGGTGACGCGCACGTGGCTTACTTTCATCTTTGTCTTGATGCTCTCCGGGTATGCACCGGCCGGCGAAGTGCATTGCAATCAGGATAGCTCAGGACCAAACGGTCAACTTACTGAACTTTTAAAAACGACTCTTCAATCATTTAACGATCTTCAGATGAGCACAGATGGACCTAACTGCTGGAATGCGGCTTTGATCTCAACCGGTATTCTAAAGTCGACGCGACCTGTGACAAAACCCGAGTTCTGGTTCTGGATGAATTCAGAATACTGCAAGGCGCTCCCTGCTTCTGAAAAGCCACGGACTGGCGACATCGGCTCTCTCTTCTGGAAACACTGGGGAAACTACCACAGTTTTATGAGGATCGACGACAATACCGTTTTTTCTAAAAACGGTCCGGAGATCAAAGATAAATATAAAGTGCAAAGCTACGAAAGCATGTTTTTCGATAACTACAAAGAGATGGCGAAAACTTGCAAGGGAAGTGAACAAAATCTGAAAAATAAAGGCTGCGAATTTGAGGTTGTGCACCACAGATGTCGTCCGCTCGAAAACAATTTCTTTGCGGGAGTCAAAGAGATCAAAAATACCAGTGATCAAATCGACGGAATTGAATCACGGTTGTCGAAATGGATGGTCAACTCGGAATCCCTAAGCGAAAGCGAAGTGAGCGCGGCTTTCGAAGCGCTCGGCACGCATCTCACGCAAGTTCGTGCGCAAAAACTAGAGGGCCAGAAAGAGTTTGCTAGGAAAGCCTTGGAGTATCGAATTGTCGGACTTCTTCACACTGGTTTGAATGACGCCCGCTACTCGCTGACACAAGACGCACTTGCAGCCGTCGATAAAGCCTATCAAGTCCAAACGAAAGAACGTTCTCATGTTCCTAAAACTGCTGACGAGATTCAACATCGGTAAGAGCGATTAAACACGTCTTTCGCGATCCTGCAGGACTCTGATTGGCGAGAACCTCTTGATCTAACCTCTACCCAATACATCCAGGCGTTGACCTGAATCCCTCAATAAAATTTCATTTCATTTAATTTCACCCGCGACGTTCAGAAAACGGTGCGTCGTCATTTTCTAAAACCAAAGCTGGAATCAAAAATAAAAAGTAAAACTGATGCTGACTGAAATCATGAATTCCAGAAATAGACGGGGATCGGCTTTGATTCTCTTTGTTCGACGATAAAACAGATATCAGTTTGGATTTCATCTTGCAGATTTCTCCAGCATTGCAGGAGGGGTCGCAAATGAATTTAGAAGTCGAATCGGATTCAAAGCTCATCTTAGAAACTGAAAAATTAGTTCGTGATGAGCGTGAACTACTCACCTTAATTTTACGCAGATTCAGAGAAATTGAGCGACGGCGACTTTATTCAAGTCTGGGTTATGGGTCCTTGTTCGAATGCGCAGTGAAAAAGTTCGGCTACTCTGAGGATCAAGCCTACAGGCGAATCGCGGCCATGCGTCTGCTCAGGGAGTTGCCGCAAATGGAGGCTCGGCTTGAGTCGGGCGAGATTTCTCTTTCCCACCTTGGAATTGCTCAGTCGCTTTTTCGTCAAGAGCAGCGCCTCTGTAACCAGTTCACGTCGACGAAAAAAATGGAGGTGATTGATAAAATGGCGGGGAAGCCAATGCGTGAAGCACAAAGATTAGCCCACTCGTATTCGTCGTCACAGCCTTCAACGAGGACCGATCAAGTTTCTGTTTGGTCTGTTGACCGGACGGAAATTCGCTTTGTGGCCCCACGAGAGGTTGAAAAAAAGATCGCAATGCTTCGCGGCTACCTGGCGCATAAGCGCCCTCATTGGAGCTTGGGTCATCTGTTTGACCGGCTTTGTGATCTCGGGCTCAAGGAATGGGCCCCATCTGCGTCCAGGCAGTCGCTCAAGCAACGTTTAAGTGAAAATTCAGTCAGGGTCAGCCGCAGAGAACTTTTTTTGCGTGCGCAGAATAAATGTGAGAAGTGTTCGTCAACTTTTGCGCTCGAAGTTGATCATATTCAACCCCGGGCGCTGGGTGGGACTTCAGAGCCAGCAAACCTTCGCGTCTTGTGTCGATCTTGCAATCAGCGGGCAGCCGTTCAAGTTTTTGGAGTCAAAAAAATGGAGAAGTTTCTGGAAGGCACATCCTGAGACGTGCCTTCAAAAAATTCTAGTTCATCGCTGGATAACTGCAGGCTTCGTCATGAACGGTTGAAACCAATTTATCGAGAGGAACTTGCTTTGCGGCTTCTGCTAAAGCGAGCTCATACTGAGCCTGTTCCAAGATCGGAGTTTTTGAGAGAATGTAGAGTGATCTCAAAGAAGGGTCCGAAACAACAGCCCATCGATAATCGCGATCGAGTCCGATGATCCAGTACTGTCCTTTTTGCGGTAAACCAAAATCGACGGTGAACTGCGCGTTGGAGACGGGGTCGTTGCTCGTGGCCGTTCCTCGAATTTCGATCATGGGTCCAGACGAACCTCCACGATTGCAAGAGTTGTAAACTCCCACCACGCCATTCGGTAGGCCGGTCAATGTTTGCTGTGCGCAGGCGCAGTCCAAGGGCTCGAACGGAAGTGGATTGCGAGAGATCTGGTACCATCGACCCGCGTAGCGGCTGACATCCACCGAAGCGACCGTTTCGAGAGCGAGAGCGGGGGCTGAGCAGAGCAAAAGCGAGATCAGGATAAAAACAGTTTTCATAAAAGTAGCTCCTTTAGTTTTTTGTTTAAAGATGCAGGCGCGAAACAACACAACCGGGGAAAATCCAAAAAGACCCTTAATCTATACCAAACATGAATTCTGAAACGCTGCAAGATCGGAATCTGGGCTTTGAGGACCGACCTATTGCTCCGAAGAAGCAGCCCACTGTTTTGCAACTTTGTGCTTAAGACCAACAACACCTGTCGAATCGGTTTCTGAGCCATACACAAAATCATTGGTTGCTCGGCCGCCATCGCGCAAATCGAAGGCCGCACCCACCAGCCACTTCCAAGATCCGTAACGGTGCAGGGGGCCTACGCCGGTGCGTCCGCCAAAACCCGACGCCTTGGTCAAGACAAAGAAATGATCGGCCGGGTGCTTGGGATTAGTCTCGGTATAGCTGACCGCCGTGATCAATTGCTTGCGGCGACTGGGAAGCTGGTTAAAAAGATCCAAGAGTTTTTGTTCCGGGATAATTTTGTCTTCCTCGGCCCAAATTAAGGTCACGGGTGTCGACTTATTTAACGAGACAAAATCTTGCGCCGAAAAGTCAGCAGGTTGAAACAGAACCAAAGCTTGAGGAGGGCTCTGCAAGCGTCGCCCCAGGCAGGCCGCTTTGAGGGCAATGTAAGCCCCTTTCGAATGACCGGAGAAAATAATTTGATCGGCTCTTAAGGCCTGTGGATAGCGCGCCAGCGCCGCCTCGGTCATCGCGGCAAAATCACCAGCCATTCGGCTCCAATTTTGATCAAAGAAACCAGTGTCGTATTGAGGAAACAGAACCGCCACGCCTTTTTTTGCCAGATGTTCAAACGTGAGCCGGTAGGGTTCAAGGCCAAGAGCTTGGCCGTGTCCAAAAACCACAACCGGAAATGGACCCGCTCCTTGCGGCAGAAAGACATCAACGGGCCGTCCGTCAAAGCGAAACGAGTCGGTCGTAAAGCCCGAAGAGCCGGTATCTCCTCCCGGGTGGGACGCCGGTGGCGGAGGCGGCTGATCCACCCCTTGCGCCCCGAAGATAAGTCCTAAATTCAAAAGAATGAAGACCCCAAAAGCACGAAGAAAAATCATGATTCGACTCCTAGTTAACTCAGAGAGTAAAACAACGAACAACTGAAAAATGATCAGTCGATGTTGGGGGGAGAGTCAACTAAAGAGCTCAACGCTATTTGTGCCCTGCCAGAGGGGCGCCTGGGCTCGAAGCTTCACCCACCACGCAACACGCCACGCGCCGATTTGTGTCGAAAGAGTTCTCAGGTGGCGCGCGTAATTGGCGCTGTCTCATCTTGAGACGTCATCGAATCGTTCATCAGGAGTTTGTTTTGACTTGGCCCGGCCCGGATTCTGCTCACCTCATCGTTGAGGTGTTTTATGATCCGAACTCTTCAAATTTTGTTTGTGACTCTGCTGTTTCCGATCTTGGCTCAAGCCACCGCGATGAGCACCGAGGTTTCCAAATGCCTCGCGATGAAGTCGATTGCCAAAAGCTTTGAAGACTTTCGATTGACCCATGACCGTTTCAAGCAAGACGCCCCCCATTTAAGTTTCGAAGACCGGTTTCAGGTTTCCCACTTGGGTGCTCAAAAAATTGTCCGTGAAATTGAAAGGCTCAAGGCGCTTGCCGAGCTAACGGGGTCCGATGCGCTGCTTGATGAGGCGAACCGCCTGTTTCGTGAACTCAACCTCAAAAATATCACGCGCGAAAGTGCTTTGCCTGTCCTCACACGGGGACTGGATAATCTCGTCGATAAAATGGCGTCCACCATCGACCGTGCTGAAAATAAAACTCAATGTGAACTGACATTCAAGCCCATCGGCATCAATCCCCATGCGGGCCGAGCGGGTGGAACACGGTAATCTTGATGAAAGCAGCGAGGCTTCTTTTTTTTCTCGGATTTATTCTCGGTGCCTCCGCGCCGGTGACGGCGGCGCCTGCAAAAAAGCCAAAGCCGCCTTTCGAAGACTTTTTAGAGAAACGTCATGGAGACTGCATGCGCTATACCGATTTGGGTTTGGACGAGTGCGAACGCCAGATCAAAAAGCAGTATGCGCGGATGCCCTTTATGGAGCCCGAAGAACTTTTGCGACGTTTACAGGCCAATGCCAAATTGAACAAGCAGCTGACCATTGTTCCCAAATCCCAGTTGGCCGAGCTCACAAGCAAGATCAAAAGTTTGCCCGTTTCGTTCTCTTACGACATGAATGGCTGCGCGGGGCGCGCGGAACTGATTTCATTTTACCTGCAATCTCGCGAAAACATCCGCGCCATGAATCTGCACTTGGGCGGTCACCTGCAGGTGATCTCTCGCCATATTCCATTGGACCAAGCCAAAATCTCATGGGGCTTTCACGTGGCTCCGTTTATCCTGGTTCGCGAGACCGACAACAAACTTCAGTACTACTCGCTCGACCTCACACTTTTGGGTGAGCCGCGTCCTTTGCTTGAGTGGCTCAAGCTCACAACTCAAAATTCTGACAACTTAGTGGCTCTTTCAGTTTTGGCCGGTTTTCAAACTTCGCCGCTTGAGATCGATGAAGAGATCCAGCGCGGTTGGACGCCCACACAAACCAGTCTTCTTGAAGCTAAAATGAAAGAACCAACTCCGGCGGTCGTGCACAAAGCATCACCCTTAAGATTGGATTTGGCCCCTGCATTTGAGGCCGAACTCCGCCAAAGACTCTTTAAGGTGACTCGCCCCTTTGAAAAAGACCTTGAGCTCGACAGGCCCCACCAGCTCTTGACTCAAGCCTATGGCGCCGACGTCATCAACAGGATTTCACGGACTGTCCAAACAAACCTTCGCTGCGAGCCCTCGGGCGCCTCGAAACAGCTCTGCGGCATTTTTTTTCGCCTGGGACCGCAAGAGTTTTGCGACCTCATGCTGGAGCAAGATGAGCGGTCGGGGCAATTCTTGCCGAGCCAGGATCAGCGTTTAAATTGTTATCAGTTCTGAAAAAAAAGAAGTCATCGAGATTTCAGACACCATCAAGAGCGATCCTGCTTTTTAAAGTGTTTATGACAAGGATGCGTTTGAGGCCTTCAGGCGTTGTCGTAATCAAAGCTCGGGGGGCTTTAAAAGACCAAGTTTCTTCTCGGTCTTGGCCCCGAGCTCTCGCAATTTCTCGACTTGTGAAATCAAATTGCCATTGCCTTCGTGAAGCTTATTCACCAGAGCTTGATGCGACTTTTGAGTTCGCTGAAGTTGCTCACCAACGGCCTCGACATCTTGGACGAGGGCGACAAATTTATCGTAGAGCTTGCCCCCACGATCGGCGATCTCGAGCGCATTTTTCTCTTGGCGGTCTTGCTTCCAGAGCGCTGAAACGGTTCGCAGTGTGGTGAGCAAAGTCGTTGGGCTGACGAGCGCAATGTTTTTGTCCCAACTTTCGCTAAAAATTTCGGGTTTGAGCTGAAAAGCCATCGCAAAGGCGGGCTCTAAGGGAATGAACAAGATCACAAAATCGGGCGATCCCAGAGTTTCGATGGCGTGGTATTTTTTTGCCGATAAGCCATCGACGTGGCGCTTCAGTGAGGTTACAAAATCGCGGGCCCATTTGTCTTTGGTCTCCTGCGCCTCCGCGCGCGAGTACTCTTCGTACGAGAGAAGTGACATTTTAGAATCGACAATGATGTGCTTGCCATCGGGGAGCTTGATAATGATGTCGGGCCGAACAACGGCGCCCACATGGTCGCGGTGAGAGTCTTGAACCAAGTACTCCTCGCCCTTGCGAAGACCACTGCGCTCCAAAATATTCTCGAGCAAAAGCTCGCCCCAGGTTCCTTGTGTTTTGACATCGCCCTTGAGAGCGCGAGTCAGGCTTTGGGTTTCGGTCGACATTTTTTGATTCAGATCCATCAGCTTATTGAGTTCACCGCGAAGCGTACCGCGCTCGGTTTTTTCATTCGAGTACACGTCTTCGACCTTTTTCTCGAATTCTTTGAGGCGTTCTTTAAAGGGTTCGAGTAAAAGTTGGAGGTTCTGAAGGCTTTGATCATTGAGTTTTTTGCTGCTGTCTTCAAAGAGGCGGCGGCCCAGAAGTTCAAACTGCTGACTAATGCGCGTTTCTTCCTCTGCTTTTTGTGCGAGATCGGTTTGGACACCCAGATCCAGGCGGCTATTCAAGTTTCGTTCGATGCGCCGGCTGACCCAGAACAGACCGGCGAACAGGGCGGCCAACACAACAAAGACGGCGAAAACGATTTCAAGAATCATGCACCGAACTTGCCACGCCGTTTTTTCTTCGTCATCCGACTTTTTCTCTGGTAATTTACGACTCTTGAATCGAAGATCATTAAACGCAGCGTCATGAGTTAGTCATAGCGCGGGTGAAGGAGTTTTTTTGTGTCGACTGTGAATCCCATTGTTCCTGGCGCCGAGTGGATGCCGATCAAAAAATTTGAAGATATCAAATTCGAAAAAACCTCTGATGGGATCGCCAAGATCACGATCAACCGACCTGAAAAGCGCAATGCGTTTCGCCCACAAACTGTGTTTGAACTTCAAGAGGCGCTCCATCATTCGCGCGAAGATCAAAGTATCGGGGTGATTATCTTGTGCGGTGAAGGGCCTTTGGCTTTTTGCTCGGGCGGGGATCAAACGGTTCGCGGTGAAGCGGGCTATGTCGGTAAAGATGGCGTTCCGCGCTTGAATATCTTGGATGTGCAAAAACAAATCCGTCAGATGCCCAAACCCGTCGTCGCGATGATCGCGGGCTACGCCATTGGTGGAGGACACGTTCTGCACGTCGTGTGCGATCTTTCAATTGCCGCCGAGAATGCCAAATTTGGTCAAACAGGGCCTAAAGTAGGCTCCTTTGATGGCGGACTTGGCAGTAGCTACCTGGCCCGCATCGTTGGGCAAAAGAAAGCCCGCGAGATTTGGTACCTCTGCCGTCAGTACGACGCCAAACAAGCGCTCGAGATGGGACTTGTGAATCATGTCGTTGCCCTCGCCGATCTCGAGATCGAAACGGTCAAATGGTGCCGCGAAATGCTCCAGCATTCGCCCTTGGCCTTACGCTGCCTGAAGTCTTGCCTCAATGCCGATTGCGACGGACAGATGGGTTTGCTTGACCTTGCAGGGAATGCGACGCTGCTCTACTACATGAGCGAAGAAGCGCAAGAAGGCCGCAACGCCTATGTTGAAAAGCGCGCTCCTGACTTTTCTCAATTTCCTCGTCTCCCTTAAGATTTCATTATGACAAATTCGATGAGCACGACCACACTCCAAGTTCTTCCGTCCTGGAAGGCTTGGGTTCTTGCGTTTCGTCCTAAAACTCTGACGGCGGCTCTCCTTCCGATCATTGCGGCAACGGCGCTCGTTCAGTTTGAGGGAATTGCATTTGCCTGGTGGATCCCAGTGCTGTCATTGCTGGCCTCGTTTTTTATTCAGATTGGCACAAACTTGATCAACGATGCCGTTGATTTTAAACGCGGAGCCGATACCGAAGAACGCATTGGTCCAATCAGAGTCACACAAAAAGGAATCTTCACAGCCCGGCAGGTGTGGCTGGTGGGCTCGCTGTTTTTTTTGGCAGCAGTCCTTTGCGGGATCCCACTGGTGATGCATGGTGGGTGGCCGATCGTCGCCATCGGCGTGTTTTCGGTTTTGTTTGGTTATGCGTACACGGCGGGCCCTTTTCCGCTGGCCTACCTTGGACTGGGTGATCTGTTTGTCATCCTGTTTTTTGGGCTTATCGCGGTGGGTGGATTAGTTTTTTTAATGACCGGGGAGTGGCAAGTACCCGCCCTGATCTTGGGCCTGCAAATCGGCTTGCATGCCACGGTCCTGATTGCCATTAACAACCTCAGAGACGTGAACCAAGACCTCAAGGTGAACAAAAAAACTGTGCCCGTTCGTTTTGGACAAAAGTTTGCAAAATTTGAGATCGCAGCTCTTGTACTCACTCCGTTTATCTTGAATCTTTACTGGCTTAGTCATGCGGGGCTTTGGGCTGCACTTCTCCCATTAATCACTTTGCCTTTAGGCCTCAAAATCGTGACACTAGTCCACGAGACGGGCCCAAGTCCCGAGTACAATCGGTTCTTGGCGATGAGTGCAGCTTTGCATCTGCTCTTTGGCTGCCTGCTTTCACTAGGACTGGTGTTATGCTCAAATTTTGGTCCCACAAGTACACCCTTCACCCCCTAACGCAAATTGGGGCTCTGGCCGAGAACAAACCTCGGTCGGGGGCTTTGCTTAAAATCCAATGGCCTGACAAAAAAATTGGCTACGCTGACTTGTTTCCATGGCCTGAGCTCGGCGACGCGGAGCTCGAGTCTGAACTGGCCACAATCGAAAGAGGTCAGTTTAGTCACTTGGTTGAACAATCGATTTTGCTTGCACGTCAAGATGCGGTGCTAAGATCAAGTGGCAAAAATGCGTTTCAGGATTTAGCAAAAGTAAACAATCATTTTTTAATCACCGATTGTTCGCGCCTCGACGAACTGACGATAGAAGACATGAAAAAGTCAGGGTTCACGACGGCAAAGATTAAAGTGGGACGCAATCCCGAAGAAGAGGCCAAATGGATCGATCGGTTCTTAAGAACACATCAAATGACGGTTCGCTTGGATTTTAACAGCAAAGGCACGTTCAAGAGTTTCGAAAACTTTGTCAGAGCCCTCAGCCCCGCTGTGCAGTCACGAATTGAGTATGTCGAAGATCCGTTTCCGTATGATCCCGAACTTTGGGCCGCCGCCAATCAACTGCGACCTCTGGCATTGGATCAGGAGTATGACAAAGTGGCCTGGGACAACATGAAGGCCCCAGTTCCGTTTAAAGTCGTTGTGATTAAGCCGGCGCGCCAAGACGTCAAAAAGGCCGTCGACCACGCCAATAAGTTTGGTCTCAATATGGTCGTCACCAGTTCGCTGGATCATCCGGTTGGGATTGCGCATTCTCTATTGGTTGCCGGAGAACTCAAAAAGTTTTATCCCGATAGGCTCCTCGATTGCGGTTGTCTTTCGCTGAGATCCTACGAGGCTAATGATTTTTCAAAATCGATGATCGTTCAAGGTTCTTATCTCGTCGAAATCCCGGGCCTGGGAATTGGCTTTGATAATCTCTTTGAGCGGATGACTTGGGCGGCTCTGTAGGGCTGTCATAGAAGACTGCTCCTTGCAGCAGTTAAAGGAACTTAACATGAAGGCTTCTCAAATAGAAAAGATCACGATCGATTGGGATTCAAAAGACACCGAGATCATGCTCAATCCACGTCTCGAAGCCCGGGAGCGCCACTTTTTAAGTCCGCTTTTTAGGTACGTTCCGGTTCTGCCGGGTCATATCTGGGTTCAGTCTTCGGGCTCAACTCAGTTTTTAAATGAAAGCAGTAAGTGGATCGCTCTCTCAAAACAGGCCTTTCTGATTTCGGCACAGGCCGTGAACGAACATCTTGAAAGTACACGCACGGACAGATGGGGTGTCGCACTTCCTCTTTTTCATGTCGGGGGCCTGTCGATTTATGCTCGGACTTTCTTGAGCGGGGCTTCGCTTTTTGAATACACCAAAGCGTGGAATGCAGACTCGTTTTATGAGTGGCTCACAGAGCGCCAAATCACCCTGCTCTCGCTTGTACCAACACAGCTCTTTGATTTAGTAAAAGCGGGACATCGTGCTCCCAAATCGCTTCGCGCCGTTGTCATTGGCGGTGCAAAACTTGAATCCAAATTGGCTCAGCAGGCGTGGGTTCTGGGTTGGCCCGTGCTGGCCAGCTTTGGAATGACTGAGCTTTGCTCGCAGATCGCGACCGCCTCGTTAAACTCCACCTTTTCGGATGATCTTCGAGTCCTGAGTCATGTTGACGTTAAAACCGAAAGCGACGGGCTTTTGCAAATCAAGTCAGACGCTTTGATGACAGGCTACGGGCAAGTCGGGCCCGAGGGCCCCAGATGGGTGACTACCGAACTTAAAAATGGATATTGGAAAACCAAGGATCAGGCGCAAGTCAAAGCGCGGACAAATTTAAAGACCACCGAGATCGAGATTTTTCTGTCGATCAAGGGCCGCATGCAAGATTTTGTTAAGGTCAAGGGCGAGGGCGTCGATATGGCGGCTCTTCGCTCGCGTTTTTTTGAGTGGGCCCTGACCGAAAAAATTGCGATGACCATCGAAGAATACACCTTGATTGATGTGGCGCACGAGCGCGATGGCGCTCGGCTTGTTCTGGCAGCCGAGGTCAAATCAAAAGTTCGATGGGATGACGTTCTTAAAAAATGGAACGGAATTTGTTTTCCTCTCGAGCGCCTTGAGTTTCGTCAAATTGAAAAGCTCCCGCGCTCAGCCGTCGGTAAAGTTCTCACTGAAAAACTTCGCGAGAGCCTCAAGGCGTCTTCGTGACAGTTCGGCCCCTACGGGGCTTCTGTAAATGAGGCCCCTACGGGGCTGTTTCTGACCGGATCTGCTCGTCGAGATTTTTTTGGATTTCTTCGGCGCTCCAGAGGCGGCCTTTGCCGACGCCGGGGCAAAAGTCGACGACTTCCTTTTTCCAAGCTTTGGCGTTCATGACTTCGGGCCAAAAAGGCCAGGTCCGGCACTGAACCGGGCGTGCGTCGTAGATCGAGCACTGTTTGTTTTTTAAAAACATGCAGTCCAAGTTTTTGGGATCTTCTTTGAGATGAAACGCATCCGCCAATTTATCGCAGTACTTGCGCGTGAACGCCGAAGACGTCATGCCAAAGTGAGCCGCCATGCGCGCTCGGTCCTCTTTGGTCAAAAACACAAAACCAAATTCGCCGTGAGACGTGCAGCATTTCCCGCTGCCTTGGCACTGGAACTGGATTCCTTCGGACCACCACTGTTTGGCTTGGGGTTTGGCCGCTCTCGGTTTTTTCATCAGGCCTCCAAGTAGGGGGTCAGCAAGTTGCGAATCTGCTCTTGAACCTTCGTCTTTTGCTGAGTCTTCGGATCGAGGTAAGCATGCACCATCGTCACCACGGCATGAACTTTTGCGTTTTGTTCGAACACGTACTTCATCTGAAAGCTGGTGTCTCGAATCTGAGCAACGACGGTGCTGATGGTGTAAGTCTCGCCGGGGATGAAGGGCGCCAGAAAATCCGCTTCAACATGGCGAATCGGAACCAAACACGGGTTTTTGTCAAACCAATCACTCCAGCTAAGGCCCTGAGCCTGAATAAAGTCTTCGAAGCAATCATGCGCGAGATCGAACACGTTTCGGAAATACATGATTCGAGCAGGGTCGCCCTCACGAAATCGAATTTGAATCTGTTTTTGATAGGTTTTCGCCATCCGTTGTCACCAGTCTAGAGTTGCAAGCCACAGAGGGGAAGGCTATAACACCATCAGTCATGAATTTAAAGATCTACGATCCCAAAGATTTTCCTGCGTACCTGCCTCAGCTGGATACGCTTTACGATGATTTGTTCTCGGGCGGCAAAGGTTTTCGCGCGAAGCTGATCAAACTCGTCGGCGATCAAATTGATTTGAACGAGAAGTCCGAGCATTTGCTCGCACAGACAATCGAGTTTATCCACAACGCCTCTCTTTTGCACGACGACCTTGTTGACCGCTCGCATTTGCGCCGAGGAAAATCGGCCGCCTGGCTCAGGTTTACGCCCGAGTACGCAGTGCTCGCTGGTGATTATTTGCTCGCCCGCGTGATGGTCAATTTGTCGGGTCACGGTAATATCCGGCTTGTGCAATACACCGCCGAAATGATTTCAGATCTTCTCGAGGGTGAATGGCTGCAAGACTCTTTGGTTGGCGACTTTCAATTGGACTTGAGTCAATTGGACCGCGTGCACAACTTAAAAACGGCGTCGCTTTTTAAGTGGTGCTTGCGAAGTCCCTTTATTGCGCAAGAACGTTATGAGCCCGGTTTGCACACCTGCCTTGAAGAAGCGGGAACACTTTTGGGTCAACTCTTTCAGCGCGGTGATGATTTGCTCGATTTCGATGTTCGTAATAACGAAGGCAAGGCCGTCATGGGCGACCTCAAATCGGGCTACATGAATTCATTTGCTGCTTTTGCGACGTCGGATCTTTCGTCTGAACGTCGCTTGGTGTTTAAGCAATGCCAAACGGTGAGTGATTTTGCGACGGCCATGGGTGGCCATGATAAATTCCAGGCTAAGCTTGCCGAGTTTGACCGTAAAAATGAATTTCTGATACAGCTGTACCAACATCATCTGCAAAACTTGAAGTCCTATCTGAAACCGGGCGAACTCAAGCTCATCGACAAGCTTTTGCCACTGACGGATCTCCTTTACTGGAGACGTGTCTAAGTGGCAGAGCTGAAAACGCTGGCCCAAACGGACCCCGAGTTTTTGTCTTACCTGCGTGGAACTTTTTCTCGCACGCACCGGGCCCTCCCGGTGAAATCTCTCAACGTCAGCACTCCTCATGAAACGGTGACGTTTGAAATCGTGCCTTTGGCCGAGATAAAGCGCCCTTCTTTTTTTAAATTGTGGCGAGAGGTGTTTCGTTTTCGTAATTTTATTTTCGTTTTGTTTCCGCTCTACCTGATTTTGACGAAAAACGCTTTTGATGAAGTTGAATTTGATCCCGTGCTGGCAATCCTGTCGGGACTGGGTGCGCTGTTCTTAGCTCTGGGCGCTTTTTTACTGAATGATTATGACGATCACATCAAAGGTGTTGATCGGGTTCACCCCGAAAGCGGCAGCCAAGCGATTCAAAAAGGGTGGGTCACTGCCGCCGCCACCAAGTCGTGGGCGATTGCTTATCTCTGCTTTGGTTTTTTGTTGGGAGTGCCCTCGCTGTGGGTTTTTCCTGAGCTGCTTCCCGTCGTTTCGGTTCCCGCTTTTGTTGCATTCTTGGCCTGGATCTCTCCTCGCCTCGGCCTCAAGTACAAGCGGGGAGCTGAAGTTGTCGTCTTCCTCCTGTTTGGACCCTTTCTGACAGTTGGTTACCAGATGTCGATTGGCGCTGGGTTTGACCTCGAGGCCGCGTGGATTGGTTGCCTGACGGGCTGGCACTTTGTCTTTCTGGTTCAGCTTAAGAATTTTGAAAGTCTGGTGGTCAATTCGCAAGTTGGTTTTGAAAACACCATGAGCTTCTTGGGATTTGAACGGGGCCGGCGCGTGCTTGAGCTTTGGTGGTTTGGCTTTGTCGCGGTGATGGCGATTTATCAATGGATTTACCATTCGCCCGAATGGTTTCTTGGCTTTGTTGTCTTGCCTTTGATTTTTTCACTTGGGTTTTTGATTTCACTGCGAAAACTCAAGTCTTCTGTTGGATCACGCGTCGCTCACGTTGTGAGGCTCGGCCGAACGGCGGCATTGCTGACGCTCATCTTGTGGACACTCCAAACGTTCTTTTACTGGCTCGTCATTGAGATTTTGAATTAGGCCCCAGCATGAGTGCAAAAATTGAGTACACCGAAAAAGGTGCCGAACTTATCACCGACGAGGGTTTGCGTTTACATTTGGATTTCGTCAATGATCTGCAGCGGTACCAGAGGCCCCATCGCGGAAAAAGTGAACTCATCGCCAAAGCCATTGGTCTGCCAAAAGGCTTTTCTCAAGTCTGGGATTTGACGGCTGGACTGGCCGAAGACGCTTGGTTCATGGTGCGACTTGGAGCTTCGGTCACGGCGTTTGAACGTCAGCCATTGATCGCAGCAATCGTCCAAGACGCTTGGCAACGAGCACTCAAGGCCGAGAAAACGCATGAGATCGCCTCTCGTTTTGAATTTCAAGCGAAGGACGCCATTGAATACTTGCGGACGCTCGAGAGAAATCAGGGTCCGTCGGTGATCTACATGGACCCCATGTTTTCTTTTGAGAAAAAAAAGACCGCGCTTCCACGCAAAGAGATGCAGATATTTCGCTCTTTGGTCGGAGCAGACACGGATGCCACCGACCTCTTGCGCGAAGCCTTGCGTGTTGCGCAGGACCGTGTCGTCGTGAAACGACCTTTAAGAGAGCCGCCCTTACTTGAGGGCGTGCAGCATCGATTTGAAGGGACCACGATACGCTACGATCTTTACAACCCGAAGCTCTCAGGCGCATAATTGACGGGCATGAAGCGAGTTTTTCAACAGAAGAGTCTGAACCGAATCTGGGAAAGTCCAAACTTTTATAGTTTGATTCCAAAAGCTGTTTTAACCAGCCCTCTTTATGTTCACTTCGAAAACTTTATTGTGACTCGCTTGGTGCGATCGCGAATTCAATTCGAGAGTCGTCGGACCTGGCTCTTGTCCCTTGGCATTTCGTGGCTCGCTGCGCTCGTTCCGCTGGTCGTGTTTGCCGTCTTTAGTCATGCCGTTTCTTACTTTGGTGTTTGGACTTGGATGTGGGCGCCGGCCCGCCTCCCTGAGCCTCCTGAGTTGATCTTTTTGGTGGGTGAGGCCCGCTGGCAAGGTTTGCTTTTGTGTGCGGCGATTGGTTTTTTGCCGGCGCTCGTGACGGGCTATGGGGGTTGGATGTGGATCTTGGCGCCCGCAGCTCTGTTTGCAGGGATTTTGTCAATTCCGGGGGCTTGGATGATGATTTTTGCCGAGCGCCTTGCTCTTTGGTTTCGGTTTCTTTTGGTCACGGGAGATCGGGCCGCCCGGCAAGATTTGTTTTTGCGCGCCCTCTTGGCGTTGGCCGTCGTTTTGTTTTTGGCCTTCACCGGACCCCTCGCACGTGGTGTTTTGCAATCGATCATGGGCGGAGCACCTTTTGATCCTGACCTGCGCTTTTTGCAGTTTGGTCTGGGCCTCGCATTTTATGCGGCCGTCGAGACCGTGTTTGCTCTTTCGCTTTTGCATGCTTATTTTTTTTGGGTCCGTGATGACAAGACGACGGAGATTTGGAGTTTGCGGCTTCGCCGATGGCAAAGTCTGAGCGACCGGCATTTGTTGGGCGAACTCAAAAGAACCGCGCACCAGCGCCTTAAAGAATTGCAAGCTCAAGACGCCGCCCTTGATCCCTTAACCCGTGCTCAAATCCCGCCAGCGGTCCTGCGGCAACACCAAAAAAGACTGGCCGAGCTCGCACGCTTAGGACCTTGGTCTGATGAAAACGAACTCCAAGACAAGCGAACATCAAGAAGCTAACATCATTTGGTGTCAGAAAAAAATCCCAATCAGCAAATTCAAGACCTGCAGCAACAGCTTCGTCATCGCGACGAAGAGTTGGCCCGTTACCGTGCCGAACTGCTGAAAACAAATGCGATGCTTGAGGCGATGATCGGTGATTTGTCGCAAGATCTAAAAATGGCGGCCCTGATCCAGCGTGTTTTGTCGCCCACCGAAATTCCGAATATCAGCGGCGTCGAGTTTAGCACCAAGTTTTTAGCAGGATCAGATTCGGGCGGCGATTACTTCGATGTTTTTGAACACGAAGACAAGCTCAAGTTTGGAATCGTGGTTGCAAGCTCAAGCGGTTACGCCATGAGTGCCTTGTTTTTATCGGTCCTGATTCAGATGTCTTCACGAATCGAGGCCCGCAAAGGTCTTTCTCCAGAAATTGTCTTGCAACAAATGGCACAAGAGATCGTTCCGAATGTTCACGAAAAAGACCAAGCGCACATTTTTTATGCGGTGATGGACCGCCGCAATTTTGAACTCAGCTTTTCTTCGTGTGGACCCATTGCGGCGTTTCATCAGAGTGAGGAGTCGGATTCGTGGTCACGCATCGAGCCGACAGCGCCGGCACTGGCAAAAGGTTTTAGCGCCAATCCCATGAAGCAATCCTTGATCATGGGACCACGGGATCGAATAGTTCTGTGCACACAAGGTGTCATGTCGGCGAAAAACAAAGACGGCGAAGAGTTTGGACATGACCGACTGCTTCGTTGCTTGAAGCAAGCGCCTGAAGCGGGCGTTCACGAAGTGCGCAATGAAGTTTTATTTCAGGTCGAAAAATTCTCGGGACTTGTAGAGCCCTTTCGTGACCAAACCGTCGTCGTGATGGAAGTCAAAGACCGAGTGATAAAACTTGCGAAACGTTGAAAATTAACTGATGATAACGCCTTAAATTTAGGCAATAAGATTCGAAGAATGAAAGGACGTCCACCATGGCTGAGGCAGCGCAAACTTATGAGGGAGCAATCGATAAGGGTCTGGAGGGGATCGTGGCGTGCACCACGGCGATTTCTTCGATCCAAGGGAACACATTGTCTTACCGTGGTTTCACCATCGAAGATCTCGCGCAAAATTCAACGTTTGAAGAAACGGCTTTTTTACTTTGGAACGACCGTCTTCCTTCAGTAAGCGAACTCGAGAAAATGAAAACTGACTTGGCAACCGAAGCAACCCTGTCGCCCGAGTTTATTGCAGCCCTCAAAGCCTTGCCCACAAAAAAAGTGCACCCGATGGCTTGGCTTCGCACGGCCGTCTCTTTAATGGCTCATTGGGATCCTGAGGCTCAAGACAATTCGCCGACTGCGAACATGAAAAAAGCTGTCAAGATGACAGCAAAAATGGGGTCCCTCGTTTGTGCTTTTGAAGCCATCCGCCATGGCAAAGAGCCCGTTCAGCCCAAAAAAGACAAGTCGTTAGCCTGGAATTTTATGTCGATGCTCAAAGGCGGCGCCGAGCCCAAGGCGGAGCACGTTAAAATCTTTGATATGTGTTTGATTCTGCACGCGGACCACGAACTTAATTGCTCGGCCTTCGCCACTCGCGTGACGACTTCATCACTGAGCGATATCTATTCGGCCGTGGTGTCGGCGATTGGTGCGTTAAAAGGCCCTCTGCATGGCGGTGCCAACGAACAAGTCATGATCATGCTCAAGCGCATCGGCACGATCGAAAAAGCGCAGCAGTTTGTTAAAGATGCTTTGAATGCAAAAGAAAAAGTCATGGGAATCGGGCACCGTGTTTATAAAGATGGTGACCCCAGAGCTGCGATCTTGCGCAAGACGAGCGACAAGCTTACCAAAGAAATCGGTGAACACCACTGGTATGAGATGTCGATCTTGATTGACGACACCATGAACAAAGAAAAGGGCCTGATGCCAAACGTGGATTTTTATTCAGCGACTGTTTACTACAGCATGGGCATACCCGTTGATCTTTACACGCCAATCTTTGCCGTCTCACGTATCGTCGGCTGGTGCGCCCACTCGATGGAGCAGCTCGAGAAGAACCGCATTTACCGTCCGCGTGGGAAATGGATCGGAAAAATGGATCAACAATGGAAGCCCGTGGGTCAACGGGGCTAATTTGAAAAAAGTCCTCTTCATCACTCCTTCGTCCCAAGAACAAGAGATGGTTGAAGAGGTCGCCCGAAATCACGAGCAAGGTTTGGATTTTGAGTTTCAGAGTACAGCCAGCTTTGGACAGACCGCGGGTTGGTGGTCACAACTTAGAATCGATCTTCTCATCATCTCGCTGCCCGAAGATGCACTTCTTCAGGCCGCTTTTTTTTCGAAGCTGCGCAAAGATGTTCCGCATTCGCTCCCACTGATTTTGATTTCGCCGGACATTTCTCAGACCGTTTTGCAGCTCACTTCAATTTTTAGTAAAGTGCGAATTTTGAAACCGCCGCTGGACGGTTTTATGCTGTACCGCTCAATTTTAGATATCACCACGACGTGGGAGGCCGGCAAGCAGCAGATCCATCCGCGTTATCTGACCGAGCAACCGATTTTGATTAGCCTTAAAAATGGCGGAGCCCCAGTGGCGGGCTACATGAAAAACATGTCCGTCGGTGGGGCTTTTTTTGAAAGCGAAGACAAAACTTTGCAGCTCAAACCCACAGACGAAATCAAGATTGAAATCAGATTGATGGCTGCGGAGCCAGTCAAGTTTGAGTTTAACGCCCGCATCGTGTGGGTCAAAGATATCGATCAAAAAAAATCAGGTTACGGCTGTACATTTTTGGATGTAGATGAAGTGTATGAGCGGCTCATGAAGGGATTTTAGAATGGCGTCTATTTTTACAAAAATTATCAGCGGTGAACTCCCTTCTTACAAAATTCACGAAGACGAACTAACCATGACGATTTTGACGATCGAGCCTATTCATTTGGGTCACTGCTTGGTCATTCCAAAGCAAGAAGTGAATCATTGGTTTGACGTCCCCGAGGCGGCCTACCTTCAAGTTCAGCTCAACGCCCAAAGAGTGGCTCGAGCCATCAAAGCTGCGACGGGTTGCTCGCGCGTTTTGACGGCTGCAATTGGATTTGAAGTTCAACATTACCATCTTCACTTGATCCCGGCTTGGTCGATGGCGGATCTCAATTTTTCGAAAGCATCAAAGCGTTCTGAGACTGAGATGAAAGACATTCAAGCCAAAATTCAAGAAGCCCTTTGAAGCCCTTTACGTTTCATTACTCACAGCCAGACGAGTACCACTTCTCGTTCGACTCGATCGAGGCCGCGTGGCGGGTGGCGCAGGGTTTGATTGAGCAAGGCACGCCTCCTCGCCGAGTCTTGGATTTGTGTGCTGGCGTTGGCGTGATGGGTTTTGAACTGTCTTGCTTTCTAGGAACCGACTTTGAACTTGATTTTGTCGAGGTGCAGGCGGTTTATCAAACTCACTTTGAAGAAAACCGTAGGCGTTTTGCAAGCACCCGGACAGACTCGAAGAAGGCCGAAGAAATGTCTTCGAGGTGGCGCTGGATGCAGACCAATTATGAGTCTTTGCGGTCGCACGAAGTTCTGGGCACCTATGATTTGATCTTGTGCAATCCCCCTTATTTCGAAGTTCAGCAGGGGCCCACTTCGATTGGGGATTTCAAAGCGCGCTGCCGGTTTTTTATCGACTCGTCTTCAGATGAGCTTTGGAATTGTATTGACCGAGTGCTGGCGCCCGGGGGCCAAGCCTTTGTGCTTGTGCGAACCGATGATGCGCATGGAACTCAAACTCTTTTACACATTGAACGGCGCTTCCGATATTCGGGAAAAGTCTCTGCGTATGCTGAAATACAAGGAACAACGCTCATAAAAATTGTAAAGAATCAGTAAACGACGCCGCATTTGATCGAATTTCTCTTTGATCAACAGGGCGTGCGGGATATCCTTGAGGAACTGCGACTCATGTCGCACGAAAGGGGGTGATGCTTGGTGAAGACGACAAGTGACATTACCAAGGCGGAGGTGGCGGCTTCATAGCCGTCACGATGTGAAGGGTTAAAACCCAACACACCGCCGTCACAAGAAACCGAGGGGCGATGACATTAAGTCATCGCCTTTCACTTTTTTGGGGGTCTGTGGTAGCGTCCTCACATGTCTGTGATTCCCGAATTTCTTCAAAAACTGCAGGTCGGCAAAAAATACCTCGTTCAAAATGAGCTCCCAACAGATGCCCAGCGCAGGGAGTGGCTTTCAAACCTGGCGCTGAAGTTTTCTGAGAGTGCCGTTGAGTTTTACGCCAAAGATCCGGCGGCCTGTGTCTACTCACGTGAGTTTTATCAAACGACGCTGATTTCAAAAGCAGCCGAGACCTTGGACCGAACCGTTCGTCTCATGGACGAGGACTCGGAGTCATCCAAGCGGCGGGCTTCGGGCCTGCATACAGTTCTTGTCAGTCACCGCACTCCCTTGCCTGCGATGATCGAAGTTTTTGGTGCCAGTCTCGCAGCCGGAAACGCTGTCTTCTGCTGTCACCAACGCACGCAAGCAGATCTGATGCGCTTGATTGAGCAAATGGTGCTGCTGGCCGGCTTTCCGCAAGGCTCATTTCAAGCCATGAATGATGATCAGTACGAGGCGCTCCCGTTGTTTTTGGGGCATCCTGGCGTCCGATTGATTACAGTTTTAGGAACAGATGAAACTATAGAAAAAGCGCTGGCTGGAGTCTCTTGGCTCGATAAGAAGTGGCAAGTTTTTCGCTCTGGCAAGACCTCGGCTCTGGTCTTGGCCGATGCCGATCTTGAAGAAGCCGCCGACGGCATCATTAAAGCGGTGAGCGAGGGGCAAGGAACCTTGTCTTGGAATGTCTCGCGGGTGATTGTCCTTGAGGCCATTGAGTCTGAGTTTAAAAAAATCCTACAGAACAAATTGCTCGCTCAAAGAATGCAAGTCACGGATTCAGCTCAGCAAAAAAAAAGCGCCCTGCTGCGAGCCCTGACCTCTGAGCAAGCCCGAGATTTGGCTGAAGGCGCTCCCGTGACGGCACTCGAAAACGTTTCGAATTGCTCAGAGTACCATCAACTCGAACTCGAAACCCCCGTGCTCTTTCTCATTTCGATTAAGTACGCTTTCGATGCGGCGAAGTGGATCAATAACTTACCCAATGCTTTGGGGCTTCAGGTCTGGGGTTCAGATGAAAAGATCGACAAGCTGCTGCCAAAATTAGAAACGGCGCAGGTTTTTCGGCGCTCCTGGATCGGAGCACTCGAGACTTGGAACCAAGGTTTGAAATCAAGTTTTGCGGGAACATTAGATCCCCGCTGGAATGGCTTCTTTTATTCGGACCGAATGAACCTTTGAAGCCCCGAAGGGGCCTTATTTTTTGACACATTTCAAAAAGTGCGGGTTCTTTGACGGGCCTGAGTCAAAAAACGACTACTGGACGCAATAAGTTTTGGCGCGCGTGCGCAGGTCACACTGTGGGCAATGCGCTTCTTCTTTGATTTCTTTGGTTTGGTCGACCCGTACGTGTCGGAGCTCCAGCACGTTGCTACACAAGATGCAGTGGTTTTGCGCATTGATAAACTCGCGGTGCTGTGGTGTCTCGACTTTTTCAAAGTAATGAATTTTTCCAAGCTGCATGAAGGCTCTCCTCTAGTTGGTGCCACCTCCAACTAGATTGCAAGAGTCATTCACAGACTAAAGAAGAGTTCTAAGCCATCTCGACAAGTTCTTTTGCTAGACCTGAAACGCCTCTAAAAACTTGGGCGGGGGTTGCGGCATCATACATGTACGCCGGTGTTGAAATAATTTTATGAAGGCGATCGGTGATAAAATCATCGACCGGGCAAGCCTCATGAATGGCACCCGTTTTTTTAATCTCGAGAGCGGCTTCAGAGTCAGCGCCGACCGTCAGCGTAATTTTTTTTGAGCCCAAAACACGTGCGATCAAAGCGGGGGCAATGCAGATCGCCGCGATCGGTTTGCTCGTCCTATAAAAAGCATGTAGCGCTTTCTCAAGGTCAGCATTGACGGTGCAGGCCGCGCCTTTTTGCGCCCACGTCGACAAGTTCATGGCTGCACCAAATCCGCCGGGGAGCGCAATGCCATCAAAGTCTTGGGGATCGAGAGTCGCCAGATCTTTGATTTGGCTGCGCGTGATGCGCGCGGACTCAACTAGGGCGTTGCGTTTTGCTGGCAAAGTTAGGTCAGTCAAAAAATTTTGTGCCGGGAACTCTTGGTTGGGAGCAAAGTATTGGACGGTCGCGCCCTGCTGGCTGAGTGCGATCATGAGACTGACGGCCTCGGTGATTTCGGTGCCATCTTTGTTTCCACAACCTGAAAGGACGACTGCGATTTTTTTTGGCATACAGGATTTGTATGCCTTTCATTTTAAAAAGTGTCACTCCCAAAAACAAAGTCTTTCACCTCGTCGCATTGGCGCAGCTTCACGCGCTGTCCCTCGTAAGGTACCGTCGTTTCGGCGCAGCCCAAGAGTTGTGAAGCAAAATAGGGAACTTTGGGACTGAAGACAAACAGGTACGACGTTTTGCTACCGGTTTCACCTTCCCAATCCACACGGTCAAATCGCAAAATCGAAACGGGCAAGGGGGCAAAGCAATCGCGAGTTCCTAAGCCGCCGCAATTGGGGTGAGTTTGAACAAGTGGCGGGACCTGAATGAAGTCGTCTTTTTTTGTGAGACGGTGATAAGTCACGCGCGCTTTGGTTTGCACGTCTTGCTGACGGATTGATTTCCAGCTGAGGAGTTGCTTTTCATTCACCGCACCACCTGGTGGGCCTTCAGCCGCAGTTTCGCCCGCCGCCAAAGGCGAGGGGGTTGTTGGTTTTTTCAATGGTACTTCGCGTTCTTCACGCGAGGGTTTCATTTGTCCCTCAGTCAGTTCGCGAATCTCACTGACGATTGTAAAAACAATCTCGGTTGGGGTATCGACACGATTTGTGACCGTGTCGGCTTTTTGTAAAATTAAAATGGGCGGAAACGATTCAATCACTTGCGTGCGCTCCAGGTAAGAGAACTCGCCTTTTTTAATGTCATAGGGGCTTGCGGTCGAATCATAAATTCCATTTAAAATCTGATCGATTTCTTGGGCGGCCACTTCGTCGCCGAAGTCTTGCTTGAAGTCGGGTTCTTTCATGCAGCCCGTAAAAATTAAAACAAAGATAAGAGCTTCGATAGTAATCCCTAGAAAAAAGAGCCAATTGCGATTTTTGTTCATATGGAGTCCCAGCCCCAAAACCACAGTGGCAAAGGAAAGAGTCGACTTGATTTTTGGGCCGCGCTCGGAAGAAAGCCCAAGTCTTCACTGGGTCCAAATACAAAGCGAACAAGATTGCGCTCAGTGGGGAGTGTGCGAACGTCGCCACCGAACCCCACTCGAAAGCCATTTTTGAATTCGCCTTCGCCGCGCTCGAGAGTTAAGTCCGAGATCCCCAAGGTGCGTGCTGCTTTCTGGATTTTAGTGAAGAACACATCAGGTTTTAAAATTTTGATCATTCCCAGGTAGCCTTGGTTGATCGTCACGGGGAGTCTTTGTAATTGTGAAAGCAAGTTCACTGAATGATTGGGTAAAATCATCGTGAAGGGTCGCGCTTTGGCCCTTCGTAGGTGCGACATCATGGCAATCAAGGCTTGAACAGAACCGCCCCATTCATGAACATAGTCAGTTAAATCTGCACCTTTGCCTTCGACACCGTAGGCAACCAGCGTGCCCTTTTTGTCCCAAGCCGTATGCACAATACTTTTAGGTATTTGCAGATACTTTCGCACCTCTTCGGCGTTGCGAGCCGTCCCGACGGAGTGCTGAGCGTAGAGTCTTAAAATCGCCGCCGAGTCGACTTGCGAACCGTTTTTAAAAGTCAGTTCATGGTGGGGGACTGCAAACTCTTTTTCAAAAACGACGCTCTCTTCGAAGCCGGCGAGTTCAAAACCAACTTTGCGGTAAAAGTCATACAAGTTGGTCCACAGAATCGCAAAGTCGCAGTCTTGGCTCTGGGCTTCGGCAAGGCAGGCGTCCAAAATTTGGCTCGAAAGTCCTTGGCCACGGTGCTCGCTGTCGGTGACAACGCTCCCAATCGCAGCCGCCTTGTAAATCATCAGGGGCGTTTTGATAATCAGTGGCTTCATGACCGCGTGAGAGAGAACTCGGTCATTTTCGGTGATGATTCTGATGTTATTGATGTTCTGTTTGCCGAAGGCCGTGGGGTACTCATTCAGCAAGGACCACTTGTGGTCAGGGCGTAAGGCATTATCCAAAAATTTCAGCAATTCGGGGAGCTCCGCTTCCCGTGGTGCTCTGGGACCTTCCATGGTCACCTCCGTCTCTTTATTTTATCTCTATTTGACAGGAGACCCAAAGCATCATAAAAAATCACGACCAAGGGGCTAGGCTCAAGCGGAGAAACCATGGCGGATCTTTCACAAAAATGGAAACAAAACCAGACCGGCAAAATGTTTGTCGACCAGTCTTGTATCGCCTGTGATGCCTGCGTTTTGGCTGCTCCCGATAATTTCAAAATGGATGAGGACGAAGGTCACGCCTATGTCTCGAAACAGCCCGCAACTCCTGAAGAAGAGGCCGCCTGCAAAGAAGCGATGGAAGGCTGTCCCGTCGAAGCCATCGGCGACTTCGGCAACAAAGAGTAAGCCCTTTAAGGCGGCCTCCGTCACGGAGACCGTCCAGCTCTTAAAAAAACATTACCCTGATGCCCACTGTGCCTTGGACCATGACAGCCCTTTTCAGCTGCTGATTGCCACGATTTTATCGGCGCAATGTACAGATGAGCGGGTCAATATGGTCACGAAGGGCCTCTTCAAAGCGTATCCCACTTCCTCGGCCATGGCCCAGGCCGAGATTTCGCACCTTGAAGAGCTGGTGCGTTCGGCGGGGTTTTATCAAAACAAAGCCCGGAATCTCAAGGCCTGCTCCCAGGCCTTGGTCGAGGGCTATGGGGGCGAAGTTCCCCGCGAACTTGAGGCCCTTATCGAGCTGGCTGGCGTCGGACGAAAAACAGCGAACGTCGTTCTTGGAAATGCGTTTGGTATGACCAGCGGAATCGTCGTCGACACGCATGTAGGACGACTCTCCTTCAGGTTTGGTTGGACCAAGTCTGAAAACCCCGTCATTATCGAGCGTGATTTGCAGCCACAAATTCGACATGAGGATTGGATTTTGATTTCTCACCTGCTGATCTTTCATGGGCGCCAAGTTTGCAAAGCTCGTAACCCACAGTGCGATCACTGCTTCTTGTTTGACCTGTGTCCACGCCGTGGGGTCAAATGAGCCATTATGTTTGCAGCGTTTTTTGAGAGCGTTAAATACGTCGGTCATTTAGTTCCTTTGTCGTTCTTGCGTGTTTTTTTGGGTTACACGTATTTGCAAGCAGCCCTGCTTAAATTTAATTCAGATTATCTCATTCGGCCTCGCTTAGCGGGTGAAATTGCCGAGATCCTTCCCGCTCTGCAAGCTCCTCTCTGGTATAAAAATGTGATCGATTCGGTTTTTATTCCGCACTGGCAAACTTTTGCGTTTGTCGTCGTGGGGCTCGAGTTCGCCATCGCGATCTCTTATTTACTTGGTTACGTTGTTCGTCCGATCGCGATTTTGGCGGCGCTGATGGCGCTCAATCAATTGGTGTTGGCGGGACCAGGAAATGATGAGCTTGCGCGCTTATTGATGGCGACCCATTTGTTACTAGCTTGGATCGGTGCGGGCCGCTGTCTGGGATTTGATTACTACTTCTTCAAACGCCGCCGCGGGATCTGGTGGTAACATGAAACATTTCCTCTCGTTCTTGGTGGTCATTTTTGCGGTTTTGTTTTTGGCCCTTTTTGTAAAAAATAGCCGCGACCCTTCGAAAGAAACAAAACCTGTCTTGCGCGTCTTTGCGTCGTCTTCGTTTATTGCCCAGTGGGGTCCCGGTCCTTGGCTGCGGACTCAGTTTGAGCAAACGTGCCATTGCCGAGTCGAATTTTTTGATGGTGCTGACTCGACTATTTTGATGCAGCGTTTGAAGTCCGAGGCGCGCGTTGGCGCCGATATCGTATTGGGTTTTGATCAATTTGACCTCGAGATGGCAACGGCCGGGATTAACTGGAAGCCCATCTCTGTTCAAGGGCTTGATTTTGAAGACGAGGCCAAGCCCGCTTTGGCGCAGCCTGAATTTGTGCCTTACGATTTCGGCGTGATGAGTTTTGTTTTTCGCAAATCAGAGCTCGCGCAGTTTCCAAAAAACTTAGACGATTTTTTGAAGCCTGAATGGAAAGGGCAGATATCAATGCAGGATCCGCGAACCTCATCGCCTGGTTTGCAGTTTTTGCTTTGGTTAATCGATATTCGCGGTGAAGAGGGAGCTTGGGAGTATCTCAAAAGATTCAACGCGCAGGTGAAAGCGTATTCGACAAGTTGGTCAATGGCTTACGGGCTCTTCACCAAAGCGCAAGCGATGACGGTGTTTAGTTACACAACATCGCCGGTCTACCATAAAGTTGAAGAAAAAAATCTGGATGTTGTGGCCGTTGAACTGAACGAAGGCCATCCCCTGCAATTTGAATTTATGGGGATCCCTGCCAATTGCCAACAATGTGATTTGGCCCAAAAGTTTGCCGAGTTGGTTCTTTCTAAAGAAGGCCAAAAAGTCGTGATGGAGAAGAACTACATGTTCCCCGTCATTAAGGCCGTCAAAGACGGAACGATTTTTGGTGAGATCCCTCCGTACAAGCTTCGCCCCTATGAGATTGTTCCATCGCAGGCGGAGCGCGAGCGCTTGCTGCGAAAGTGGTCGGCTCTGCGCCGGATGGAGTAAGAGATGAGCAGGGGAATTTTGTTCCTCGCCTTACTGCTGCTGGCCCTTCCCTATCTTTTGCTGACCCGCCAAATTGCAAGTTTCAGTTTGCCCGAGGGCTCTGAACTTTTATGGGCACTTAAAAATTCACTTCTTCAGGGACTGGGCTCTTCGATCGTTGCGCTGTTTGCGGCAATCCCATTGATGCTCGGGCTTTGGCAGGTCCAAGAGCGGTTCAAGGGTTTGCTGTCTTGGCTCTTGCTGCTGCCATCTTTGCTTCCGCCTTTATTTGTTCTTTTGTCTTTTTTAACTTGGGTTGATCCGTTTCCGGTGGGATTGATCGGCGTTGTTCTTGTCCAAGGTTTTTTGAATGCGGGGCTCGCCGCCGTGCTGCTCGCGCGGATTTTTGAAACAAAGTTGCAGGGTCTTTCTGAAGCAGCACTTGTGTTGGGATCTTCGCGGTTCTTGTTTTTTCGAAGGTCGCTTCGTCTCGTTTTTTTAGATCTTGTCTCGGTCGGCGTCGCGATTTTTTCATTTTGCTTTGCCAACTTTTCGATCCCTCTTGTGATCGGAGGCGGACGCGCGACAAACATAGAAGTTCTCATTTATGAAAAAATCAGAGTCTCGAGTCAAATGGGCGAGGCTCTCGGGCTTGGCTTGATCCAACTCGCCATTATGGCGCTGTTTCTCTTTTTGCCTAGAAGTCAGGTGCGACTTGAGGCCCACCGGGCCGAACGCTTGCACGTGCTCAAAAGTCGCTGGGGGCTGGCCGGCTGCGCGCTTTATGTTTTGCTTTTTTGGTTTCCACTTGTTCGAAATTTGCCAGAAGCCTATCTTGCCATTGATCAAATCGACGGTCTTTGGGAGCAGTTGCTGGAGTTGATGGTGCCAAGTGTTTTGATTTCTTTGGCGACTGGCCTTTTATGTTTAGTGCTGTTTTTATTGTTCTCGCTCGGATTTCCGCGCAACCACATCACGCGCATCGCAAGAGCATGGCTTGCGCCTAGCACGGTGCTGCTGGGTTTTGCTTTTCTCGGCATCGGCGATCAGTATCCCCTGATCACATACGCGGTTGTCTTGGCCTTTTTATTTTTCTTGCCCCTGTTTCGCTTGGGTCTTGATCGAAAGCTAGAGTCAATTGAAGGGCAAATTTTGACGGCCCAAACTTTAGGGGCCAGTGATTTTTTGATTTGGCGGCGGGTGATCAGGCCCCAAATTTGGCAGGTAGCCTGCGTGCTTGCGGGTATTTCGAGTCTATGGGCGTTTGGTGAGTTTGCAATGGGCCGAGTGCTGCTCTCGCAAAATTTGAATTGGGCTCTGCTCTCTGAATCTTTGATGTCGAGCTACCGGATCGAGGCGGGCTTGGGCGTTGGCTTTCTCATTTTGTTCTCGGGCGGACTGTTGTTTACTTTTTTTTGGAGGCTGGGAGATGTCGGTCGTTAAGGATCTGATCCGTGATTACGGAAGTTTCAAGCTCGAGATTCCGCGCTGGGAGATTTTGGATTCTGGAGTAACGGCTCTGTGGGGGCCGAGTGGCTCGGGCAAAACCTCGGTGTTTCGAGTTCTGCTGGGTCTAGAAGAGTGCTCCAGGCTTAGTTGGATATTCAAGGATCAAGACTTGGCCAAGCTCCCGGTCGCCAAGAAAAATCTGGGCGTCGTCTTTCAAAACTACGAATTATTTCCGCATTTGACCGCTCAAGAAAATATTCTCTTCGCGGCCGAAGCCAAAAGCTTGAGCAAGGCTGATACCAAAGCGCAGCTTTCGCGGCTATCCGAGCGGTTGGGTCTGAAGAGTTGCTTGACCCGCAAGGCGCAGTTGCTCTCAGGCGGGGAGAAGCAGCGGGTGGCTCTGGCGCGGGCCTTGATGAGCCGGCCCCGGTTTTTGCTTTTAGACGAACCCTTCTCGGCCTTGGATGAAAACTTGCGAGCTGAAGCCCGCGAACTGGTTCGAGAAGTTTTGCTTGAAGAAAAAATTCCGGCACTTTTGGTCACGCACGATGACCGTGATCTCAAAGCCCTTGCCCAGAGAGTTCAGAAAATCGAAAATGGAAGACTTGTTTAGGGCGTGTCCTCATCAGGGCCAAAGGCGAGGCCTCGGTCTCAATTTGAGAAACCCCAATCTTTGCTCGAACTTGCACCTGGTAATTCCTAAAAACCTAAATAATCCTAAAGTCTTGACGCGCTGCGCCGAATAGTATGAAGACTGCGTTAGAAGGTTCTTTAAGGGTCGAATCTGTGGGCGAACGGGACTCAAGGACTTGGGTGTGACAGCCTAAGGTCCAGGCCCGGAAACAAGGTGTTTTGACTCCTCCTTATCAAGGAGGTTTTTCACGTGGGACTACGAATTAATACCAACCTCGCGTCGATTGCGGCGCAACGGCAATTGGTCCAATCGCAACGAAAAGTTGAAAGTAACCTGAAGCAATTGGCTTCTGGCAGTCGATTTTCTGACCCGACGGTTGGCGCCGGTGACTTTGCCATTGCTGAACGGTTGCGGGGGCAAATAAAAGGGACACGCGCGGCGCAGATGAATGCAGACAACGCGATTTCTTTTGTGCAAATCGCCGAGGGCGGGCTGAACGAACAAAACAATATTCTGATTCGAATGCGCGAGCTGTCTGTGCAGGGAGCGAGCGACACTTTTGACGATCAAGAGCGGGAGTTGCTGGATATGGAGTTTAAGCAACTTCGAAGCGAAGTCGATCGGATTGCGCAAACCACGCAGTTTGGCTCTCACAAATTGCTCTCGGGCGACAGCAAGAGTTTTGAATTTCAGGTCGGCGCCTATAAAGGCGAAGAGAATGTGATTAAGTATGAGTCGAACACCAATACCACCGCGAGTGGTCTCGGAGTGTCGAGCCTATCGGTTGATGACCGAAGTGAGGCGCTCGATTCATTAGAGTCGCTTGATTCGGCACTCACGACTCTTGCTAAAGCAAGAGCTAATTTTGGCGCCATTCAATCAAGGCTCGAGAGCGTCGTCAGCAACGCCGCCGTTCAACACGAAAATTTGCAGGCGGCGCACTCGCGCATCGCAGACACCGACTTTGCCGAGGCGACGAGTGAGATGTTCAAGAAGCAAGCGCTTCAGCAATACCAAGTGGCGGTTCTTGCGCAGGCGAACCAGTTCCCCCTGAATGTTTTGAAACTCCTGGCCTAACCACAGCTCTTCAGGCTCCTGTTGACCCCGCCAAAGCTCAAAAAGAACAAGACAAGACCCGACTCCTCTCAAAAGAGATCGGGTTTTCCCTTTTTGGAGCACCCTTCTAGGGCTGGCAACGGGCTCTCCTTTTTTTGACTCAGCTTGAGTCAAACTAGACCTTGGTCTAAAAAAAATTACTTTGCTCTTTCTGTTGCAATATCAAATACAAGATGCGTCGCGTTATAAACTAGACTAGACCAAGGTCCTCAAGGTTCCCAGACCAAGGCCGAGAAGTGGGTTGGTAGTTAAACACGTTGGAGACAAAGAGATCGACCCAAAGAAACCTCGGCGCAGTCAAGCAAACGAGAATTTCTGAAAGTCCTCCTCGAAGAATCCTGCAAGCCGAGTGTCTGTCACCACAAGGCTTGCAGGGCCTCCAATTAAACAAAGGTCATTAGTCGCAACTCTGATTGCGCAAGTCTGTTGGGAGGACTGTTTTATGGGCTTAAGAATACAAACGAATCTGCCTTCGATTTCTGCCCAGCGAGTGCTGGGTAAACAGCAAAGCCGCATGAACCATGCGACACAAGCCTTGGCCTCGGGATCACGTATCGTGAGTGCCGCAGATGATGCCGCCGGACTTGCGATCTCTGAGTCTTTGCGCAGTCAAATCCGAGGGGTGGCCATGGCTCGAAACAATGCTTTCAGCGCGGTATCATCCATTCAGATTTCTGAAGGTGGACTGAACGAAATTACCAACATCGCGATCCGTTTGCGAGAGTTGGGCATTCAGGGCGCATCTGATACCATCGGCGACAAAGAACGCGGCTTTTTACAAGAAGAAACCAATCAGTTGATTGCGGAGGCCGACCGTATTGCCAAAACAACTCGGTTTGGTGACAGGAACCTTCTTGACGGATCGGGCAGAGAGATGACCTTTCACATCGGCCCATTTGCCGGTGAGGAAAACACGATCTCTTATTCTCTCGATGCCAACGCAACATCAGGTGAATTAGGTCTAGAAGGAATCAGTATGCAAGACAAGGCGTCGGCTCGAGAGAGTTTAGTATCGGTCGACAATGCTCTTGAAAAAATCGGTAAACTTCGCGCCAACTTCGGTGCTGTGCAAAGTCGATTGAATGCAACGACATCGAACTTAGATATCCAGTATGAAAACTTGTCGGCGGCTAATTCACGTATCCGCGATACCGACGTGGCAAAAGAGTCTGCTGAGATGGCTTCTGCCCAAGTTCTTCAGCAAGCGGCGGTTTCGGTGCTGGCTCAGGCGAACACTTTCCCTGGCATGGCATTGAAACTCGTCGGTTAATATCTGTTCAGCTTGGTTGATTAAAACAAAAGATCCCTTCAGGCAAAGGCGCCGCTGCTCGACGGGGAGCAGCGGGCTTTAGAAAAGCCCCGGGGGGGGGGCGGAATTCCCGG